>CAXTVW010000091.1:11512-14114 GCA_964247675.1 uncultured Acetobacteraceae bacterium
ACGCGGTATTCGGCCTGAAATGGTGAGCCAGGGTTCCCTTTAGCCGGAGCATCTGGAACAAGCGCGCGATGCCATCGCTCTCCATCTCGCTCAACGCCGCATCCAACCTGCGAGACCTCGGCGGCTGGCCGACCGAGGGCGGCCGCCACGTCCGCACTGGCCTCGTGTTTCGCGCCCCTGCGCTCGCCAACCTGTCGCAAGAGGATCTGGGCACCATCGCCGCCCTGGGCCTTCGCACTGTCTGCGACCTGCGCGGCGAACGGGAAGCGCTTGCCACCCCCGTCTTTCTAGCCGGTGCCACCCGCCTGCCGCTCCCCATCGAACCCTCTGTCGGCGCCAGCCTGCGCGACATCCTGCGCACCGGCCAGGACAGCGGGCACGCCACCCCGGAGGACATGCTGGAGCTGTTGCGCGAAGCCTACCGCGCCTACGCCCTGCAAAGCTTCCCGCAATACCGCAAGCTCTTTGCCGCCCTGCTCGCACCCGGCGGCACGCCGCTCCTGCTGCACTGCTCCGCCGGCAAGGACCGCACCGGCTTCGGCTCCGCCCTGTTCCTCAGCGCCCTCGGCGTCGCCTGGGAGCACGTGGTGGAAGATTACCTCGCCACCAACACCCTCTGGCGCCGCGAAATCGCCAGCAATTTTGACCTGCCGCCAGCCGTGAAGGACGTCCTCTTTAGCGCCAACGAATCCCTGCTGACCGCCGCCTTCGACGCCCTGCGCGCCGAATACGGCTCGCTCGACGCCTACCTGGAGCAGGCGATCGGCCTTGACCCCGCCGCGCGCGCCGAACTCGTCGATCGCTTCACCGCGTGAAGGAAGCCAGGGCAAGCGGTTCTTCTTTGGAAAACAGACCCAAAAACCGCTTGCTCTCTGTCGGCGGCCATTTCGGCCAGCACGCGGCGGCGGCACAATAGATGGACCTGTCGGTCGCCCACCTGCTTGCCGTCGCCGGGCACAGCGTGTTGCTTCAGGGCGCGGCGATCGTCATCGGCACCTTCATCCTGGAGGATGCCGCGACCGCCGCCGCCGCCCTCGCCGTGCAAAGCGGCGGCCTCTCCATCCCGGTCGCGCTGACCTCCCTCTACATCGGCATCGTCCTCGGTGACATCGGCCTTTACGGCCTAGGACGCCTCGCCGCACACGTGCCCTGGGCCGCCCGCCTGATCCCCGCCCAACGGCAGCAACGCAGCCGCGTCTGGCTCGAGCGCCACGTCTTCAAGGTCGTCTTCATCAGCCGGTTCCTGCCCGGAGTCCGCCTGCCCACCTACACCGCCTGTGGCTTTCTGGGCGCAAACTTCCGGAAATTCGTCGCCGCCGCCGTGGGCGCCACCCTGATTTGGACTTCCGCGTTGTTCGCCGTGTCGCTACGGGTGGGCAAGCTTCTCGTCGAACACCTCGGCGAGTGGCGCTGGGCCGGCTTCGCAGCCTTCATCGTAGTCATCATCCTTGCCGGCCGCCTCGCGGTTCGCGCGCAAGCAAAGGGGTAGGAACTTGGACGCGCTTGCCTCGCCCATCGGCCCAGACGCGCTCGAAGCAGCATTCGCCGAGCCCGTCCCGCGCCGTCGCGAGGTCTCGCCTTTCGAGTTCCTCCCCCAGTGGCTGACCTACTTCCCCGTCATCGCGCAATGGATCGCACTGGGCGCCTGGCACAGGGACCTCAGCCTGCCCACCGCCGCCAACCCCGCCATCACCACCGGCGGCCTGTGTGGCGAGAGCAAGACGGCCATCCTGAACCTCGTCACCGGCGAGGCGCGCGACACGATCGCTCCCTACACAACTATCGTGACGGGCGAGGACGACCTCGCGCGCGCCAAGGCGGCTTTGGCCGCGGCAAACCTCGCACTCCCTATCGTCCTGAAACCGGATATCGGCCTGAACGGCGCCGGCGTCCGCCTCATCGAGGATGAGGCCGCGCTGGCCAACGCCCTGGCCGCCTTCCCACGCCAGATCAAGCTGGTCCTGCAACATCTGATTCCCTACGAGGGCGAAGCGGGCATCTTCTACATCCGCCGGCCAACCGAGCCCGCCGGCCAGATCACTTCGGTCACCCTCAAACACGCCCCGACCGTCACCGGTGACGGCACCTCTACCCTGCGCGGCCTCATCCAGACCGACCCGCGCCACGGCAAGCTGCAACACCTCTATCTCTCCCGCCTCGCCGCCCAGCTCGACAGCATCCCCGCCCGCGGCGAGCGCGTGCGCCTGGTGTTCGCCGGAAACCATTGCCGCGGCTCCATCTTCCGCAACGGCGCCGCCGACATCACGCCCGCGCTCGCCACGCGCATCGACCAGATCGCCCGCGCCATGCCGGACTTCCATTTCGGCCGCATAGACGTACGCTATCGCAGCCTGCACGAGCTACGCGAAGGCACCGGCTTCAAGATCATCGAGATCAACGGCGTAGGCTCCGAAGCCACGCATATCTGGGATCCCGACACCACGCTGCGCGAGATCTACGCCGTGCAGCTCCGTCACTATGGCGCCGCGTGGGCGATAGCCGCGGAACTGCGCCGGCGCGGCGCGAAAAGCAGTGGGCTGTGGTCGATGTTTCGCGATTGGCAAAACCAATTGCGCTTGATGGCGTCTTATCCGCTCAACGA
>CAXTVW010000092.1:0-13834 GCA_964247675.1 uncultured Acetobacteraceae bacterium
CGTGTTTCGCTGGATCACGTGCTGGCGGCGGTGGCGGCAATCTAAGGCAAGAAAGCGGCGGCTGCTGCAACGTTCGCCGACAGGGAGCAAAAGTCTTTTGCTTCTTTTTCTCAAAAAAGAAGGCCTTGCTTACTTGCCTTTGACAACACTCTCAACGGACGCCGCAATCCGGAAAAGCCGAGCGTCCGACAGGCCAGTCGCCGCAAGCGTAAGCCCGGCCGGCGGCGCGCCCGGTTCGTGGCACGGCAGGCTTATCGCGCAGCCGTCGACGAAGTTTATCTGCGACGGGAGGCGCAGTATCGCGGCGTTCAGGCGGATGTAGTCTGCCTCTCCGTCGAACGCGGTGATGGGCGGGGGCGCGATCGGCACCGTGGGCATGACCAGGGCGTCGAACGGGGCCATGTCGTCGGCGAAGGCGGCGATCACGCGGGCGCGGGCTTCCACCAGGGCCACGTAGTCGGCAGCCGCCATCTTGGCGCCGGGGAGGATGCGGTTGGCGACGCGCGGGTCGTAGAGGGGGGCGTGGTCGGCCAGCAGCGTGCGGTGCCAGGTGTAGGATTCGACCACGGCAAAACCGCCGCGCGCATGGGCGGCGACAAGCATGTCCAGGCTGGGCAGGTTCTTGTGGACGACGACCACGCCGGCGCGGTCGAGGCGTTGCAGGGCGCGGTCGATGGCGCGCTCGGTGGGGGCGTCCATCGTGTCGGGGTCGATGTTGGCGGGATAGACGAGACGCAGGCCGGCGGGCGGGGTGGCGCGGAGGGATGGCACGGGGATGCCGGCGAGGATGGCGTCCATGATGGCGCAGGCCTCGACGGAGGCCGCGAGCGGACCCACCGAATCCAGGGACGGGGAAAGCGGCGTGACGCCGGTGAGCGGGACGCGCCTGGCGGTGGGCTTGTAGCCGACCACGCCGCAGAACGCCGCGGGGATGCGGCAGGAGCCGCCGGTGTCCGTGCCTATCGCGGCGAGCGCCATGCCGTCCGAGATGGAGACGGCGGCACCGGACGAGCTGCCGCCGGGGACACGCCCTGCCCCATCCGCGGTGCGGCCGAAGGGCGAGCGCGGGGTGCCGTAATGCGGGTTTATGCCGACGCCGCTGAAGGCGAATTCCGTCATGTTCGTGCGGCCGACGGGCACCAGGCCGGCGGCCAGCAGGCGCTGCACCAAAGGCGCGTGCGATTGGGCGGGCGGGGCGTTGGCCAGGACGACGGAGCCCGCCAAAGTGGGCTCGCCTGCCACGTCCAGCAAATCCTTCAGGCTGATCGGGATGCCGGCGAAGGGGCCGGGGGCGCGGCCGGCGCGGCGCAGCGCGTCCATAGCGTCCGCGCTGGCGCGGGCCTGGGCGGCGTAGGTCCTGGTGAAGGCGCGGGCGCCCTCCCCGTCCGGCGCTTCGATGGCGGCCAGGGATTGTTCGATCAGGGCGCGGCTGGTTGTCTTGCCGGCTTCCAGGTTGGCTCTTGCGGCTTGCAGGTTTTTGTTCCTATCGGGGAAAGGAAGAAAGGCCTTCTTTTTTGAAAAAAGAAGCAAAAAATTTTTGCTTCCCCCGACGCTGGGGTGGCGTGGCTGTTTGGGCAGCAGCCGGGTGGTACGTTTATTTCGAACCTGGACGGGTGGCGCGCTGCTGTCTGACGAAAACGTTGCGCATTCTGCGCGGCCGAGCCTACTGCGCCAGACCGGGAGACGAGAAGCCGCCCAACGACGCAACCAACAGGACCAAAAGTTTTTTGCTTCTTTTTTTCAAAAAAGAAGGCCTTTCTTGCTTCGAGGCCGACCGTATCGCGGCACTCGCCGAAGCTCAATCGCACGCAGGGCGTCACCGCACGCCGAGCCTGGCCGCGTCCGAAGCACCTGGCGTGTCAAAGACAGGAGCGGGCCCGTCCTCCCAGCTCAGGATCCGGTATTTCCAGGCCGGACCGCTCAGCGTGCCGTCCAGGCGGAACAGCATGCGACGCGTGAAGGCGGCACCGTTCGCGCCGGTGGCGCGCGCCTCCAGCCGCAGCACCACGGGTCCGCGGGCATCGGCCGGATCGACGGCCAGCCCCGCGTCGCGCTTGGCGCGCGCGATCGCCGCCAGGACGACCGGGCTCGCGTAGGCGACCCAGGGCCCCTGCTCGAGCGCCAGCGTCAGATAGGGCCGGCTCGCGGCGTAAAGCGCCTGGTTCATGCCGATCACCAGCTTCAGCTCGTCGAGCCGCTGGAACTCCTGGCCGGCCGGGCCCCAGACGCGCCCGTCCGACCTGTAGCTGGCCATCAGCGGCGTGTCCGTGTCCGCGCCGGCCGGCTGCTGGGACCGCCAGTCCGCGACCCCGTTGGCGGCGAGCTGGGCGGTGCTGCGGTTTGCACCCACGACGGCGAACAGCGCGGCCAGCAAGGCCACCGGCGACTGGTTGATGTCCAGCTTGCCGCGATCGTCCGTCACCGTCACCCGCACGGGGCCGGCCGGCTCGTTGATCACCGTGGTCATCGCACCCGGCGTCCAGAAATCGCCGCCACCGTCCAGCATGTGCCAGATGGTTTCGTAGGCCGCGGCGTCTGCGGCCGCCTGCAACTGCGCGCCGCCGCGCAGCGCGTTGGCCAGCTTCGTCTCCGCTCGGCCGGCGCCAGTTACCTGGGAGGCGAGCAAGGACAGCAGCGCCATGGTCCAGAGCACTATCAGGAGGGCGAAACCGTTGTCCTGGCTTGGGGGACGGGCAAGGAAGGACGGCCTTCTTTTTTGAAAAAAAGAAGCAAAAAACTTTTGTTCCTGGTGGTGGCGGGCGCTTACGCGCAGGTCCCGAGAATAATGCGGCTGCATTGAGGCTGGTCCGACGGGCGCAAGCAGGCGGTTGCCTTTGGACGAACACGCCTGCTGACGATGCGGGAAAATAAAGGTTTTTTGCTTCTTTTTTACAAAAAAGAAGGCCTTGCCTGCTTCCCGGCTGTCCGCGTCAGGGCCAGACCGCGCATTTTCAGAAGCTTCCATTTGTATCCAGCAAAGTTGGCATCTGCATGTCCGGCCAGCGATGCTTGCCGCCGGGCAGCACGAAATGCAGTTGCACCACCGCGGGCAGCGGCCCCTCGGTCCAGGTCTTGGACCATTTGCCGCCCTCGGCGGTGCTTGCGTGATAGGCCAGATCGATACGCTCCACGCCTTCGGCCAGAACGATCTCCTGCATCGGCGGCACGGGACCGAGGGCCACCGCGTTGGGGTGCGGCTTCCAGCGCAGCACCAGGCGGTGGCTGTCATCGACGCCGATGGCCACCTGCGCGTGACGCGAGACGGCGGTCTGCGGCTCGTCCGGCAGCAGGGTCATCAGGGTCAGGCGGTGCTCCTCGCCGGCAAACGGCTTGTCGTCCGTGGAGGCGGGCGGCGAGGCCTGCTCGATGAGCCGGCGGAGCACGCGGTCCAGGCGCTCCTGCTGCGCCGCGGCTCCGGCCATGCGGTCCTCCACGCTGCGGGCCGCCATGCCGAAGCGCAGGGATTGCGCGAGGCCGACGAGGACGAAGCCGAAGATGGCGAGGGCGATTATGACTTCGATCAGGGTGAAGCCGTAGGAAGGCAAGGAAGGCCTTCTTTTTTGAAAAAAAGAAGCAAAAAACTTTTGTCCCTGGCGCCTGCACGAGACGACGCGCACGTTCGGAGAGCGCCGCGGCTGCATTCGATGCTTCAGTGGTGAAAGTTTTTTGCTTCTTTTCAAAAAAGACGGCCTTGCTTCCTTCACGTCCCCTCCGCCGCCCGCACGTCGAAACGCCGTGTCGCCAGCGTCACCTGCCGGGTGCGGCCGCCGGCCTTCCAGCTTTCCGTCACCACGATGTCATAGAGCACGGCGCGGCTCGGCTTTATGTCGTTCGCGCGGTCCTGGTCGCTCAGCACCAGCTGGCGCGATGCGGCTTCCTTGATGCGCAGGTGCCAGGTGAAGTTTTCGCCGTCTGCGCCGCTAGTCTGCTGGGGGGCGATCGGGGCGCCGCGGCCGATGGCGGCCATGTGGGATTTGGCGAGCGAGATCGCCTCGTCGTATTTGGCCGCGACGGCGGTGGCATCGAGGCCAGAGACCGTGCCGCTGAACAGCGCGCCCATGGCCAGGGCCGCGATGACAAAGGCGATGAGGACTTCGAGGAGGGTGAAGCCGCGGTCAGTGCGCATCGGCGACCGTGACCTTGCCTGTCAGCCATTCGACGCTGATGCCGATGCGGCGCTTGCCGGTGCCGAGCAGGACCTGCCCGCCGGTGGCGCTGCCGTCAGGGGAGAAGCGGATGATGCGGGCGTCGCCCGGGCCGGGGATCGCTGGGGGCAGGACAGAGAGGGCCAGGTCGGGCGCCAGGTTCTGCACGGGGGAGGCGTCGGCTGCGAAGACGTGGCGCAGCGGGTCGAAGACGACAGCGACGTCATGGTCGGTGGCGATCGCCTGGGCACGGGCGGCGCGCAGGCTCTGCGCGATGGCGGAGGCGGCACCGGTCGTCTCGAGGCCGTGGCTTTTCATCGAGCCGCGGCCGAGGATGAGGCCGAGGCTGACGCCCAATATGGCCAGCACGACCAGTATCTCGATCAGGGTGAAGCCGGCTTGCTGGCGCATGAGGGGGAGATCAGCGCGCGCGGGGAGCGGAAGGCAAGTTAAGGGAAGGCAAGGCCTTCTTTTTTGAAAAAAAGAAGCAAAAAACTTTTCCTCCCTGTCGGCGGCTGCCTCAGCGTTCGCCGACAGGGACCAAAAGTCTTTTGCTTCTTTTCTTCAGAAAAGAAGGCCTTGCTTGCCTACTCCGCCGCCACCCGCCGCGCCTGCTCGCTATGCTGCCGGTACTCCACCTGCCAGGCGCTGGGCCCGTTGGACGGACTCACCTGCACTGCCGTCACCTTGTATTCCGGGCAGTTGGTCGCCCAGTCGGAGTGGTCGGTGGTGATGACGTTGGCTTGCGTCATCGGGTGGTGAAACGTGGTGTAGACCACGCCGGGGGCGACGCGGTCGGTGATGCGGGCGCGGAGCGAGGTCTCGCCGGCGCGGCTTGCGAGGCGGACCCAGTCGCCTTCGCGGACACCGCGGAGTTCGGCGTCGTGGGGGTGGATTTCGAGGAGGTCTTCCTCGTGCCAGCGGCTGTTTTCCGTGCGGCGTGTCTGGGCGCCCACGTTGTATTGGCTGAGGATGCGGCCGGTGGTGAGAAGCAGCGGGAAGCGGGGGCCGGAGCGTTCCTCGGTGGGGATGTATTCGGTGATCATGAAGCGGCCGAGGCCGCGCACGAAGCCGCCCACATGCATGACCGGGGTGCCTTCCGGCATGATGTCACTGCACGGCCACTGAATCGAGCCCAGCTCGTCCAATCGGGCGTAAGATACGCCGGAGAAGGTGGGCGTGGTGCGCGCGACCTCATCCATGATCTCGGACGGGTGGGCATAGGTGCCGATGTTGACGCCCAGGGCGTCGGCCAGGCGCAGGGTGACTTCCCAGTCGGCCAGGCCGGGCAGCGGGGCGATGACGCGGCGGACGCGGTTGATGCGGCGCTCGGCGTTGGTGAAGGTGCCGTCCTTTTCCAGGAAGGTGGTGCCTGGGAGGAAGACGTGGGCGTAATTGGCTGTCTCGTTCAGGAAGAGGTCCTGGACGATGACGCATTCCATGGCGGAGAGGCCGGCGATGACGTGGCGTGAGTCGGGGTCCGACTGCGCGATGTCCTCTCCCTGGATGTAGATGGCCTTGAAGGTGCCATCGATGGCGGCGTCCAGCATGTTGTTGATGCGCAGGCCCGGCTCGGGGTCGAGCGGGACGCCCCATTCGGTGGCGAAGATGTCGCGGGTGGCACCGGCGACGTGCCGGTAGCCGGGGAGTTCGTGCGGGAAGCTGCCCATGTCGCAGGCGCCCTGCACGTTGTTCTGGCCGCGCAGCGGGTTCACGCCGACGCCGGGGCGGCCGATGTTGCCGGTGGCCATGGCCAGGTTGGCGATGGCCATCACTGTGGTGGTGCCCTGGCTGTGCTCGGTGACGCCCAGGCCGTAGAAGATCGCGGAATTGCCGGGCCTGGCGTAGAGGCGGGCGGCCTGGCGTATCAGGTCGGCGGGGACGCCGGAGAGTTTCTCGACGGCTTCGGGGCTGTTCTGGGGCTCCAGGACGAACTCCGCCCAGCCCTGGAACTCGGCCATGTCGCAGCGTTCGCGGACGAACTCTTCGTTGACCAGGCCTTCGGCGACGATGACGTGGGCGAGCGCGGTGACCACCGCGACGTTCGTGCCGGGCTGCAAGGGAAGGTGCATGGCGGCTTCGATGTGCGGGCTGCGCACCAGGTCTATGCGGCGCGGGTCGATGACGATCAGCTGGGCGCCGGCGCGCAGGCGCCTCTTCATGCGCGAGGCGAACACCGGATGGCCGTCGGTGGGGTTGGCGCCGATGACGAGCATGACGTCGGTCTGCTCGATGCTGTCGAAATCCTGCGTGCCGGCCGACGTGCCATAGGTCTGCGATAGGCCGAAGCCGGTGGGCGAGTGGCAGACGCGGGCGCAGGTATCGACGTTGTTGTTGCCGAACCCGGCGCGCACGAGCTTCTGGACGAGGTAGGATTCTTCGTTGGTGCAGCGGGAGCTGGTGATGCCGCCGACCGAACCGGTGCCGTATTGCTTCTGGATGCGGTGGATTTCGGACGCCGCGTGGGTGAGCGCCTCGTCCCAGGTGACTTCGCGCCAGGGATCGGTGATGGCGGCGCGTATCATCGGCTTGGTCATGCGCTCGCGGTGGGTGGCGTAGCCCCAGGCGAAGCGGCCCTTGACGCAGCTATGGCCGCGGTTGGCCTTGCCGTCCTTGTAGGGGACCATGCGGACGAGTTCCGGGCCGCGCATCTCCGCCTTGAACTGGCAGCCGACGCCGCAATAGGCGCAGGTGGTGACCACCGAGTGTTCGGGCGTGCCGATCTCGACGACCTTCTTCTCGATCAGCGTGGCGGTGGGGCAGGCCTGCACGCAGGCGCCGCAGCTCACGCACTCGCTGGTCATGAAGGGTTCGTTCTGGCCGGCGGCGATGCGGGAATCGAAGCCGCGGCCGTCCACGGTCAGGGCGAAGGTGCCCTGGACTTCCTCGCAGGCGCGGACGCAGCGGCTGCACACGATGCATTTGGAGGGGTCGTAGTCGAAATACGGGTTGGACTGGTCCTTCGCCTGCTTGAGGTGGTTGGCGCCCTCGTAGCCGTAGCGGACGTCACGCAGGCCAACCTCGCCGGCGGTGTCCTGCAGCTCGCAATCGCCGTTGGCGCCGCAGGTCAGGCAGTCCAGCGGGTGGTCGGAGATGTAGAGCTCCATCACGCCGCGCCGGAGTTTGCGCAGGCGTTCGTTGCCGGTGACGACGCTCATGCCCGGCGAGACGAGCGTGGTGCAGGAGGCGGGCGTGCCGGCGCGGCCTTCGATCTCGACGAGGCAGAGGCGGCAGGAGCCGAAGGCGTTCAGCGTGTCCGAGGCGCAAAGCTTGGGGATCTTGACGCCGATCTGGGCGGCGGCGCGCATGACGGACGTGCCTTCGGGCACGGTGACGTCGAAGCCGTCGATCTTTATGGACACCAGGTTCTCGGCGTGGCTGGCGGGCGTGCCGAAATCGTCTTCGTGGATCAGCGCCATCTGCGTGCTCCTATTCCGCGGCCATGGGGAGGCGCGGTCTGAAATCTTCCGGGAAATGGCGCACGGCGCTCATCACCGGATAGGGTGTGAAGCCGCCCAGCGCGCAGAGCGAGCCGAACTTCATCGTGTCGCACAGGTCTTCCAGGAGCGTTAACTTGCCGCTCTGGCCTGCGATGATCTGGTCCAGCACTTCGACGCCGCGGGTGGAGCCGATGCGGCAGGGAGTGCACTTGCCGCAGGATTCGGTGGCGCAGAACTCCATGGCGAAGCGGGCCATGCGGGCCATGTCCACCGTGTCGTCGAACACGGTGACGCCGCCATGGCCGATCAGGCCGTCTTGCGCGGTGAAGGCCTCGTAGTCGAACGGCGTATCGAAGAGGGCGGGCGGGAAATAGGCGCCCAGGGGTCCGCCGACCTGGACGGCGCGGACCGGGCGGCCGGTGGCGGTGCCGCCGCCTATGTCCATCACGAGCTCGCCTAGGGTGATGCCGAACGGGACCTCGAACAGGCCGCCACGGGCGACGTTGCCGGCGAGCTGGACGGGCATCGTGCCGCGGGAACGGCCCATGCCGAGCGCCTGGTAGGCGGCGGCACCGCCGGGGCGGAGGATGTCCGGCACCGCGGCGAGCGAGAGGACGTTGTTGACCACGGTGGGGCAGCCGAACAGGCCCTGGATCGCCGGCAGCGGCGGTTTGGCGCGCACCTGGCCGCGCTTGCCCTCCAGGCTGTCCAGCAGGGAGGTCTCCTCGCCGCAGACATAGGCGCCGGCGCCCACGCGTATCTCGAGTTCGAACGCGTGCGTGCTGCCGAGGACGGACGGGCCCAGCAGGCCTTCGCGGCGCGCGATGGCGACCGCCTGGTTCATCACGGCGATCGCGTGCGGGTATTCGGAGCGGAGATAGACGTAGCCGCGCGTGGCGCCGACGGTGACGCCGGCGATGACCATGCCCTCGATGAGCAGGAAGGGGTCGCCTTCCATGACCATGCGGTCGGCGAACGTACCGCTATCGCCTTCGTCCGCGTTGCAGACGATGTATTTCTGCGCGGCGGGCGCCAGCATGACGGTGCGCCACTTGATGCCGGTGGGGAAACCTGCGCCGCCGCGGCCGCGCAGGCCGGAATCGGCGAGGTCCTGGATGATGGCGGGGCCGTCCAGAGCCAGCGCGCGGCGCAGGCCGGACAGGCCGCCATGCGACGCGTATTCGGCGTAATCCAGCGGGTCCGTCAGGCCGCAGCGGGCGAACGTCAGGCGCGTCTGGCGGGCGAGGAAGGGGTGTTCCTCCGGGCGGCCGATGCGCCTGGGGTGCGCGCCGCCGGACAGGAAGTTGGCCGCCACCAGGCCGGGGACGTCGCCGGCCGCTATCGGGCCGTAGCCGATGCGGCCTTCCGGCGTCTCCACTTCCACAAGCGGCTCCAGCCAGGCCATGCCGCGGGAGCCGTTGCGCACGATGGTGGCGTCCGGACAGGCGAGGCGCAGGGAAGCGGCCACGTCGTCGGCGCCGACCGAGGCGGCCAGGGCGTCGGCGGGGACGAAGATCTTCATCGTGCGGCTTCCAGGATTGCGTCCACGCGGGCGTTGTCCAGGCGGGCGACGGTGCGCTCGTTCACCATGCCGCAGGGGGCGGCGGCACAGAGGCCGAGGCAGAACACCGGCTCCAGCGTGACGGCGCCGTCCGGCGTGGTCTCGTGCCAGGTGATGCCGAGGGCAGCGGCGGCGTGGGCGGCGACCCGCTCGGCGCCGCGCGCCTGGCAGGCTTCGGCGCGGCAAAACTTCAGCACCGTGCGGCCGGCGGGCTCGCGGCGGAAATCGTGGTAGAAGCTGACCAGGCCGTGGATTTCGGCGCGCGAGACGTTGAGGGCGAGGGCGACGACCGGGACGGCATCGTCCGGGACAAAGCCGAAGGCGGATTGTATCGCGTGCAGCATCGGCATCGCCGGGCCCTCCAAGGCGAGGTAGGGCGCGATGATTTCTTCTACACGGCCAGCGGTGGTCAGCGGCATTTCCTATCCTTCGGCCGGCCGACGACGCTTCGCAAGGGTATTCAGGGCATGTTGCGATAGAACATGTCTATCAAGACGGCGGGTCTCGGGCTGGTTGGCGCGAAGAAAGCAAGCAGTCCTTTTTTGAAAAAAAGGACCAAAAAACTTTTACTACCCCGCATTTGAAGCAGCCGGCTTCCTCCGGAGAAAACACGGCGACCGAGCTTGCGCAGGAGCGAAAGTTTTTTGCTTCTTTTTTTCAAAAAAGAAGGCCTTCCTTGCTGCCATGCAAGCGTGGTCCAGCTTCTACGGCGTGATAGGCACGGCGGCCGCCACCCTGATGGGCCTGCTGTTCGTGGCGGTGTCGATGAATGCCGTCGTGGCGCTCAGCAAGGGCAGGCAGGGCTTCCGCAGGATCACCGAACAGGCGTTCGAAAACTACCTTGCCGTGCTGATGGTGTCGCTCCTGGCACTCTATCCGGACATGCGGTTGATCATGTTCGGGCGCATCATCCTTGCGGTCACGGCCACCTGGACCCTTTGGGTTCTCGTGCGGCTGTATCAGGCGGCGGCGCAGCGGACCGCGCATGAGACGCGGCTGCGGGCGACGCGGCGGCATCTGTCCACGCTGATCGGGTTCGGGTTGCTGATCTATTCGGCCGGGCGCATGGCGGTGGATGGCACGGACACACGCGACACGCTGGCCGCGGCGGTGATCGTGCTGCTGTTCTCCGCGACGGAAAAGGCTTGGGAGCTGCTTAACCGGATTGCGCGTGTTCAGGGGGAATGATCGGGGGAGTTCGTCAACAGGAAGCAAGCAGTCCTTTTTTGAAAAAAAGGACCAAAAAACTTTTACTTTCCCGCTTGCACGGCGGCTTGTGGGTCTTTCTGCCGGCGCGAGACTTGCGGAGATGGCGGGTTTTCTTGCAGGCGGGGGTTAAAAAGGGACTGCTTGCTTGCCTGTTGCGAGGCTAACCAAAGCCGCGGTCAGAGGCAGCAGCGGATCGCGCTGCGGATAGACCAGGCCGATCACCGGCGGGGGCTGATCCTCCTCGATGGGTATGGAGCGCACGGGCGCCGAGACGCCCCAGCCGTCGGCGATCATCGCCGGCATGACGCTGGCCCAGTGGCCGGTCTGCACATGCGTCATCAGCACGATCATCGAGTTGGTCTCCAGCACGGGAGTGGGGAGGCCGCCGGCGCGTAGCAGGCGGGCGTCGATGATGCGGCGGTTCTGCATGTCGCCGGTGAGCAGGCTCAGCTTCATGGTGACGAGTTCCGGCCAGGTGATCGAGGCGCGTTTGGCGAAGGCGGGGTCGGCGGTGAGCAGGCGGTAGCGTTCCTCGTAGATGGGCCAGGTCCGGACGCGGCCGAGGCCCGCGGTCTCCACATATGTTATGCCGGCATCGGCCTGCAGGTTCTCGACGGAGGCCAGCACCTCGGCGGAAGGGCAGGAGCGCACGGCGAAGAGCAATTGGGGGTGGGCCTGGCGCAGGGGCGTGGTCAGGCGGGCCACCAGCGGCAGGGCGGTGGGGATCACGGCCAGGCGGAGGTGGCCGGAGAGGCCTTCGCGCAGGGCGCGGACTTCGTCGCGCATGGCGCCCGCGTCGGCGACGATGCGGGTGGCCCAGGCGAGAACGCGCTCGCCTTCCGGGGTGAAGCCGCCGAAGCGGCCGCTTCTGTGGACAAGCAGCACGCCCAGGGTGGCTTCGAGCTGTTTCAGGCCGGCGGACAGGGTGGGCTGGGTGACGCCGCAGGCTTCGGCGGCACGGCCGAAATGGCGCTCGCGCGCCAGGGCTACGAGGAAGGCGAGCTTATCGAGCATCTATCATGAAAAGCCCTGCATTCCCGCCGGTTCTCGGGCGGGGATGCAGGGCGCGTCAACGCGTGGGGTTCAGGCCGGGTCAGTAGCCCGGTGCATAGGCGTAGGGTGCGTAGCCGTACGGGGCATAGGGCGCGGCGTAATAGGGCGGGTAAATGCCTACGCCGAAGCCGAGACCGCAGCACCCGTAGCCGTAACCGCCGCGGAAGCCGTAGCCGCCATAGCCGTAGCCGCCACGGAAACCATAGCCGCCGCGGAAACCGTAGCCACCGCGAAAGCCGCCGCCGTAACCGCCGTGGAAGCCACCGCCATAGCCACCGTGGAAACCGCCGCCGCCGCCACCGTGGAAGCCGCCTCCGCCGCCGCCGCCGTGGAAACCACCGCCGCCGCCGCGCTGCGCATCAGCCGGGCCGGCCGCCAGGGTCAGGGCGCCAACGGCAGCCACCGCCATAAGGGCGTTGCGCAAACTGGAACGTGAAACCTTCATCATCGCCTTGCTCCTTGGTGAATGGTATATGGGCGACACGTGTGTTCAATTCATGGCCGTACGATCACGCCTGCGTGCGGGATGTTGCCTGCCGCGGCGTGCTTTTCGAAGGAACACAGACCATGGAACTCAGGACGATATTGCGGAACGCGTTGTGCGGGCTGGCTGT
The DNA here is from genome assembly GCA_964247675.1 of uncultured Acetobacteraceae bacterium. Classification (GTDB taxonomy): domain Bacteria; phylum Pseudomonadota; class Alphaproteobacteria; order Acetobacterales; family Acetobacteraceae; genus BOG-908. The sequence continues at coordinate 12,023 of CAXTVW010000092.1, forward strand.
GTCGGGTGCCGCGTCGCTGCACCCTGCTTTGGCCGCAACCGATGCGGCGCTGTCCGCGGCCGTGCAGTCGCCTGCGCGGGAGGCCAAGTTCGTGGCGCGTGATGCTGCGCGCCACCCGGCCGAGGAGCTTGCTTTCTTCGGCCTGCGGCCCGACGCCAGCGTGGTGGAGATCTGGCCGGGCGGCGGCTACTGGACCGAGATCCTGGCGCCGTATCTGGCGGCGCATGGCACATACACCGTGGCGCTCGAGGACGACGCGCCGGCCGAGCCGGGCAAGACCACGTTCAAGCAGAAATTTGCCGGCAAGCCCGGCTACACCAAACTGCGCTACACTTTGCTCAGCAAGAGCGAGACGAACATCGCCCCGCCTGGCTCGGCGGATTTCGTGCTGACGTTCCGCAACGTGCACAACTGGATGGGGGAAGGCTATGCCGACACCGCGTTCGCGGCGTTCTTCCGGGCGTTGAAACCGGGCGGCATACTCGGCGTGGAGGAACATCGCGGGCTGGCGAGCGAGCCACAGGATCCCAAGGCCGACAGCGGGTATGTCCGGCAGGATTATACCGTGGCGCTGGCGAAGAAAGCGGGGTTCGTGCTTGTGGGCTCGTCCGAACTGGACGCCAATGCAAAGGATACGAAGAAGTGGCCGAAGGGCGTATGGACGTTGCCGCCCAGTTTCGAAATGGGCGCGGTGGACCATGCCAAGTACGCGGCGATCGGCGAGGCGGATAATTTCATCCTGAAGTTCCGCAAGCCTTAAGGAAGCAAGCAGTTCTTTTTCGAGAAAAAGAACCAAAAAGCTTTTGCTCCGCTGTCGCGGGAGTCTCCGGTGAGTCCCGCGACAGCGGAGGAAAAGTCTTTTGCTTCTTTTCTTCAGAAAAGAAGGCCTTTCTTACTTTTGGAGCACCGTGGCCCGCCTCCCCATAACAGCATCGCTGTCGATCGACGAGGCCGAACTGAGCGAGCGCTTCGTGCTCAGTTCGGGGCCCGGCGGGCAGAACGTGAACAAGGTTTCCACCGCGGTGGAGTTGCGGTTCGACGCGCGGGGGTCGCCGTCCCTGCCGGATGGGGTGAAGACGAGGCTGATACGGATCGCGGGCAGCCGGATGACGCAGGACGGGGTGATCGTTATCAGCGCGCAACGCTTCCGGTCCCAGCCGCGCAACCGGGAGGATGCAACGGAGCGACTGTTCGCGATGATACGGGAGGCGGCGGTGCCGCCGGTGCGGCGTCGGGCGACGCGGCCAACCCTGGGATCCCAGACGCGGCGGCTGGAGTCGAAAAACGTGCGGTCTGGGACAAAGGCCATGCGCCGGCGGCCTGATGATGAGTGATGTGCTGGTGCGAAGGTAGGCAAGGCCTTCTTTTTTGAAAAAAAGAAGCAAAAAACTTTTGTTCCTCCGCATTTGCGGCGTCCGGGTCTTTCTGGACGAACACGCATGCTGAAATTCGGGAAAGTAAAGGCGCTTTTGGGCTGCTGTTTCAGCGGGCGTATTACGCTGCCTTGAGACTTTAATACGAAGGACACGAAGAAGAGGTCTGTAGCAGCTCGTTCTTTCTTCTTCGTGTCCTGCGCGACAGGGGGCTGCTGCCAAGGCGTCGGATCACCAGGAGGCACCCGGCTGCTACAAATGCGGGGAGATAAAAGTTTTTTGCTTCTTTTTTTCAAAAAAGAAGGCCTTGCTTTCTTCCCTCACCCCGCCAGCAGCTTCGCCTCCCGCCGGCGGTGATGCAGGATGAATTCGGTGTAGCCGTTCGGCTGGATGCGGCCCTGGAACACCAGGTCGGAGGCGGCGAGGAAGGCCGGGCCGT
>CAXTVW010000093.1:0-13633 GCA_964247675.1 uncultured Acetobacteraceae bacterium
CGCTTGAGTAAGAAAGGCCTTCTTTTTTGAAAAAAAGAAGCAAAAAACTTTTGCTCCCCCGACGCAACGAAGCGTGTGCTCACCGAAAGCAGCCGACTGGTGCAAATGCGGTGTGGTAAAAGTTTTTTGGTTCTTTTTTTCAAAAAAGAACGGCTTGCTTGCTTCCCCCCTCTCAAAAGTCCCCCCGCTTGTCCTTCCTGAAACGCCTGCGCGGCAAAAGGGCCTACCTTGCCGCCGCAATACTCGGCGTGATCGCCGCCGGCGCCTTGCCGCCCTTCACGCTCCCGCCGCTGCTGCTGATCGCCATCCCCGGTCTTCTGGCGCTGATCCGCGGCGCGCCGAGTGCCTTTTCCGCCGGGCTGCGCGGCCTGATGTTCGGCTTCGCGCTCAGCATCGCCGGGCTGTACTGGGTCACCTTCGCGGTGATGGTTATGGCGCGCGAGTTCTGGTGGGCGGTGCCGATCGTGGTGCCGCTGCTCTCCTTCGTGCTTGGCCTGTTCGTGGCGGTGCCGTGCGCGGTGGCTTGGCTCGTGCCGGCCGGCTGGCAACGGCTCTGTGTGCTGGCGGGGCTTTGGGTGCTGGGCGACATTGCGCGGGAGTTCGTGATGAGCGGCTTTCCCTGGAACCAGCTTGGCAGCGTGTGGGAGATGCCGGGCTGGCTGGGACTCGCGATGATCCAGCCGGGCGCCTGGATCGGCATCGGCGGGCTGACCCTGGGCACGCTGCTGGTGGCCGGCAGCGTGACGCTGGGCCGGCGCGGGGTGCTTGCAGGCGCCGCCCTGCTGGCGGTTTGGCTGGGCGCCGGTGCCTGGCATCTGCAGGAGCAGGTCCCCGGGTCCGGCATCACCGCGGTGATCGCGCAAGGCAACGTTTCCGAGCAGGACCATCGCGATCATGGCGGGGAACGGGAATGGGCCGAGCGGGTGTTCAACCGCTATCTGGCGCTGACCCGTCAGGGCGTGCGGGCGGCGGGAAGCGGCCGCATTCTGGTGGTATGGCCGGAGACGGCCAGTCCGTTCGCCCTGGCGCAGGACGCGCCGGCGCGGCAGGCAATCGCCGATGCGTCGGCGCCCGCGCTGATGACGCTGGCCGGCACCGAACGCTTCGAGTCGCCTACCGTCGCCCATAACAGCCTGGTGGCCGTGGCGCCGGATGGCAGCATGGCGGGCGTGTACGACAAAGCGCACTTGGTACCGTTTGGCGAGTATTTTCCAGTTTATGCGAATTTCATTCTGGGCGAGCAAGGCTTCGTAGCCGGGCCGGGTTTGCGCACCATGCATCTGGCCGGGTTGGGCGCGGTGGGGCCGCTGATCTGCTACGAGGCGATATTCCCGGCGCAGGTGGTGGAGCGCGGCGACCGGCCGTCCATGCTGGTCAACATCACCAACGATGCCTGGTTTGGCGACTCGGCGGGGCCGCGGCAGCATCTGGCAGCCGCCCGCATGCGTACCGTCGAGGAAGGACTGCCGATGATCAGGGCGGCGAACACCGGCATCTCGACAGTCATCGACGCGCACGGGCGCATGGTGGGCAATCTCGGGTTGAACAAGCAGGGTGTGCTGGATTTGCCTGTTCCGGGTCCGCTGCCGCCGACGTTTTTCGCTCGTTTCGGCCTTTGGGCGCCCGGATTGCTCGCCGGCGCAGTCGCTTTATCTAGCCTAGTTGCCGAACTTGTGATCCGGCGATTGTATAAAAAAGAAGATTATGCGTGTGAAAAGCGAAAAGTTTGTTGACAATTTGGGGTTGCATCGGTAGCTAGCTAGCACGCCAGGCAATCTGGTGTTGGTAGTGAGAGAGCTGTCCGGATGTCCCGTAATGCTGCGACGTTTGAAGGTTCTGCCAGCGAGTCTGGCGAAAGCCGCCCCAGTCCCATCGACGTCCATGTAGGATCGCGCATACGCCTGCGACGGACCTTGATGGGCATGTCGCAGGAGCGGCTTGGCGAGGCACTCGGGCTGACTTTCCAGCAGGTGCAGAAATACGAGCGCGGCGTAAACCGCGTCGGTGCTTCGCGGCTATACGATCTCTCGCGCGTGCTGGACGTGCCTATCAGCTTCTTCTTCGACGATATGCCGGACACGTCCGGCAACGGCCATGGCTCCACTCACGTGGCAGGATTTTCCGAGCGCAGCGAGTTCGGCGGGCCAGTAGATGATCCCCTGGCAAAGCGGGAGACGCTGGAGCTGGTCCGCGCCTACTACCGCATCACCGACCCTTCGGTCCGCAAGCGCGTGTTCGACCTGATCAAGTCCATGGGTCCGGCTGACCTGCCGGTCTGATGCTGGCGTCCGCCTTGCAACGTGCGGGTGTCTTAGGACAAACGCGCACGGCCAGAATGCAAGGAAGTAAAAGCTTTTTTCTTCTTTTTTTCAAAAAAGAAGGCCTTGCTTGCTTTTGCAACGGTCACCAAACCGGGTGTCTGATACAACGGGCGTAGCAGGCCAGCCGATCTAGGCTTTGAAAAGCGGCTTGCCTGTCATCTCGCTCGGAACCTCCAGCCCCATAAGCGCGAGCAGCGTCGGCGCCAGGTCGGCCAGCCGCCCGTCGTGGAGACTGACGCCTGACTTTCCGGCCAGGAACACAGGGACCGGATTCGTGGTGTGCGCCGTGTGCGGGCCGCCTGTCTCCGGATCGCGCATCATCTCGCAATTTCCGTGATCCGCCGTCACCAGCAGCGCGCCGCCTGCCGCCTCCATTGCGTCCGCGATGCGGCCGAGCCCGTCATCGACTGTCTCGACGGCCCGTATGGCGGCTTTCAGGATGCCGGTGTGGCCCACCATGTCAGGGTTGGCGTAGTTCATCACGATCAGGTCGTACGTGCCGCCCGCGATCGCTTCCACCGCGCGCCGGGTCAGCTCAAGCGCGCTCATCTCCGGTTGCAGATCGTAGGTGGCCACCTTGGGGGAGGGCACCATGATCCGATCCTCGCCTGCGTAAGGCGTCTCCTCGCCGCCGTTGAGGAAATAGGTGACGTGCGGGTATTTCTCCGTCTCCGCCATGCGGAGCTGGGTGCGGCCGGCATCGGCCACCACCTGGCCGAGTATGCGGTCCAGCGTCACCGGCGGGAACAGGGCGTCCATCTGACCGGACAGCGCTTCGCTGTATTGCGTCATGCCGGCGACGGCCGCGAACTGGATGCGGTCAGGGCGCTCGAAGCCGGTGAACGCATCGTCGATCATCGCGGCGAGCAGCTCGCGTACCCGGTCGGCTCGGAAGTTGAAGCATAGCAGCACGTCGCCGTCGCGCATGCCCTGGTACCGGCCGATCACCGCCGGATCGAGGAACTCGTCTGTCACGTTCTGCGCGTAACCGGCGGCGATGGCGTCCGCTGCGGTGGCGAACCGGCTGTCCGATCGGGCAAGCGCCATGGCGCGCCAGGCGCGGGCCACGCGTTCCCAGCGGTTGTCGCGATCCATCGCGTAATAGCGCCCGCACACGGTGGTGATCTGCGCGGTGGCGGGAAGGGCCGCCTCGAACGCCGCCACGAAGGCGGCGCCGATGCGCGGCCCGGTATCCCGCCCATCGGTGATCGCGTGCACGGCGACCGGCACGCCGGCCTGGGTCAGGATACGCGCCAGCGCCAGCGCATGGTCCTGGTGGGCGTGCACGCCGCCATTGGAGACCAGGCCCATGAGGTGGCACGTGCCGCCGGTGCGCCGGGCCGCTTCGATCAGCTTCTCCAGCGCCGGCGCCTGGGCCAGGCTGCCGTCGCCAATCGCGGCTCCGATGCGCGCCAGTTCCTGCCGCACCACCCGGCCGGCGCCGATGTTGAGGTGGCCGACTTCGGAGTTGCCCATCTGCCCGTCTGGCAGTCCCACGTTGTCGCCGTCCGTGCGCAGGAAAGCGTGCGGGCAGGTCTCCCATAAAGCGTCGAAATTGGGGGTGCGAGCCTGGGCTACGGCGTTGTCGGCTTGGTCTTCGCGCCAGCCGAAGCCGTCGAGGATCAGGAGCATGGTTGGTTTGGGCAAGGAAGGAAGGCCTTCTTTTTTGAAAAAAAGAAGCAAAAAACTTTTGCTTCCCCGCTGCTTGGCCGCTTCGGTGTATCCGGAGGCACCCGGCTGGTGCAAATGCGGGGTAGTAAAAGTTTTTTGGTCCTTTTTTTCAAAAAAGGACTGCTTCCTTCACTCTTCCGACTCCCGCGTCGCCGCCGAAATGGCCGCCGACACGCGCGCCTCCGTAACGGAAGGCCGCCGCACGTGACTGTCGAACCGCGCCTGCACTGCCGCTTCACGGTCCGCCATGCTGCGCCGGTAAGGCACCGCGGCGGCCGCTATAGCCGGCCGCACAAGCTGAGGCGCCGCGGCCGCACCCGGCATTGCGATCACGTAAGGGTCCGCAGGGGGCTGTGCGGCCGGCATGGAAGCACCGAGATCGTCACCCGAACTGGCAAGCCAGCCGAGCGCGCGGGTGCAGTACTGGCCGGAGAGCGGCGTCATCACTTCCTCGGCCAACCCGGCGCGGTATTTCATCAATGCGCGGCAGATGCTGCCGCCGCTCGCCTGCCAGGCGCGGCTGAGATACTCCACACCTAGGGCGATGTTGGTGGGCGGCGCGAACAGATCGTCCAGCGTGCCGGAAAAGCCGAGCTGGCGGGCGGTGGCGGGCATCACCTGCATGATGCCAATCTCGCCCGAGGTGCCGATGGCGTCCGCGCGGTAGCCGGTCTCCACCATGGCTACCGCGTCCGCCAAAGCGGCCGGCACGCCACGTGCTGCGGCTTCGCGCCGTACGATGTCGAGATACGCCGCGCGGCCGGCCAGGTCGGCTGCCTGCGCCGGCGCGGATATCAGGCAGAGGAGGAGGGCTAGGCGGCGCATTGCCTGTAGCGATGCGATACGGAGGTGGAAAGAGTCAAGACATTCCGGGTACGTTAAGAAAGTAAGGCCTTCTTTTTTGAAAAAAAGAAGCAAGAAACTTTTGCTCCCGTCGCCTGCATCGGCGCGCGTCCTGGTTCTGCCAGTGCGCGTAATGGCAGAACGAGACACCGTGGTGGCGCAGGCGACGGGAGCAAAAGTTTTTTGCTTCTTTTTTTCAAAAAAGAAGGCCTTGCTTCCTTCCTACCCGAGAAACCCTATCAAACGCTCAACCTCGGCCACGACAGGATCAGCCAAAGCCCGCGCCCGCGCAGCTCCCTCGGCCAGCACACCGCGCAGATGCGCCTCGTCGGCCAGCAGTCGTGTGGTCTCCGCGGTGACCGGCGCCAGGCGCGCCACCAGCAGGCCGGCCAGCGCATCCTTGAACGGGCCGAAGCCGCGTCCGCCGTGTTCGGCCAGCACCGCGGCGGCGTCGATGCCGGCCATCGCCGCGTAGATCGCCACCAGGTTGCGGGCCTCCGGGCGCTCCGCCAAGCCGGCCGGCTCGCTGGGCAACGGCTCGGGGTCCGTCTTGGCGCGGCGTATCTTCTGGGCGATCGCGTCCGCGTCGTCGGTCAGGTTGATGCGGCTCTGGTCGGAAGGGTCGGACTTGCTCATCTTGCGCGTGCCGTCGCGCAGGCTCATCACCCGCGCCGCCTCCCCCAGGATCAGCGGCTCGATGCGCGGGAAGAAATCCACGCCGTAATCGTGGTTGAACTTCTCGCAGATGTCGTTGGCGAGTTCGAGGTGCTGGCGCTGGTCGTCGCCCACCGGCACGCGTGTGGCGCGGTAGGCGGCGATGTCGGCGGCCATCAGGTTGGGATACACGTAGAGCCCCGCCGACGCGGCTTCCCGGTCCTTGCCGGCCTTGTCCTTGAACTGCGTCATCCGGTTCAGCCAGCCGAGCCGGGCGATGCAGTTGAAAATCCAGCCCAGGCGGACGTGGGCGTGCACCGCCGACTGCGCGAACAGCGTGCTGCGCGCCGGGTTTATGCCGCAGGCCAGCAGGGTGGCGGCCATCTCCAGGGTCTGCGCGCGCAGCCTGGCCGGATCCTGGAAGCTGGTGATGGCGTGCAGGTCCACGATGCAGAACAGGCATTCATGGGTGTCCTGCAGCGCCACCCATTGGCGTATGGCGCCCAGGTAGTTGCCGATGGTGGGGATGCCGGAAGGCTGGATGCCGGAGAGGACGCGGTGCATGCGGGGTGAATGGCTTGGAAGCTGGGAAAAAGAAAGGAAGGCCTTCTTTTTTGAAAAAAAGAAGCAAAAAACTTTTGTCTCCCCGTCTGCATCACGGCCTGGGCTCGCAGTGCCGATGCGCGTATTGGCAGAACCGGCGCGCGCCTCCGTGCAGGCGGGGAGATAAAAGTTTTTTGGTCCTTTTTTTCAAAAAAGGACTGCTTGCCTTGCCTTGCCTTCCCACCTGAACTCCATGCGCAAAGCCCCAACAGTCATCGCCTTCTGCGCGGTGCTCGCCGTGATGCTCGGCATCACCTCCTACTCCGTCACCCTATACCGCCTGTTCTGCCAGGTGACCGGCGCCGGCGGTACCACGCAGCGCGTGGCCACCGGCAGCACCACGCAGACCGACCGCGTGGTGACGGTGTACTTCGACACCTCCGTGGCGCCGAACCTGCCCTGGGCGTTTGAGCCTTCGCAGCGCTCCGTCAAAGTCCATCTGGGCCAGGACGCGATGGCCTTCTTCGATGCAACCAACAAATCGGACCACGACATCGTGGGACACGCCACCTTCAACGTGACGCCGGACAAGGTGGGGCCGTATTTCAAGAAGGTGCAGTGCTTCTGCTTCAACGAGGAGCGGCTGCGCGCCGGTGAGCACGTGCAGATGCCGGTGACCTTCTTTGTCGATCCGGCGATGGCGAAGGATGTGGACGCCGGCGACGTGCACGAGATCACGCTGCACTACACGTTCTTTCAGTCCAAGCGGCCGGAGGACGCGATCGCACTTTCGCGGTTCGCCAAGAAGTCTTGACCACCATCTACGTGGACGGCGATGCCTGTCCGGTACGTGATGAGGTTTATCGCGTGGCCGGCCGGCTGGGCGTGAGCGTGGTGGTCGTCTCCAACGGCTCCCGCCCGATACGGCCGCCCGGGTTGGCCTTCGTGCGCATGGTCACTGTGCCCGACGGGCCGGACGTGGCCGATGACTGGATTGCCGAGCGTATCACGGCGGCCGACATCTGCGTCACCTCGGACATCCCGCTTGCGGCGCGTTGTCTGGCCGTCGGCGCACGCTCCCTGTCCGCGCACGGCCGTGTCTGGACGGATGACAACATCGGTTCAGCGCTCGCCGGCCGGGCGATCTCGGCGCATATGCGCGAGACTGGGGTGGTGACAGGCGGGCCCGCCGCGATGACCGCGGCCGACAGGTCGCGTTTCCTGCAGGCGCTGGACACACTGGTCCAGAAGGCGGTCAGGGCGGCTACGGGCGTATCGAAGACCGGATAGCGATCAGATAGACGCGCCTACATGCGAGAACAGCGTCTTCAGCGTGTTGCCGAAGCTGCCGAAGATGGTGACGAGCACCAGGCCCAGGATGCTGGCGATGATGCCGTACTCAAGAGCGGTCACCGCCCGGCGGTCGGCCCGCCAGTTTTGAAATCGCACGACGATACTGTCCATTGGACCACCCTTTCTGTCTGTCTGTCTCTGCCTGCGGGAGAAGACACCCTGACCAGCTTCTAGCTTCCTAACACGGCTTACTATTAACAGTTCAGAACAAGCTGGCCAATCTAAATTTTTGGTATTGCTTTTAATCTCCCGAGAAGTTGATTGGAAGCTAAAGCTCATACTCTGATTTCAGCGCTGTTTCGAGTGGCAGCCAAGCAATGAATCTATTTTTAAGGCATTTAGCAATTTTTGAGACGATTGACCATCGTGGTGATCTGATTTGTTTGCTCCCGGACAGCCTCCGTGATTTGTGGCGGAACCGGGTCTAAAACGTCGTTGCGATCATACTCGTCGAACTGGGCCATCTTGCGTATCGCCATGTCACTGGGATAGCCGCGCTTCAGTTTGGCCAGCCAGTGCGCGCGGGAGCGGGTGAAATAGTGGTTCACCCGCGCTGTGCCGTAATCCGGCACATCCAGGCTTACACCAGGCAGGATGCCGCCAAGCTCCGGAGCGGGCCACCAGTGCATCGGCTTCTGCTTCGGCGTGGCGTAGCTGCCGAGGCGGTGGCCGCGCATATCGAAGCAATGCGGGTTGAGGCAGCGCGCTGCGAAGCCCGGCCGGATGATCGACTTTACATGCCTGGCGGGGAAAAAATCGGCCCGGGCGCGTCGGGTGAAGCTTTCCAACACCAATCCCTCGGGAAACTCCGTGTGGCCGTCCGAGCCGTAGATCGCCCAGTTCAGGGCCACGCCGCTCCAGCCCTCGAAGCGCGCCAGGTAGTCGTTGACTGTCTCGCCGCCGGCGATCATCACGAACTCGTCGGAATCGATGAAGGCGATCCAGTCGAACTCGAGCTTGTAGGCGGCGCAGGCTGCCTCGTAGGCCATCACCTGGCTGTCCGGGCCGGCATGCGGCCAGTGGTGATAGCGTATGTCCAGCCGTTCGGCGGCTGCCTTGACGATCTCCGTGGTCCCGTCGTCCGATCGGTTGTCGAAGATGATCTGCGCGTCGAATCCGGCAACCTTGTGGAAGGCGATCCACTCGGCGATGTCGCGAGCCTCGTTGCGCACGATCAGGCAGACGGCGGATTTCATCGTGGTGTCTTCAAGGCGTCCGGAGGTGAGTGATGGCTGACGCTTCCAAGACATGGACGCCACAGGATGGCCAGCGCACGCCCCTTATACAGGTTTCGCCCATGGGCAATCTGGGCAACCGGATGATCCAGTACATGGCGACGCTCAGCCTGGCGGCGCGCGTGCCCGGGGCCCAGGTGGTGCAGATACACCTGCCGGAATGGGGCATCCAGCTTGCGCCGCATGTCGGCGAAGTGCCGAAGAGCAAGACTGTCGATGGACCGGCGCTTGCGCTGGACGAGCTGGCGAAAGCGCTGGACAGCGGCGCGCTGGACCGCGTGGACATACGCACCTACGCCCAGCGCATGGCCAATTTCCTGCCGCCTGCCGCCTATCGGTCCGTGTTCCGGACACCCTCCGTCCGCGGCGCCGGCCCTGGTGAGCTGCTGTGCAACATACGCCAGGGCGACATCCTCGACGCGCACCACCCGGACTACGTGCTGATCCCGATCGACTTCTACGCCAGCCTGCTGGAGATCACCGGCCTGTCGCCCGTCTTCATTGGCCAACTCGACGACTCGCCTTACATGGCCGCGTTGCGAAAGCGCTTCCGCACCGCGCGCTACGTGCCCAGCCAGGGCGCGGTGGCCGACTTCGCCTACATACGCGCGAGCTGCCACATCGTGCCGGCCATCAGCACGTTCAGCTGGCTGGCCGCCTGGCTGTCCGAGGCCGAGACGGTACACCTGCCCGTGCTGGGCCTGTTTAACCCGGCGCAGTCACCCTCCACGGACCTGCTGCCGCTGGATGACCCGCGCTACCGCTTCACCCTCTTTCCGCACCATTACGCCGTGCCGGTAGCAGGCTTCGCAGCGGCGCACGGCGCCATACGCCAGCTCTGGCGCGCCATGCCGCCCGCCGATCTGCGCGCGTTGATGGCGCGCCCCACCCCGCCCCGTGAACGCGCCCTTACGCTGGCCGCCTTTGACGAAGCCTTCTACCTGAAGCGCTATAAGGACATCGCAGGCTCGGTTTCGGGCGGGCACATGCCTAACGGCCGCCACCATTTCGAGCATTACGGCTTCGAGGAGGGGCGGGAAGCGTTCGACATCGACAGCGCCTGGTATTGCACAGCCTATCCGATCGCGGCGGTGGAGATGGGGGAGCGCTACGCGGCCGATCCGGCGGACCATTGGGTTCGGCTTGGGCGGGAGCGGGGGTATAAGAGGAAGCAAGGCCTTCTCTATTGAAAGAAAAAAAGCGAAAACTTCCGTTTGTCCGCTGCGTCTCGCGGCGTTCGCGGTTGGAGGCTGCCGACCAGTGCCGGCATGGCGCCTTTAAGGAGAACGACAAATGCGGTTGGTGTGCTTGTTGGTGACATCGTTGATCGTGTCCAGCCAGGCGTCTGCGCAGACGCCTCCAGCGTCGGGCCAACCGACTGAAAAACACAATCAGGTCGGAAATGTCGAGCGCCCGGTTGACAAGGGGCCTTATACACCGGCCGCCAACGGGGCTTATCAGGGGGGTGGCGTGGTGTTGCAGGGAGGGCCGGGCGCTCCGGCACCACAACCGAAAGCAACGCCGCCGGGTCAGTCTCCGGCGGGCGCAGTTCCGCAATGAGCTAGCCTGTAACGGCGGTCATCAAGCCGGCGGCGGCCGTGCCGCCGCCGGCAAAGCCATGTCAGTTACGGATACGACGGTGATCGGACGTCAGATCGTCCATCTCACAGCCGGCCGCCTGGTGGCGGTCGCTGTGATGCGCGCCCGGCGGCGTGCTGCGCGACCAATCGTGGCTGTGGACCAGGCCGTCATCGTAGAAATCGGTCGGGGCGGGATGGGTCATGGCACCTAGTCTCCAGCGCGTTTGCGTTGATGTAGCTTACGCAGGAAGAGATCGAGATTTCATTGATGAACAGCCGAACCTCGGTGAATGCTGTAAATTCGCAGACACGGCCGGCTGTAAAGATTGAAAGCTTGTAAATCGCGTAGGTCAGGGCCTGAGCGCCAGCCGAATCAGGAAAGCTGCGCCACCGACGGCGAACACGCCGGCGCAGTAGAGGGCGATGAACCATCCGATGCGTCGAAGCACGGCCGCGGCTCAGACGGACAAAGCAAGGAAGCAAGGCCTTCTTTTTTGAAAAAGAGAAGCAAAAAACTTTTTATCCCCGCATTTGCAGCGGTCGTGTGCCTCCTGAGAGACCAAGGCCTTGCAGATGCGCGGTAGTGAAAGTTTTTTGCTTCTTTTCAAAAAAGAAGGCCTTGCTTGCCTGCCTTAATGATAACTGGTCTCAGCCCCAACCTTGCCGCGGAACACCCAATACGAATACCCGGTATAGGCCAGGATGATAGGCAGCAGTATGGCTGCGCCGACTAGCAGGAACATCTGGCTGGAGGGCGGGGAGGCGGCATCCCAGATCGTCAGGGATGGCGGCACCAGCATCGGCCAGATGCTGATGCCCAATCCCGCGAAGCACAGCACGAACCAGCCGATGACGCACAGGAACGGCGTGGCATGGTGGCGGCGCAGGATGCCGGCCCAGAACCCCCAGGCAAGCAGGGCCACCAGGACCGGCACCGGCGCGGTGAACAGGATGCCAGGGTAGTCGAACCAGCGGTGGTAGAACACCGGGTTCAGGAACGGCGTCCACAGGCTGACCAGCGCGATCGCGGCCAGCACGACGAAGCTCAAGCCCTCGGCGATATGGCGCATGCGGCGCTGCATCTCGCCTTCCGTGCGCCACACCAGCCAGGTGGCGCCCAGCAGCGCGTAGCCGGCGACCACGGCCAGCCCGCAGACGATGGTGAACCCGTCCAGCCAGTCCCACCAGCCGCCGGCATAGGCGCGGCCGGACACTTTCACCCCCTGCAACAGGCCGCCGAGTGTCAGGCCCTGGGCGAAGGCGGCCAGCGTGGACCCGCCGAAGAACGCCACGTCCCACCAGATCTCGCCCGTCCGCGTCTCCGCGCGGAAGCGGAACTCGAAGGCCACGCCGCGGAAGATCAACGCCAGCAGCATGGTGATGATGGTGGGATACATCGCCGGCATGATCACGGCATAGGCGAGCGGGAAGACGGCAAACAGGCCGCCGCCGCCCAGGATCAGCCAGGTCTCGTTACCGTCCCACATCGGTGCGATGGCGTTGACCATCACGTGGCGCTCCTCGCGGTCCGGCTCGGCGGCGAACAGGATGCCGACGCCGAGGTCGAACCCGTCGAGCAGCACGTAGGCCATCACCGCGAAGCCGATCAGTCCGGCCCAGATGATCGGCAGGAGATGCGCCTGGCTCCAGAGCGGGGCGTTCATGGTCCCGCCACGGCGGCGTTCGGTTCTGCCAACACGCGCATCGGCAGAACTGGCGCGGCCCGCTGTGCAGGCGCGGTAGTAAAAGTTTTTTGCTTCTTTTTTTCAAAAAAGAAGGCCTTGCTTGCCTGCCTCATTCCGCCAGCACCGGCCCATGCGCGTGGGACGCTTCCGGCGCCGCCCCAGCCGGCCCCGGCGTGATGCCGGCGGTCCGTATCGGCTGGCCTGTCGGCACGTCCGGCTCGCCGCGGACCGGCGGATGGCTCATCAGCCGCAGCAGGAAGGTGATGCCGGCGGCGAACACGATGGCATAAACCAGGACGAAGGCCACAAGCGAGGTAGCCACGCCCGGCAGGCCGATCGGCGACATGCTGTCCGCCGTGCGCATCATCCCGTAGACGGTGAACGGTTGGCGCCCGACCTCGGTGGTGATCCAGCCGCAGATAACGGCGGCAAAGCCGGACGGACCCATGACCACCACCGCGCGGTGCAGCCAGTGTGCCTCGAACAGGCGCCGGCGCCAGCGCGCGAACAGTGCCCAAAGCCCCACGCCCGCCATCAGGAAGCCGATCGCGATCATGGCGCGGAAGCTGAAGAACACGATAGTGGAGTTAGGCCTGTCGGCGCGCGGAAAGTCCTTCAGGCCGGGCACGCGACCGGACAGCGAATGGGTCAGGATCAGCGAGCCGGCATAGGGCAGCTCGATCTTATAGTCCGTGGTCTCCGTCTTCATGTTCGGGATGCCGAACAGGATCTCGGGCGCGCCTGCCTGGCCGACCCAATCGCCTTCCATCGCGGCGATCTTTGCCGGCTGGTATTTGAGCGTGTTCAGCCCGTGGATGTCGCCCATCATGATCTGCGCCGGCGCCACGATGGCGGCCATCCACATCGCCATGGAGAACATGGTGCGCACCGCCTCGGTGGACGCGCCGCCGCCGCTGCGGTCCGCTTTTGCGCGCAACAGATGCCACGCGGCTACCGAGCCCACGACGAACGCCACGCTGAGATAGCTGGCCAGCACCATATGGGGCAGCCGCACGAAGAAGGACGGGTTGAAGATGATCGCCAGCCAGTCCGCCGGCAGGAAGCGGCCCACGGGATCGACGGTGTAGCCGCGCGGCGTCTGCATCCAGGAGTTCACCGACAGGATCCAGGTGGCCGAAATCAGCGTGCCGGCCGCCACCAGGCAGGTGGCCGCGAAATGCAGGCGCGGGCCCACCTTCTGCATGCCGAACAGCATCACGCCCAGGAAGCCCGCTTCCAGGAAGAATGCGGTCAGCACCTCGTAGCCCATGAGCGGGCCGATCACCGGGCCGGCGCGGTCCGCGAACGCGCCCCAGTTGGTGCCGAACTGGTAGGACATGACCAGGCCGGAGACCACGCCCATGGCGAAGCCGATGGAGAATATCTTCACCCAGTACCGGAACAGGTCGAGATAGACCGGCTTGCCTGTGCGCAGCCACATCGCTTCCAGCACGGCGAGATAGCTGGCCAGGCCGATGGAGAACGCCGGGAAGACGATGTGAAAGATTAGCGTGAACGCGAACTGCGCGCGTGCCAGGTGGAAGGCGTCCAGCGGGAACATGAAAGGAAGGAAGCACTTCTTTTTTGAAAAAAAGAAGCAAAAAACTTTTGCTCCCTGTCGGCGAACGTTTCAGCAGCCGCTGACAGGGACCGGACGTTTCCTGGTGGTTTATTTCAGAAAAGGACTGCCTCCTTTTTCACGTCATTTCCACCTGACGTTCTTGAATTGGAACAATGGTATCTGCCCT
>CAXTVW010000094.1:0-13517 GCA_964247675.1 uncultured Acetobacteraceae bacterium
GCGGACGAGACGCGGTTTACGTTTCAGATGCCCTGCGCGGGTGGTTTGGTGTGATCGTTCTTGTTGGGTGAAGCAAGCAAGGCCTTCTTTTTTGAAAAAAAGAAGCAAAAAACTTTTTCTCCCCCCGCACTTGCAGCAGTCGGATATTCCCGGAAACTCACGCGCGTTGCAGATGCGGGGAAGTAAAAGTTTTTTGCTTCTTTTTTTCAAAAAAGAAGGCCTTGCTTCCTTACCCCGTCAGCTATGCACCAAAGCCAGCCCGTTATGCGGACCCTCGTAGAACGCCAGCGAGGACAGGCTCTGCGTGGTGCTGAAATCCAGCGTGATGGACTGGCCGTTGGTCTCGGTGAGTGTCAGCACCTTGCCCGCACCGGTGCCGTTGGCAAAGGCGGCCGAAACGCTGCCGAAGGCGAAGCCTTGCAGCTCGATCACGTCGCCGGCGGCGAAGTTGCCGATGGTGCTGTCGAACGCGGTGGGCGTGGCCAGGCTCAGCACGCCGCCGCCGGTGCCGAAATTCACGCCGGTGGTGATGGTGTTGCTGGTGTGCAGCTCCAGCGTTCCGCCGTTGGAGATGCCGATCGTGCCGGCGCCGGAGAGCGTACCGATGAAGCTGAGGTCGCCGTTCGAGACGCGTATGCTGCCGGTATCGATCACGTTGGCGGTGACGGTGTTGAGGCCGTCCGCGGAGGCCGACAAGGTGCCGGCGACGACGACGGTGCCGACGACGCTGGCGTTTGGCGCGCCGATCGCGGCAGCCTGGTCCAGCGTGTAGGTGCTGGTTGTGCCGATGGTGAGCGTGGGCGAGGCGGAGCCGCCGGTGAGCTGCAGCGTGCCGGCCTGTTCGGTGGCGCCGTTCAGAGTGAGCTGGGCGCCCTGCAGCAGGCCGAGCTGGCTGGTGGGGTAGGGCCCCTGGTTCAGCACGGCGGGGCCGTTGATGACAACCGAGCCCGGGCCTTCGATGGCGCCGGAGCCGAGCGAGGTGATGCCGTTCAGGGTGAGCGTGCTGGCGCTGGCCGAGGATGCGCCGTTGCTCACCGTATCGGCCAGCGCCAGCGTGCCGGATTCCTGCGACCAGCCGCCGGCGTAGGTGAGGTTCTGGTCGAGCGTTATCTGGCCGCCGTCGAGGATCAGCTCGCCCGTGGTGAGCGCGAGGGTCTGGCCGTATGCCGGTGTGCCGGTTCCCGAGGCGCTCGGGATGAGGACCTGGCCGAACACCATGTTGCCGCCGGAGATGTCCAGCGCCGCGGCGCCTGTCACGACGTTGCCGAGCGTGCCACCGCCGCTGAGGTTCAGCACGCCGCTGGCCGCCAGCAGCGTGCCGGTGTTGAGGAAGTTGCTCTGCACGACGCTGGTGCCGCTGCCGCTCGCCTTTTCGAACAGGCCGGTGTTGGTGATGGTGCCGTTTTGCCCCTGGATCGAGGCGTTGCCTTCCAGCGCCCAGGTTTCGTTGGCTCCGACCTTGGCCAGCGTGATGGCATCCAGCTCGTTACCGAGCAGGATGGTGCCGGTCTGGCTCACCGTCTGGGCGGCGCTGGTGGCGGTGCCGAAATCGAAGGTGAGGTTGCCTTCGAGCGACATGCCGTTGCCGAGATGGACGGCGCCGATGCCGAGCACGGTGCCGGTGCCCTTGAGCAGGCCGCCATCCAGCGCGGTCAGCCCGGTGAGCGTGAGCGTGCTGCCGCCGGCGGTGCCCGGCACGCCGACGATCAGCGTGCCGCCGTTCTGCGCGAAGTCGCCGGCATAGCTGAGCGCGCTGCTGGTCAGCGTGACGGCCGCACTCTGGCTGAGCACCAGGTGGCTGCCGGTGAGCGTGAGGGCCGAGGCGGTGCCCTGGCTGGCGATGAGGAAGTTGCCCGCATCGAAGGCCACGGTACCGGCGCCGGTGATGGTGCCGCCGAGCGTGCTGGTGTAGCCGTTGCTGGGGCCGAAGAAGGCGATCGTGCCGACCGCGCTGTCGATCGTGCCGGTGTTGACGAGACAGGCGTCGACCTGCGTCTCGCCGATCAGGCCGTTGCCGCCCGTCTTGATGAGCGTGCCGGCGTTGGTGAGCGTGCCGCCCAGATTGTTGTTGCTGATGACGGTGTTGCTGACTTCGCGCAGCGTGCCGCCGGCCAGGATGTTGATGGCGCCGGTGCCGACCTGGCCCAGGTAGACGTTGCCTGTCTGGCTGTAGGTGCCGCTGATGGCCGCCGTGGCGCCGTTCTCCAGGGTAAGCTGGTTGAAGTGGCCCCTGCCCGACAGTGCCAGCGTGGCGTTGGCCACCGTGCCCTCGAGGTCCGCCAGGCCGGACAGCGTGAGCACGCTTGTGCCCAGGTTCAGCGTGCCCGCCTGGGAGAGCGTCAGCGCGCCGGCGTAGGTGAGGTTCTCGTTGAGGAACACGGTGTCGCTGTCCACCGCGATGGCGGCCACGGACAGCGCGCAATGGGTGCCGATGACGGTGCTGACGCCATTGAGCGCCAGCTGGCCGCCGCCGCTGACCAGGCCGCTCAGGGTGGTGGACTGCGCCTGGTCCAGCAGCGTGCCGCGGCTGAGCGCCAGGGTGCCGCCGGACTGGTTGAAACTGCTGCCGTCCAGCACGGCGCCGCCGGCGAGAGCGAAGGTGCCGCCGGAGAGCGCGACCGCGCCGTTGATCAGGTCGCCGCCGTTGCCGGCGTCCAGCGTAAGCTGGCCCGCGGCCACGGCCAGCGTGCCGGCCAGGTTGTAGCCCTGGGTGACGGTGAGCGCGCCCGACGCGATCGTGAGCGCGGTGTTGGATGTGGCGAGCGACTGTATGGCGAGCGTTTCGGCGGCGTAGGTTACGCCGAGCAGCCCGGCGCTGCCGGTGATGCTGACGTTGTCGCCGGATTGCGGGCCGGCTGGATTGCTCCAGTCCGCGCCGGTGGACCAGGTGCCGTTTGTTGTCGCCGTCCAGCTAACCGAAGCCATTGCCTTGTCCTCAATTGTCTTGTGCGGCGCCGGCGGCGCCTGCGGGGTCAGTCCTCAGGAACCGGTCGTCAGATGTGGGTCAGGGTCGCCACGTTGCTGGTGTCGCTGATCGTGTAGGCGCTCAGCGTCTGCGCGGTGGAGAAGGCGAGCGTGATGGAGTCGCCCGAGCTATCGGAGAACAGGATCTGCGTCTGCGCCGCGTTGGCGTAAGTGCCGGTGACCGCGCCGACGAGGCCGGTGATCGTGATCACGTCGGTATGGGCGAAGTTCTCGACCGTGGCTGCGAACGTCTTGATGTCGTCGATGGCCAGCGTGCCGCTGGAGCCGGAGGCGAAGCTCACGTCCGTGGCCGAACCGCCGGAGTCGTTGCCGAGGAAGTCCAGCTCTGCGCTGCCGCCGATGGAGAACAGGCCGGTGCTGCCGGCGGCGATGTTGCCGACGAGCTGCAGGTCGCCATGGTTGGCGGCGATGACGCCGTTGTTGGCGATCGACGTGGTGACCTGGCTGAGTGCGTTGCCGTTGGCGACCAGCGTGCCGCCGGCGGCGACGGAGAGCGTGCCGTCACCCTGGATGGTGGCCGAGGCGTCCATCGTGTCGATGCCGCCGGCGGCGATGGCGAAGGTGGCGCCGCTCGGCGCGCCGCCGACGGCGTTGCCGACATAGACGGTGGAGAGCTGGCGGGCGGCGCCTGCGATGTCCAGCACCGCGGCACCTTGCACGGAGGGTGCGAGCAGCGTGGTGGTGCCGGCGGCCAGCAGCGTGCCGGTGCCGGTGAGGATGGTGTTGTTGCCGAGCGAGGCGGAGCCCGAGCTGGTGAGGGTGAAAGTGTCGCCGCCCAGGTTCAGCGTGCCGCTGCTGGTGCGGAAGTCACCACCGTAGGTCTGGTTTCCGAGCAGGGTCGCGCTGGCGACGCCGGCCAGCTCCAGCGTGGCGGAGTCCAGGGCCAGGCCGGCGGCGAGGCCGAAGCTGCCGCCTGCCAGGGTTATGGCGCCGGCGCCAGCCAGGGTGCCGGCCAGGCCGGCGACGTTGGTCAGCGTCAGCGTCTGGCCGTCGGCGGTGAGGGTGCCAGTGCTCTTGAGCGTGAGCGCTGCGTCTATCTCGGACCCGCCGGTGCCGGATTCGGTGAACTGGCCGCTGATGACGACGGCGCCGGTCCCGGCGATGTTGAGGTTGTCGAGCACGTTGTAGGCGCCGGTGGTGGACACGGCGAGGGTGCCGGAGCCGTTGCCGTCGGAGAGGGACAGGCCGCCCAGCTGGTCGGCGGCGCCGGAGATGACGAGGCTGGCACCCGAGTCGACGGTGTAATTGCCGATCGTGGTCTGGCCGGAGGAGGAGAGCGTGCCGCCGTCCGACAGCAGGCCGCCGTCCAGCGAGGCGGTGCCGGACAGCGCGAAGCTATGGCCGGTGAGGTCGATCGTGCCGGCATATTGCGAGACGATCCTGGCGTCGGACTGGTTGCCGGCGAGCACCACGTCCGAAGAGACGTCGAGGGCGGCGACCTGGATCGACAGGCCGGCGGCCAGCGTGGTGGTTCCGCCGTTGATGTCGAGCAGGCCGCCGCCGGAAAGCGTGCCGCCCAGGGTGTTGAAACTGGCGTCCAGTTGCAGGGTGCTGTCGGCGATCAGCGTGCCGGTGTTGATGATCTGCGACTGGATCGTGGCGGTGCTGCTGCCGTTGCGGTCCCAGAGCACGCCGGTGTTGTCGATGGTGCCGTATAGGCCGAGGATGCTGGAATCGGCGTCGATCAGCCAGGCCGCGCCGGCGGCGATGGTTACGGAGGGGTTCGAGGATTCGCCCAGTCCGATCAAGCCTGTCTGGGTGAGCGTGCCGTTCACCATTATCTTGTCCGGGCCACCGATGATGACGTTGCTGAGCTCGGTGGGCCCGTCCAGGATCAGGCTGCCGCCGTAGCCGCTGAGGGTTCCCGCGTCGAAGCTGCTGTTGCCGCTCAATGTCAGGACAGCGGTGGCTTTGTTGAGGTTCAGGACGCCGCCCGACATGTCCCAGGAGCCCGCGTAGGATTGGGCCTGGTTCAGGACCAGGATGCCGGAGGCCTGGTGGAAGTGGGCGACGTTGAGGGCCAGCTTGGGCGCGAACGTCGTCTGGCCGTAGCCGCCGACCGTTCCGATGCCGAACGTGCCGGCGCCGCTCACCGTGCCGCTTATGGTGTTTATCAGGCCGTCGAGCTGCAGTTCGCCAATGTTGGCCGCGATCGTGCCGCTGCTGCTGAACTGCGTATCGATCTGCGTCAGCTTTCCGCCGCCGGTCTTGGCGAACACGCCGAGGTTGGAGATGCTGCCGATCGAGGACGGGTCGGCGACGGTCCAGTTGCCGTTGATATCGTAATGGCCGGTTTTGGCGATGGCCACCCTGGCGCCGGAATCGTTGGCGCCCAGCGCGACTGTGTTGGCCTGGATGACGGTGCCGGTGACCGCGAGGGTCAGGCCGTTATCCAACGTCTCGGTGCCGGTATTGGTGCCGAGCGTCAGCGTGCCGGCATCCTGGATCGTGCCGTAACCCGCGACGCCCGACAGCGCGAAAGCGCCGGTGTCGGTCAGCACGTGTCCGAACAGGTCCAGCGTCGAGTCATTGACCGTGAAGTTGTGGGCGAAGGAGAAATTCTTCTCCAGCCCGAGCTTGGCGCCGCCCGTCACCTCAACGCTGCTGACATTGCAGACGAAACCGGTGCCGATGTAATTGTTCGTGTTGGCGCCAGCAAAGTCCAGCACGCCCGCGCCGGTCACGGTGCCGGAAAGCGTGCTGCCGTCATTGATGGTCAGCGTGCCCGTCACCGCGTCCATCGTGCCGCCGGTCTGGGTCAGGCCCTGGTTGAACACCGCGCCCATGCCGCCGGCGAAGTAGGTGCCGCCGGAGACCGATACGCGGCCGTTGAAGTTCGCGATGTGCTCGGTGGTCAGCGTGCCGCCGTTGATCGACAGCGTGGCGCCGGTGGTATCCAGGATGTAGGCGCTGGCGGCGACCAAGGTGCCGACTGTGACGGTGATGCCGGCCTCGTTGATGAGCGCAATGTCGCTTTTGGAGGGGGCGGTGCCGGTGGACCCGTCGGCCTGGCTGGTCCAGTCCGTGCCCGTGCCCCAGCTTCCGCCGCCCGTCGCCGACCACGTATAGGTTGTCATGCAAGCGCCCCTTGGATGTCATGGCCTGATCTCGGCCATTCGCGTTTGTTGCAGTGTCGGCGGTCAGCGCGCGGACGCATCAGCAGTAGATACGTCCGCGATATGGTTTCACGGCGGTTGCGTAACAAACGTGCGAGGTCCTGTCACTCCCAAAATTATTACGTTTCATCGAAAATTAACGACGGCGGGAGATTGTCGCCAAAAAGACGCGGCGTCGCAGGCGGTGCTGTTGTGCGCGCTCCAACAGGCGAGGCGGTGGCGTTGACAAGGGGCATCACGCGTGGCATGGGCCGCGCCCTTTGGGGAGCAACCGTGCCCCTGACGAGCCTGAGGGTTGCGTATGGCCAAGCCTGAACTCGGACTGAAACGCGTCTGCGTCTCCTGCGCCACGCGTTTCTACGACCTTGCACGCGCCCCGGCGGTCTGCCCGAAATGCGGCACCGAGCAGCCGGTGGAGCAGCCCCGGGTGCGCCGCTCCGGCAACGTAGTCGACCTGCGCAAGCCGAAGAAGCCGGCGGTGGCCGAGGATGCCGAGGCGGATGCCGAGACCGAGGTGGAGAGCGACGAGGCCGAGGAGGGCGTGCTCGAGGACACGTCCGACCTGGAGGACGACGAGGACGACGCGCTGGGGACGGATCTCGAGGTGGAGCCGGAGGGCGACGAGCCGGAGCGTTAGCCCCCGCCGCCCGCGGCCAGCCCGCTTGGCGGCTACGTTGGCCGGTTGACCGAAACGCGGTTCGCCCCTTGGATGGCGGCCGATCGCCTGGCAGGCGGCCAAGCCAGGGCCCGGCAGTCGCGCGCGGGCGGGAGAACGATTTGGACGACTACGTTCACGCGAAAGGCCCCTCTTCCGCCGACGACGCCGCACGGTTGCGCACGCATGTCCAGGACCGGCTGAACCTGCTGGAGAAGAACGGGCACTGCCAGGTCTGCAACACGACACGATGGGTGCTTCTCAGCAGCGGTGACGCGGCAGGCCAGACCACGGCAACGCAGCTTGCCGGCTGGCCGACCTACGCGCTGGCCTGTGGAAACTGCGGGTTCGTCCGGCATCACCTCAAGTCGATCTTCGACGGCAACGACAGCCTTGCCTATCCGGATGCGGACGGCTCTCGCTTAGCCGCCGTCCCTGGCCCGGGCGACCGCATGCTGGAAGCCAAGATCGCCGTGCTGGAGAAGATCGCCGCCAGTACGGACGACTTGCTCGCCGAACTGCGCTGGGACCTCCGCGCCGTACGGTGCAAGCAGGAGGATGATTTCCGGTCATTGGCGGAACGGATCGGCGGCCATGCCGAGAAGCTGGCGGAGACGATGAGTGGTTCTACGCTCAAGCTTTGTGCTGTGTTTGGATTGGCGGTGCTTGGCTTGCTGGGGGTTATGGCGAAGGGTTTCCGGTGGTTCTGACGGCGGCTGTTGGGCGCTGAGGGGAGGCAAGCAAGCAAGGCCTTCTTTTTTGAAAAAAAGAAGCAAAAAACTTTTACTCCCCGCATCTGCAGCAGTCGCGTATTCCCGGACAAGCCCGCAAGCTGCAAATACGGGGAAGTAAAAGTTTTTTGCTTCTTTTTTTCAAAAAAGAAGGCCTTGCTTTCTGAATCGAACCAGCACCGCTGGGAGGGAGCCTCGCAATGACCGTTACGATCACAGCGTTCGAGAAATCACCCGATGGCGGCCGCGGACTGGCGCGTGATACGCGCGTACGCTGGGCGCTCGAGGAAGTGGGCCAGCCTTATGCGGTTCGTCTGGTTTCGTTCGGGGCGATGAAGGACGAGTCACACCTGGCGCTCAATCCCTTTGGCCAGATCCCGACTTACGAGGAGGGCGATCTCGGGCTGTTCGAGACGGGGGCGATCGTCCTGCACATCGCCGAGCGCCATGCGGGGCTGTTGCCGGACGATGCGGATGGCCGGGCGCGCGCCATCATGTGGATGTTCGCGGCGCTGAGTACGGTGGAGCCGCCGGTCATCGAGCTGAGCATTGCGAGGCTTTTCGAGGAGGACAAGCCATGGTCCGCGGCGCGTCTGCCGCTTGTGCAGGATCGTGTGCGTGACCGGCTGGGCCGGCTCTCCCGGCGGCTCGGCGAGGCTGCGTGGCTGGACGGGGCGTTCAGCGCGGGCGATCTGATGATGGTGTCGGTGCTGCTCCGGCTGCGTATGTCGGGGTTGCTGGATGCGTATCCGAACCTTGCCGCGTATGTGGCCCGGGGAGAGGCGCGGCCGGCATATGAGCGGGCGTTCGCTGCGCAACTGGCGGTCAATCGCGCCGGGTAAACGGCGGGGTGAGGGCGGGCGGGTTCCGCATGCGGGGATTGATGGCGCGGCGGCCGGCGAAACCAAGATAGGCCATGATTGAGAGCGGGAGGCCGTGGGCACCATGGACGATCTCTACGATGACGATCTCGTTGCACGGTCCGAGAACCAGGCCGAGCTGTTGCGGCACGTGGCGGCCGGCGAGCGGCCGAACACGGTAGCGGACTGCACCACCATCGCAGCGGAAATCGGCTTGTTGGGTATGGAGCGGGCGCGCGCGTTGTGACTGTCGCAGGGGGAGCGAGGAGCCTTGCCGTAGGCGAAGTCTTGCGGCGGTCGCTAGCACTGACAGGCCGCTTGATCGCGCCGTTTGGGCTCATGTGTGCTGTAAGCTCAAGCCCGGGCATCCTGGAGGCTCGGGACGGACGCGCCCACGTCATTCACCTGCACGTATTTTTCATCGCGCATGGGTAGCGGGCTTATTCCCTGGCCGCGCTGGGCTTTGTTCTGATGGTTGTGGCGGCTGGAACGGTTGTGACCACTGCATCCAGCCTTATGGATGGCGAGACGATCAGCGTCATCGAGGGGTTGGAAGTCGCGCGGCACAGTTTTTTGCCGCTGAGCGGAGTCTATTTCGTTGCAATGGTAATGCTTGCCGTTGGGCTTTTTGCTTTCGTTCTACCTTGGCTGGCGGTGGCTTCAGTGTTGTTTGTAGTGTTGCCGGTTTGTGTGCTGGAGCGGAGGGGCGTCGCATCCAGCTTCAAACGCACTATGACATTGACAAGAGGCGTGCGAATGCGGTTGGCCGGGTTGTTGATTGTCGTCCTGGTCCTGTATGGAATCGAGGGCGGGTATGAGAATGCGGTCTGGCGGCTGTTTGGATGGCGATCAGCACTCCCTTTCGAGTTGGTGGCGCAAGGCATCCTGGTGTTGTTCTATTTGGTTCTGATGACGGTAGTTCATCGGGACCTTGTAGGCGACGCCAGTTCGCTTTGAGCCTGAATCGTTCTCGTAGAGCCACGAGTTACTTGATTTCACGGCAAAACGAGACGTCCCTGTCGGCCGGCTGGTTGAGCGCGCGACAGCGGAGTCAAAAGTTTTTTGCTTCTTTTTTGCAAAAAAGAAGGCCTTGCTTCCTTGCCTCGCCCTAAACCGCGGCTTCCTCGAAGATGCGCGTGACATCCCCGCCCCAAGCGCCCGCGTAACGCGCCAGCCAGTGCTGTGCCTGGTTGGGCGCGCCGGCGACGATCGCGTCCAGCGGGTCCAGGTAGGTCTCCTCGCCCAGACCGCGGGTGCGCAGGCCGTCGCGGGCAATGGCCAAGGCGTAGCGGGCGAGGTCTCGCACGGTGCCGGTGGCGAACGGAGCGTCCAGGCCGTGGCGGGGGACTTCGGCGCGAATGGCGGCCAGCGTGCGCCAGTCCTGGGCGCGGACCAGGTTGTGGGCGGCGTGCAGGGCCGCGTCGTCGTAGAGCAGGCCGACCCAGAAGGCGGATTGGGCGAGCATCATGGCGGGCGTGCCGGCGTCCGCACCGCGCATTTCCAGGAATCGCTTCAGGCGCACTTCGGTGAATACCGTGGTGAAGTGGTCGGCGAAGTCCCCGATCGTGGCGGTGATGCCGTGCAGCGCGTCCACGCGGCCGGCCATGAACTCACGGAAGCTGGCGCCGGCCACGTCGATCAGGCGGCCTTCGCGGGCGACGAAATACATCGGCACGTCGAGCAGCCAGTCGGCGTAGCGTTCGAAGCCGAAGCCGTCCTCAAAGAAGACCGGGGCGATGCCGGTGCGGTCGGGGTCGGTGTCCGTCCAGACGTTGGCGCGGGCGGACTGGAAGCCGTTGGGGCGGCCCTCGGTGAAGGGAGAGTTGGCGAACAGGGCGGTGGCGACAGGTTGCAGCAGCAGGCCCACGCGGAGCTTGCGGACCATGTCCGCCTCGGAGGCGAAATCGAGGTTCACCTGCACGGTGCAGGTGCGCAGCATCATGTCCAGGCCGAGATTGCCCACCAGCGGCATGTAGCGGCGCATGATGGCGTAGCGGGATTTCGGCATGAACGGCATGTCCGACCGGCGGGCGGTGGGGTGGAAGCCCAGGGGGGCGAAGCCCAATCCGAGCGGGCCGCCGACGGCGTGCACGTCGGCGAAGTGGCGGTCCAGTTCGGCGCGGGTTTCGTGCAGGCTGGCCAGCGGAGCGCCGGAAAGCTCGAACTGGCCGGCGGGCTCCAGGGAGACGCTCTCGCCGTCCTTTTTCAGGCCGATGAGGTTGTCCTGGTCGCGGATCCCTTCCCAGCCGCGGTCCGCGATGCCGGTCAGCATGGCGTGGATGCCGCGTGGTTCGTAGGCGGGGGCAGCGTAGTCGCCGCCCAGGCCCTCCCCAGTGCCGGGGCGGCGGAAGCCGAACTTCTCGTGCTCGGTGCCGATGCGAAAGGCGCCGGGCGGCTTGCAGCCTTCGGCGAAATAGGCGGCCAGTTCACGCACGTGCCCGATCGGGGTCGTGTCTTCCTCACCGGGGTTGGACATGGAGCTCCTGGGAGACGGGGAGGGAGGAAGGCCTTCTTTTTGAAGAAAAGAAGCAAAAAACTTTTGCTCCTCTGCCTGCATCAGGGAGCGGCCTGGTTCTGCAGATCCGTGCACTGACAGAACCAGCGCGCGCCCTCGGTGCAGGCGGGGAGCTAAAGTTTTCTGGTCCTTTTTTTCAAAAAAGGACTTTTGCCTTGCCTTGCCTACCTTCTGTTTCGGTCGCGCTCAATTGGTTGACCACCCAGGCGCCTGCAAGAGGGCCAGCCCGGCCACCGCCGCCGTCTCCGCACGCAGGATGAGCGAACCCAGCGAGATCGGGCGGACGAAGCTGGCGCGGCGCAAAGCATCCGTCTCGGCCGCAGCGAAGCCCCCTTCGGGTCCGACCAGGAGGGCGTGGGCGTCCCTGGCCGGCGGGCCGGGGCGCGTGCGCTCCAGCGCCGCGGCGAGCGGCCGGGCAGCAGGCCAGGCGGCGAGCAGGCCGGCCAGGTCGGTGGGCGGTTCGATCGCCGGCAGGTCGAGGCGCTCGCATTGCTCGGCCGCCTCGCGGGTGATCGCGGCCAGGCGCTCCTCGTTGACGCGGGCGGCGTTCGTGCGCGCGGTCATGACGGGACGCAGGGAGGTCACGCCGAGCTCGGTGGCCTGGCGGACCAGCAGGTCGGTGGCGTCGCGCTTCAGCGGGGCGAAGGCCAACACCAGCTCCTGGCTGGCGCGCTGCGGGCGCAGCGCGCGCTCCACGGCCAGCACGGCGCGGCCGCGGCGCAGCGCGCCTATGCGGGCCAGCCACTCGCCATCCTGCCCATTGAACACGGCGATTGCGGCGCCGGCCGCCAGGCGCAGGACGTTTGCGAGGTAGTGCGCCTGGGCCTCGCTGGGGACGAGCTCTGCGCCTTCGTTGAGGGGCGCTTCGATGAAGATACGCTGCATTGACCGTTTCCTGACCGGCACGCACATAACCCAGGTGAGCGCACAACCGGAAATCCCCCCACACACGGATATTGCAGCGGATGGTTGGGTGGCGCGCATGCCGGCCTGGGTGCGGCCGTATCTGCTGCTGGCAAGGTTGGACCGGCCGACCGGCATCTGGCTGCTGTTCCTGCCCGGCGCGTGGGGCATCCTGCTGGCGCGCGACGCTTTGGCGCCGACGCTGCGGCTGCTGGCGCTGTTCGCGGCGGGCTCCGTGGTGATGCGGGCGGCGGGCTGCGTGGTGAATGACATGTGGGACCGCGACCTG
Source organism: uncultured Acetobacteraceae bacterium (assembly GCA_964247675.1). Classification (GTDB taxonomy): domain Bacteria; phylum Pseudomonadota; class Alphaproteobacteria; order Acetobacterales; family Acetobacteraceae; genus BOG-908. Next base: position 12,055 of record CAXTVW010000094.1, read on the forward strand.
GACGCGCAGGTGGCGCGCACGAAGGCGCGTCCGCTGGCCAGCGGCGCCCTGCGGCTGCGCCAGGCGGCGGTGTTCCTCCTGCTGCTTCTGGGCGCCGGGTTGGCGGTGCTGCTGCAGCTCAACCGGACGGCGCAGGCGCTTGGCGCCAGCTCGCTGATCCTGGTGTTCGTCTATCCACTGGCCAAGCGCTTCACCTGGTGGCCGCAGCTGGTGATGGGCGCCACGTTCGGCGTGGGGGCGCCGGTGGGCTACGCCGCGGCGTCCGGCCAGGTGGACGATGCCTGCGCGGCGATCTACGCCGCCGCCATACTGTGGGACCTGGGCTTCGACACGATCTACGGGTTCCAGGACATGGAGGACGATGCGGTGGTGGGCGTGCGCAGCACGTCGCGTCGGTTCGCCCACATGCCGCGGCGGTTCGTGGGCGGGGCGTATGCCGGGTGCGTGCTGGCGCTGGCGGCGGCCGGCGCGCTGGCCGGGCTGGGCTGGGCGTATCCGTTCGTGCTGGTGGTGCCGATCTGCCTGCTTGGCTGGCAGGTGTGGCAACTGAATGCGGCCGATCCGCGGGGGTGCCTGCGGCTGTTCCGGCTGAACCGGGCGACTGGGGTGGCGGTGGCGGTGGCTTTGCTTGCCGGGCGGTGAAGGGAGCAAGCAAGGCCTTCTTTTTTGAAAAAAAGAAGCAAAAAACTTTTACTTCCCTGCCTGCATCATCGTGCGGCCTGGTTCTGCCAAAGCGAGCGCTTGCAGGACCGGCGCGGGCGTTCGCGCAGGCGGGGTAGTAAAAGTTTTTTGCTTCTTTTTTTCAAAAAAGAAGGCCTTGCTTCCTTTCCATGACCAACCCCGAAGCGTTCATCCGCGCCCACACCCGGCCCGCGCGTGCGCCGCTTGTGCCGGAGTTCACGCTCCATCTGGCCACCGAGATCACACCGATCTGGCAGGCGACCGAGGACTGGCTCGCCGCGCGGAACATGGCGCCGCCGTTCTGGGCGTTTGCCTGGCCGGGCGCGCAGGCGCTGGCGCGGCTGTTGCTGGATCAGCCGGCCCATGCCGCGGGGCGGCGCGTGATGGATTTTGCGGCGGGATGCGGGCTGGCGGCGTTGGCCGCCGCGCGGACAGGCGCGTTGCGTGTGGAGGCGGCGGAGATCGACACGCTGGCGGTGGCGGCGATTGCGCTGAACGCGCGGGAGAACGGCGTGGTGGTGGAAACGCTGGCCGGGGATGTGGTGGGCCAGGCATGCCGGTGGGACCTGATCCTGTGCGGCGACGTGTGTTACGAGGCGCCGATGGCGCGGAGTGTGACGGCCTGGCTGCGGCAATGCGCGGCGTCCGGCGCCACGGTCTGGATGGCGGACCCCGGGCGCGCTTACGTCCCGAAGGAGGGGCGCCGGGAGATCGCCAGCTACGATGTGCCGACTACGCTGGAGCTTGAGGACCGGACGGTCCGGCGGACGGTGGTGTTTGAA
>CAXTVW010000095.1:0-13432 GCA_964247675.1 uncultured Acetobacteraceae bacterium
TCCTGCCTCCATCAGCAGCTTTTCCGTCCGTGCATCCTCGATGCGGTTGATGAAGCGCCCGCTTTCATGCACGTCGCGCTGCGTTTTGGTCAGCGTGATGGAGGACTGCACCACCATGAGCGCGCCCACGAACAGGAACGCGCGCATCCACAGGTCGATCGGCAGCATGCAGATGCCGCCGAGCATGAAGATCAGTGAGGCGGCGAACGACGCGTAGGTGAAGAAGACCCAGGCGGGCGCGTGGATTTCTGTCTGTACCGGCTTCATGTGTTGTCTCCTTGGGGCTGCGGAAGTTTTAGCCGGGCGAGCACGCTCGCGGCCGTGGGGCGCGTGGCGGGGCCGAAGCCGGCCGCCTCCAGGCGTTTGTCGATCGTCTCCGGCTTGGTGGCGGTGCTGATCCCGGCCAGCGCGTCGCAGGCATCGGCCGTGCTCTCCTGGCGGCCGCGCAGCCTGGCCAGCGTCGCCTCGGCTTCGGACAGGGTGCAGAACTGCGCGCCGGCCGGCTCGATCGTGCCGCGGCGGGAGATGCGGACTGCCTCCGCCACGCGCGCCACGCGGCGGCCGCGGTTCAGTTCGGCCAGGCGGCGCTCGTGGTCCGCCACGTGGCCGCGCAGGCGGGCGATCTCGGCGGCGAACAGCGTGCGCGCCTGCTGCCCGGCCGCGTGCTCGGCTTCCAGGGTGGCGATCGCCTCGGCCGCCTCGGTGGCCAGCGCCTCGCCGCCGGCAGCCAAGGCGGCGCGCGCCCGCTGCTCCAGCCCTGCCGCCCGCTCCTGCGCCGCGGCACAGCGCCGGCCTTCCTGGGCGTCCTCGGCCAGCGCCACAGCCAGCGCGCGCTGCGCGTGCGACAGGGTGGCGGCCGCATCGCGCATCTGCTGGTCCAGCAGCAGCAAGGCGTGCTGGTCGGCGAGTTGCTCGCCAGCCGCGGCCTGCGATCCGCGGACGAGTGTGACAAGTGTTTTCAGCACCGTGAACCTCCTGTATGAACGCTGTTCAATCAGGAGATACACCGTCTTTGAACACTGTTCAAGATAAAACTGAACAACGTTCAGAAAAAATGTCGAGGCGCATGGATGGCTTGCGGGATCGGCTCGTCACCGCAGCGGAGTCGGTCATCGCCGCGGACGGCTTGGCGGCTTTGCGCGCCCGCGCGCTGGCCGAGGCAGCCGGCTGCGCGGTGGGCGCCATCTACCAGGTGTATCCGGACCTGGACGCGCTCGTCCTGGAGGTGAACGGCCGCACGCTGGATGCGATCGGCGCTGCCTTGCTGGCCACGCGCCCGCGCAAGAAGCCGGCAAACCAGCTGCTCGGCCTGGCCGACGCCTATCTCGATTACGCCGCCGCCAACCGGAAGCGATGGGCCGCGGTGTTCCAGCACCGCGGCACGGAAGGGCAGCCGCTCACGCCGGCCTTTGCGGCACGGCAGGCGGCACTGTTCCAGCATGTGGAGCGCCCGCTCGGCCAGCTTCGGCCTGGGCTATCCGCACAGGCATGCGCGTTGCTGGCCAGGACGGTGTTTGCAGCCGTGCACGGCATGGTGGCGCTGGGCCTGGACGGCACGGTTCAGCCAATGGAGCTCGAGGCGCTGCGCGGACAGCTGCGCCTTGTTGTGGAGGCGCTGGCGGCAGGGCTGGCGGACTAGGTGGAGCGGGTGATGGGAATCGAACCCACGTATGCAGCTTGGGAAGCTGCCGTTCTACCATTGAACTACACCCGCGCGACCGGAAGCGTAGCGCAGGCAAGACTAGGAAGAAAGGCAAGCAGTCCTTTTTCGAAAAAAAGAGCTGAAAGCTTTCCGTCCGCTGTCGCGCGCCCGTCCGCACTCGCCGACAGGGAGCAAAAGTTTTTTGCTTCTTTTTTTCAAAAAAGAAGGCCTTCCTTTCTTGACCCCCTCACCGCCGAACCCAGATTTCAACCTCTAACCCTCGTGATTTGTCCGGCCGGCTTGCGGCGAGGTAAAACAAGCGCGCTAAAGAGGCCCGGCGACACGTGCGCCGGCTATCACAGGTCGGGCCCTTTCCGAGGAGCCCAGTGAACCATGACGTATCGCCCCGCCACCACCCTGATACACGGCGAGACCGAGCGCACCCCCTACGGCGAGACCAGCGAGGCGGTCTTCCTGACTTCCGGCTTCGTCTATGACGACGCCGAGCAGGCCGAGGCCACGTTTGCCGGCGAGGTGACGCACTACCAGTATTCCCGCTTCGGCAACCCCACTGTCGCCGCGTTCGAACGGCGCATGGCCAAGCTGGAAGGTGCCGAAGCATGCCGCGCCACCGCCACCGGCATGGCCGCGGTGAATGCCGCCATGCTGTCCCATCTGCGCAGCGGCGACCACGTAGTGGCCAGCCGGGCGCTGTTCGGCTCCTGCCATTGGATCGTCTCCACCCTGCTGCCCCGCATGGGCATCACCTACGAGTTCGTCGATGCCGGCGACGTGGATGGCTGGCGCCGCGCGCTGGGCCAGCCGGCGCAGCTCGTGCTGCTGGAGACGCCGTCCAACCCCATGCTGGACATCGTCGACATCCAGGCCGTGTCCGACCTGGCACACGAAGCCGGCGCGCTGGTGGTGGTCGACAACGTGTTTGCCACCCCGCTGCTGCAACGCCCGCTGGAGCTGGGCGCGGACGTGGTGGTGTATTCCGCCACCAAGCACATCGATGGCCAGGGACGCGTGCTGGGCGGGGCCGTGCTCGGCCGGCAGAAATGGATCGAGGAGACGCTGCAGCCTTTCGTGCGCAACACCGGCCCATCGCTCTCGCCGTTCAACGCATGGACGCTGCTGAAGGGCATGGAGACGCTGAGCCTGCGCGTGGACGCCGCCTGTGCGCGTGCCGCTGCGCTGGCGGACTACCTGGCCGCCGCCCCCGAGATCGCCCGCGTGTGGTATCCGGCGCGGCGCGACCATCCGCAGCACGCCCTGGCGATGCGGCAGATGACCGCGGGCGGCACGCTCGTCACCTTCGAGCTGGCCGGCGGCAAGCAGGCGGCCTTCCGCTTCTGCAACGAGCTGCGGCTGATCGCCATCAGCAACAACCTGGGCGACTCGCGCAGCATGGTCACCCACCCGGCCACCACCACGCACATGCGCATCGGCGCCGAGGAGCGCGCGCGGCTGGGCATCACCGATGGCGTGGTCCGCCTGTCCGTGGGCCTGGAGGACCTGGCCGACCTGCAGGAAGACATCGCCGGCGCGCTGCAAGCCGCCGCCCTACGGCACGCCGCCGAATGAGCAAGCCGCGTGAGTACGCCGCGCTGACCCGCGGCATCAACGTGCGCGTGGCGGCCTTCTATCTGGAAGACCAGTCCGAGCCGGAAGCCCACCGCTACGTCTGGGCCTACCGCGTGACGATCGAGAACCGCGGCCGCGAGACCGTTCAGTTGCTGCGCCGCACCTGGGAGATCACCGACGCCACCGGCCGCATGTTCCGCGTGCAGGGCGACGGCGTGGTCGGTGAACAGCCCGTGCTGGAGCCGGGCGAGGCGTTCGAATACACGTCCGGCACGCCGCTGGAGACGCCGTCCGGCTTCATGGTCGGCTGGTATCACATGGTGGCGCACGGAGCGGGGCCGGCAGTGGCGCAAGCGGCGGCTGGTGGGGAGGCGTTCGACGTGGCGGTGCCGGCGTTTAGTCTGGACTCGCCGCATCAGCCGGGGCGCCTGCATTAGAGGCCAAGGCAAGGCCTTCTTTTTTGAAAAAAAGAAGCAAAAAACTTTTGCTACCCCGACGCTGCAGCGGCCTTGTTCTTCCAAGAAAGGCCGGCTGGTGCAAATGCGGGGAGTAAAAGTTTTTCGCTTCTTTTTTTCAAAAAAGAAGACCTTGCTTCCTGTTGCTTGCCGCACTCGTCTCGCGCCCCACTTCTATCGCAACGAACACCAGGAAGCGCACCCAATTGAACGAAGCCAGCCAGCCTAAACCGCAGCCGCCGGACACCGCCAGCGAGGCGCGACCGACCAACGAAGAAGCGGAATCGGCGATACGCACCCTGATACGCTGGGCCGGCGACGACCCCGGCCGCGAGGGCCTGCGCGACACCCCAAGGCGCGTCGCCAAATCCTACCTGGAGTTCTTCCGCGGCTACGAGGAAGACCCGGTCGCCATGCTGGAGCGCACCTTCGAGGAGGTGGAGGGCTACGACGAGATCGTGCTGCTGCGCGACATACGCCTGGAGAGCCATTGCGAGCACCACATGGTGCCGATCATCGGCCGCGCGCACGTGGCCTACCTGCCGGACCGCCGCGTGGTGGGAATAAGCAAGCTGGCCCGCGTGGTGGATGCCTACGCGCACCGCCTCCAGATTCAGGAGAAGCTTACCGCCCAGATCTGCAACACCATAAACGACGTGCTGCTGCCGCGCGGCACCGCGGTGATCATCGAGGCCGCGCACGAGTGCATGACCACGCGCGGCGTGCACAAGACGGGCGTGAGCATGGTGACGAGCCGCATGCTCGGCGCGTTCCGCGATGATCCGACGACGCGGCGGGAGCTGCTGGCGATGGTGGGCAACCGGGCGCCGGGGAGCCTGGAGGCCTGAAGGAAGAAAAGCCTTCTTTTTTGAAAAAAAGAAGCAAAAAACTTTTGCTACTGTCGCCTGCACCCAGGCCGTTATTCATTTTGCCAATGTATGTATCTGCAGAACCGGGACGGATTTTCATGCAGGCGATGTAGTAAAAGTTTTTTGGTTCTTTTTTTCAAAAAAGAACTGCTTGCTTCCTTGCTACACGTTGAACCGGAACAACAACACGTCCCCGTCCTTCACCACATAATCCCGCCCCTCCACCCGCATCTTGCCCGCGTCCTTGGCGCCAGCCTCGCCGCGCAGTGCCACGTAATCCTCGTAGGCGATCGTCTCGCAGGCGATGAAGCCGCGCTCGAAATCGTTGTGGATGACGGCCGCTGCTTGCGGCGCCTTGGTGTTGCGTACGATGGTCCAGGCGCGCGTCTCTTTCGGGCCGCAGGTGAAATAGGTGATGAGGCCGAGCAGGCCGTAGCCGGCGCTGATCACCCGGTCCAACCCGCTGTCGGCCAGGCCGAGCCCGCCCAGGAACTCGGCGCGGTCGTCTTCCGGCAGCGTGCTCACCTCGGCCTCGATGGCGGCTGAGACAACGACGCAGGCCGCCCCTTCCGCCTTTGCAAGTGCAGCCACGCGCTCGGACTGCGCGTTGCCTGTGGCGGCGGCCGCCTCCTCCACGTTGCACACGTAGAGCACCGGCTTGCTGGTCATCAGTTGCAGGCGGCTCACGGCCAGTTCCTCGCCAGGCGGTACGGCGGTGCGGGCGGGGCGGCCGGCCTGCAGCGCGGTGATGATCGGCTCCATCAGCGCCACCGTGGCGGCCGCTTCGCGATCGTTGCCGCGCGCCTTTTTCTGCAGCGGGATGACGCGCTTCTCCAGGCTGTCGAGGTCGGCCAGCATCAGCTCGGTCTCTATCGTCTCCGCGTCGCGTATCGGATCGATCGAGCCCTCCACGTGCGTCACGTCAGGGTCCTCGAAGCAGCGCAGCACGTGGATGATGGCGTCCACCTCGCGTATGTTGCCCAGGAACTTGTTGCCCAGCCCCTCGCCCCGGCTGGCGCCGCGCACCAGGCCGGCGATGTCGACGAATTCGAGGCTGGTGGGCACGATCTTGAGGGATTTCCCGATCTCGGCGAGTGCCGCGAGCCGAGGGTCGGGCACCGCCACGCGGCCCACGTTGGGCTCGATCGTGCAGAACGGGTAGTTGGCGGCCTGTGCCGCCGCCGTGGCCGTCAGCGCATTGAAAAGCGTGGATTTGCCGACGTTCGGCAGGCCCACGATGCCGCAGTTGAAACCCATCACGGCTCTCCGGAAAGCATTGAAACACGCGAGGCGAACTCGTCCGGCTTGCCTTGCGCCAGTAGCGGCGCGGTGTCTGCCACCGCGTCCAGCAGACGGTCCAGCCAGGCGGCGTCGGATTTGGCGAAGTCGCCCAGCACCCAGCCGGTGACGCGGGCCTTGTCGCCGGGGTGGCCGATGCCCAGGCGCACGCGCCAGTAATCCGGCGAGCCGAGCGTTCGGTCCATGCTGCGCAGGCCGTTATGGCCGGCGGCCCCGCCGCCGCGTTTGACGCGTATCTTGCCGGGGATCAGGTCCAGCTCGTCGTGAAAAGCGGTGATCGCTTCGGGGGCTAGCTTGAAGAAGGCGGCGGCTGGCTGCACGCTCATCCCGCTGTCGTTCATGTAGGTTAGCGGTTTCAGGGCCAGTATCTTTTCGCCGGCTATCGTGCCTTCGGCGGACAGGCCGCGGAAGCGTTGGCGCCACGGGGAGAACGCGTGGCGGTGGGCTATGCGGTCCAGCGCCATGAAGCCGATGTTGTGGCGTTGGCGCGCCATCGCCGGCTCGGGATTGCCTAGGCCTGCCCATAGAAGCATGGCAAGGAAGGCCAGGGCTCTGCCCTGGACCCGCTGGGGCGTCGTGCGCAGCACGCTAGCGCATGACGAGGCCCCAGACCCCCACTCATAAAGCAGGTTCTAAGGACGACTGTCCTTAGCGGGGTCCAGGGGCAGAGCCCCTGGCCTTACTTCTTCTTCGCAGCCGGCTTAGCGGCCGGTGCCGGCGCCGCAGCCTTCGCAGGCGCCTTGCCCTTGGCCGGCGCAGGGGCAGCGGCCGCAGCCACAGGCTCCGCCGTCTCTGCCGAGCGCGTAGGCGGCGCCACGGTCGCCACCACGAAGTCGCGGTCCGCGATCGTGGGCCGCGCGTCGCCAGTGCCGGTCAGGTTATGCCAGCGCACGTTGTCGTTGATGTCCAGCGCGCCGAGATCCGCCTCGAAGAATGCCGGCACGCTTTCCGGGTCCGCCCACACTTCGATCGTGTGGCGCACCACGTTCAGCACGCCGCCCTTCTTCAGGCCGGGGCTGGTCGCTTCGTTGCTGTAGTGCACAGCCACCGACACGCGTATCTGCTCGCCAGGCGCCAGGCGCTGGAAATCGACGTGTTCGGCCACATCGGTAACGGGGTGGAACTGCACGTCGCGCATCAGCGCGCGCTCGGGGACGCCATCGACCTTCAGTTCGAACAGGCGCGAGCGCCAGCCGCCGCGCTTCAGCTCGGTGAGGACCGCCTTGGGTTCCAGGGAGATCAGTGCCGGCGCCTGCTTGGCACCGTAGATGACAGCAGGCACCCTGCCTGCCCGCCGGGTCGCACGCGCCGCCCCCTTACCGGCTCGCGCACGCGCCTCGGCTTCGATCGTGACGAAATTGGCCATGAGAAGCTCCAACGTAAAACACGCCGGCCTCCAGGGGTGCCAGCGTAGCGCGCGGTGGTAGCGGGGCGGGGGCCGGAAGGCAAGGCGTTCTTTCGGGAAGAGAACCCCTTTGGTCAGGTTGCGCGGGCGTCCGTTCTCTCCATCCGTTGGCAAGCGCCGTCTCGACCGCGCGTGGCCGGAGCTGGCACCTGATGTGGACGACAGAGAGCCTCGCACGCTGGCATGCTCTACCTCGCGTTCCTCATGTCAGGCGACACCCATAGTCTGGACTTTCGACAGCAAGGCGTTCAGCCGTGCGACGGAAGATCGTAGCGTTTCACAGCCGGCAGCAGGCCCAGCTCCTGCATCATCCCGACGTCATCGCGGTTGGCGCGATGCTCGACGATCAGTGCGTTCTTCAGGGTGTACCAGTGGATGTGCTGCACCTTAAAGCTCTTGCCGGTAGGGGGAACGCCAACAAGCAGGCCGCCATTGACCGGTATCTTGCCGATGCCTCTGTGCGTGCCACTGACGATGCAGCGGACCACGACATCGTCTCCAACGGCATCGAGACTGACGATCTCCATCCGCCAGTCGGGGAAAGTCGTATATATGTCGGTGAGGACACGCAGCACCCCCTTGCGACCGACCGGAACACCGTGGTTGCGCGTGTCCTCAGCAAAGTAGGCGACCGCTTCGGCAACCTTGCCTTGGTTCAGCAAATCATGGTGCGCGCGGATCGCAGCTACGTTCCGCTTCACCACGTCGTCGGGGACGATGTCATCGGGCGTGGGCGGATCGACAGGCTCGGCGCTCGCCGTGATGGGCAACATCGCCAGTGCCGCCAGGGCGGTCCGTCTCTTGAATGCCACTTCTAACTCCTATTGAGGCTAGCAGTGAACGATGCAAGAACCGTGCTATTGGCAGTTTACTTCGATGGCGTTTGCGCTGCCGATACTGGCTGATGTCCGCGTTCCGCCTCCGGTTGCAATCGTCGAACGGCAACGAAGGGCGTTGATGGCGTAAGCGCACGTTGCCTGAGCGAAAGAAGAAAGCCCGTCTCAAGCCGCCTCCGACAGCACCACGCGCCGCTTCGCCGGCGCCCCAAGCGGCAGCGCCGCGTAAGTGTCCTTCACCGCCTCGGTCAGCGTGACACCGGCCAGGTCCCAGAACAGCGCACGGCCCAGCGCCTCCCAGAAACGCGCCGTGCGCAGCACCAGGCCCAGAGCGGAAGGCGGGGTGAACAGCGCCACGTCACGGCGCTCGGGCCGGAACATGGCGGCGGCCAGCAGGCGATCGATCTGGCCCTGGCTGTAGGGCTGGCCCTGGCCGAACGGCGTGCGGTCGATATGCGCCCACAGGCCCATGCGGTTAGGGGCCACCACCACGATGCGGCCGTCATCCTTCAGCACGCGCCAGATCTCGCGCAGCAGCTTGCCGTCCTGGTCCACCGGCTCCACGCCGTGGATAACCAGGATGCGGTCGAACGCCAGGTCCGGAAACGGCAGGCGGGTGGCGTCCGCGGCACAGGCGCCGGGCGGCGGCGGCGTGTGGCGGGAGGTGGTGGCGTCCACGCAGCGATAGGCGTGGTCCTGCCACAGGCCCAGGAACGGCGCCGGATAGCCGATGCCCAGCACGGCCTGGCCCGAGAGGTCAGGCCAAAGCGTGCGCAGCTGCTGGCGCAGGACCGATGCCGCCATCTGCCCCGTCGCCGTGGCGTAGAAGGCCGGAGCTGTATGGCCATCGTGATGGGCCGCGCTTGTCACTGTATGTCTCTTGGCTGCCCGGGATGCGTTGACGTGTGGCTGGTGCCTGACCGGCGTGCCAGACTGGCTTACCAGGTTGGCGTTCGTTTCGCATAAGGTGGTGTCCATGACAGTGACCGTCCAGGCCGTGCCGATGTTCTCCGACAACTATGCCTGGCTACTGCGTGATTCCAGCACCGGTGCCGTGGGCATCGTGGACCCGGCGGACGCCGGCGCGGTGATCGCCGCGATCGAAGAAGATGGCGGCCGGCTGGACACCATCTTCCTGACTCATCACCACGACGACCACGTGGCGGGCACCGACGAGGTGCGCCAGCGCTACGGCGCCCGCGTGGTGGGCGCCGCGGCGGACGCGCACCGGCTGCCCAAGCTGGACGTGGCCGTGGCCGAGGGTGACGCCGTGCCGTTCGGCGGCACCACCGCCCACGTGATCGACACGCCCGGCCACACCCGCGGCCACATCGCCTTCTACATCCCGGACGGCGAGCTCCTGCTGTGCGGCGACACGCTGTTCTCGCTCGGCTGCGGCCGGCTGCTGGAGGGCACGGCCGAGGAGATGTTCGCCTCCCTGCACAAGCTGGCGGCCCTGCCCGGTGCCGCGCTCGTGTGCTGCGGCCACGAATACACCCAGAGCAACGCCCGCTTCGCGCTGACGGTTGAGCCGGACAACCTGGCGCTGAAGACGCGTGCCGCGCAGGTGGACCGACTGCGGGCGCATGGCGATCGCACGGTGCCTTCGCGGCTGACGGCGGAGCTGGCGGAAAACCCGTTCCTGCGGGCGCATGATGCGGCGCGGTTGGGCGAGATCCGGGCGGCTAAGGATCGGTTCTGAGCAAGCAAAGCCTTCTCCTGCGAAGAAGGCGGACGACCGAAAATCCGCGATGCGGAGCCAAGCGAAGTCCCTGCTTGCCTTACCTTGAGAACAGCCCCTTCAGCACCGCCCCGGCAACCCCAAGCTCCTCGACCTGCTCCACCTGCCCGTTCCCCATGTAGGGCGCCAGCGCATGCGCCAGATTCGGCAAAGTCAGCGTCTGCAGCCACACGCGGCCAGGGCCGGTCAGCTCGGCGAGGAACAGCCCGTCACCGCCGAAGAAGATGTTGCGCACGCCGCGCAGCATGGTGATGCCGAAGCCCACCCGGTCCTCGAACATGCCGACGTGGCCGGGATGCACGCGTAGCTGCTCGCCAGGGGCGAGCATGCGCTCCACCACTTCGCCGCCCAGCTCCACCCAGGCGGTGCAGGCGCCGGAGAGCCGCTGCAGCAGGAAGCCGTTGCCGCCGAACAGGCCGGAGCCTAGCGACTGCTGGAACCCGGTGCCGAGCTGCACGCCAGGCGTGGCGCAGACGAAGCCGTGCTTGTGTATCATGTAGCTTTGGCCGGGCTGCACGTGCAGCTCCACCATGCGGCCTGGTATCTTGGCGGCGAACGCCACGGTGCCCGGCTGGTACGGCGCGGTGTATTCGGTCATGAACAGCCCGCCGCCGGACAAGGCGCGGCCGACAGCGCCCAGGAATCCCGTGCTGCCGGCCGTGCTGGTGGTGGTGTGTAGCTCGATGCCGCCGCTCATCCAGCTCAGTTGGCCGGTTTCCGCGACGACGCCCTCGCCTGCCTCGAGCGCCAGTTCCAGCACGGGCAGGGTGTTGCCTATAGTGTGCGAGCGCACCTTCACCTCCTGTCGTTACGGGGAAAGGAAGCACTTCCTTGCCGGAAAAGAGAAGCGAAAACCGGGGAGTGGGGCGCTGAGAAAGCAAGCAGTCCTTTTTTGAAAAAAAGGACCAAAAAACTTTTACTACCCCGCATTTGCGGCGTCCGGATGTCTCCGGATGAAGCGAGGCGGCTGAACCTGCCTAGGGAGCAAAAGTTTTTTGCTTCTTTTTTTCAAAAAAGAAGGCCTTTCTTTCTTTGCCAGCGTGCTCGGGCTGCGGGCGAACCGGCCGGATAGGCCGGAGTTGAGGGGGCACCCAAGGGAGCTCACCGATGAATTTTCCTGAACTGTCCCGCCGCACCGTGCTGGCGACCGCTACCGCAGCCATGGCCATGCCGTTTTGCGCGCGCGCCGCGGCGGCAGGCTCCGTTGAGCTGGTGGCCACGTTCACCGAGCCGCATCAGGTGACCGGCGTGGCCGTGTCGCCGGACGGCCGCATCTTCGTGAACTTCCCGCGCTGGGAGCAGGACGTGTCCGTCTCGGTGGCCGAAGTGGGCAAGGACGGCAAGCTGACCCCCTACCCTGACGCTGCGTGGAACAGCTTCCGCGCAGCCGCGCCGGCCGGCGCCGGGCAGCGTTTCGTCTGCGTGCAGAGCGTCACCTGCGATCCGCAGGGCAACCTCTGGGTGCTCGATCCGGCCGCACCTGGCCTGGCGCTCGAGGTCACCGGCGGGCCCAAGCTGGTGCGCTTCGACCTCACCACCAACAAGGTCGCACGCGTCTATGCCCTTGGCGACGACGTGGCGCCGCAGGGCGCCTACCTGAACGACATACGGTTCACGCCGGACGGCAAGCGCGCCGTGCTGACCAATTCCGGACAGCCCGGCTGCCTGGTGGTGCTGGACGTTGCCTCCGGCCGTGCACGCCGCGTGCTGGATGGGCACCCCAGCACGCAATTCCAGCCGGGCCTGACGATGACAATCGAGGGCAAGCCGCTCCATCGCCTCGATGGCCAGACCGCCGAGTTCTCCGCCGACGGCATCGCGATCGATGCGAAGGGCGAGTATGTCTATTGGCAGGCGACGACCGGCACCACGATGTACCGCGCGCCGCTGCACGCTCTGTTCGACGAGAAACTCACCGCGGCGCAGCAAGGCGCGGCGGTCGAGAAATTCGCGACCACGTTCATCGCCGACGGCTACTGGATGTCCCGCGATGGCCACCTGTATGTGACGAGCTGTGGCGACAACACCGTCAAGCGGATGAACCCGGACCGCACGTTCTCGGTGGTCGCCAAGGACAGCCGGTTCAACTGGCCGGACAGCATGGCGGAGGGCGCGGACGGCTCGATTTACGTGACATGCTCGCACATTCCACAGATGAAGGCCTGGCAGGGCTCTGGCGTGGAGCGTTCGCAGTTGTTCCGGTTCAAGGTTTGAAGGAAGCAAGCAGTCCTTTTTTGAAAAAAGGACCAAAAAACTTTTGCTCCCCCGCATTTGCAACAGATGTGTGCTCCTGGATAAAACCAGGCAGCCGACGCAGGGCCAGGGACAAAAGTTTTTGCTTCTTTTTTCAAAAAAGAAGGCCTTCCTTTTCTCTACGGAACCTAATCTTATGACCATCGATCTCAAGAACCGCGTAGCTATCGTAACCGGCGCCGGCGGTGGCCTGGGCCGCGCCCACGCCCTGCTGCTCGCCCGGCGCGGTGCCAAGATCGTGGTGAACGATCTCGGCGGCGCGGTCAGCGGCACGGGCGGCTCGCTTTCGGCCGCCGAGGGCGTGGCCGCCGAGATCACGGCGGCCGGTGGCGAGGCGATTGCCAACGGCGCGTCCGTGGCCGAACAGGCCCAGGTAGAAGCCATGGTGGCCGCCGCCATGGAGCGCTGGGGACGCGTCGATATCCTGGTCAACAACGCCGGCATCCTGCGCGACAAATCGTTCAGCAAGATGGACATGGCGGATTTCCGCCTGGTGGTAGACGTGCACCTGATGGGTGCCGCGTATTGCACCAAGGCGGTGTGGGACATCATGCGCGCGCAGAACTACGGAAGAATCGTGATGACCACGTCATCTTCCGGACTGTACGGCAATTTTGGCCAGGCCAATTACGGTGCCGCGAAGATGGCGCTGGTGGGGCTGATGCAGACGCTCGCCATTGAAGGCCAGAAAAACAACATACGGGTGAACTGCCTTGCCCCCACGGCGGCCACGCGCATGATGGAAGGGCTGCTGCCGGCGGACGTGATTGCAAAACTAACGCCGGCTTCCGTCAGCCCGGGCCTGCTGGCACTGGTGGCAGAGGACGCACCGACGCGCACCATCCTGTGCGCCGGCGCCGGCAGTTTCGAACAGGCGCATGTGACGCTGACGCGCGGCATACATGTGGGCGAGCAGGAGGACGCGGCCGAGCAGGTGGCGGCGCGCTGGGCGGAGATCGGAGCGTCTGAGGGCACCAGCGTGCCGGAGAGCTCCTGGGCGCAGGGGAAGATTGAGCTGGAAAAAGCAAGTTAAGAAAGCAAGGCCTTCTTTTTTGAAAAAAAGAAGCAAAAAACTTCTGTTTCTCCGCGTTTGCGGTAGCTTGGTGCCTTTTCGAAAATCGAGGCACTGACTTAGGCTATCTTATTTAAGGATCTAAGCATGGGCGAAACTGACGACGCCTCCTCTCCGCCAGGATCTGCCACGCGCCCGCGCGGGACAGATCAACCGCAACCCGCAGAGCCTGCCAACACCACCGATGTTCCCGCGGTGCCCACGCCCACGGAGGCCGAAGAAGTTCGCTAACGGCGTGGTACGCGGACTTTTAACACGACGGCTTTTAGCGCA
>CAXTVW010000096.1:0-13364 GCA_964247675.1 uncultured Acetobacteraceae bacterium
GCCTTCTTTTTCGAGAAAAAGAAGCAAAAAGCTTTTGTCTGCGCTGTCGCGGACTTCGCCCATGGCGCGACAGCCGGAGCAAAAGTTTTTTGGTTCTTTTTTTCAAAAAAGAACTGCTTTCTTACTTGCCTTCCCAACGTTGGAAGGCAAGCAATGGAAATCCTGACACAAGTATCAGCCTGGCTCGCCGAGGGTGAAACGGTCGCCCTCGCAACCGTCGTCGCAAGTTGGGGAAGTTCGCCGCGGCCGCCCGGCAGCCGCATGGCCGTCACCCGAAGCGGCCGCATGGCGGGCTCCGTCAGCGGCGGCTGCGTGGAAGGCGCCGTGGTCGAGGCCGCGCAGGATGTGATGCGCACCGGCGCGCCGCAAACCCTGCGCTACGGCGTGACGGACGAGCGCGCCTGGGAAGTGGGCCTGCCCTGCGGCGGCAGCATCGAGGTGTTCGTCGAACCCGTGACGGCGGCGGGATGAAGCAGGGAACGCTGGCTTCTCTGCTGGAAGCAGACGCGGCCGGGCGCCCGGTGGTATTGGCAACGCGGCTGCGCGACGGCGCGCAGACAGTATGGCCGGACGGCGACCTGCCCGCCGATGCGGCCGAAGCCGCCAAGGCGGCGCTGGCGCGCGACAAGAGCGAGACTGTCGAACTGGCCGGCGAGCGCTGGTTCCTGCAGGTGCAAACCCCCGCCTACCGCATTGTCATAGCAGGCGCCGTGCACATCGCGCAGGCGCTGGTGCCGCTCGCCGCCGCGGTCGGCCTGGCCGCCACGGTGGTGGACCCGCGCGCCCCCTTCAACAGCGCCGAACGTTTTCCTGGCGCCACCAGGCTACTCGCCTGGCCGGATACAGCCATGGACGGCCTCAAACTGGGCGCGCAGACGGCCGTCGTGGCCCTGGCGCATGACCCCAAA
This sequence comes from uncultured Acetobacteraceae bacterium, assembly GCA_964247675.1. Taxonomy (GTDB): domain Bacteria; phylum Pseudomonadota; class Alphaproteobacteria; order Acetobacterales; family Acetobacteraceae; genus BOG-908. The sequence goes on from CAXTVW010000096.1 coordinate 909, forward strand.
CTGGACGACCCGGCTCTGGATGCCGCCCTCAAAAGCGGCGCGTTCTTCATCGGCGCCCTGGGCTCGCGCAAATCCCACGCGGCCCGGCTGCAGCGGCTGGCGGCCCTGGGACACGCGCCGGAGGCACTCTCGCGCATACGCGGTCCGGTGGGCCTGGCACTCGGCGCCGTCTCCGCGCCGGAGATCGCCCTCAGCATCGTGGCGGAGATCGTCGCCGTGCGCCGCGGCGCAGCCCTTGGCCAGCGCGCGTGAAATTCGGGCCGGTGCCGGTCGAGGACGCGGAAGGCGCCGTGCTCGCGCACACCGCGCGCCTGGGCGGCCGCGTGCTGGCGAAAGGATCGGTGCTGGATGCCGCCGCCCAGGCGGCGCTGCGCCGCGCCGGCTGGCAGGACGTGGTCGTGGCCAGGCTGGAGACCGGCGATGTGGGCGAGAACGAGGCGGCGGGCCGCCTTGCTGCGGCCTTGGCCAGGCCCGGCCTGTCCTGCGTGTCTGCCGGAACCGGACGCGTGAACCTGGCAGCCGCGGCCGCCGGCCTGTTCCGCGCCGACGCAGCCCGCGTGGACGCACTGAACGCGCTCGATGAAGGACTCACGCTGGGAACCCTGCCGGACGCCACGCCCGTCTCCGCCGGCGAGCTGGTGGCAACCATCAAGGTGATCCCCTTCGCGGTGCCTGGTGCCGCCGTCGCTGCGGCGGAACGCCTGGCGCGTGCCGTGCCGGCCGTCCGGTTCGCGCCGTTCCGGCCGTTGCGCGTGGGCTTGGTGCTGAGCACGCTGCCCGGCCTGAAGGACAGCGTGATCGAAGGCACCATCAGGGTCACCGGCACACGGGTGCAGGCGCTTGGCGGCCGATTGCTGCCACCCCTGCGCTGCGCCCATACGGAGGATGCCGTCTCCGCCGCCCTCGCCGCCCTGTGCGCGGACGGCGCGCAGCTCCTGCTGTTCGCCGGCGCGTCCGCGGTGGTGGACCGCGCCGATGTCGGGCCCGCCGCCATCGTGTCGTCCGGCGGCACGCTCGAGCATCTCGGGATGCCGGTGGATCCGGGCAACCTGATCTGCCTCGGCCAGATCGGCGCCGTGCCGGCCGTGGTCCTGCCCGGCTGCGCCCGCAGCCCGAAGCTGAACGGTATCGATCTTGTGCTGCGGCGCATCTTCGCCGGCGAGCCGGCGGGCCGGGTTGCGGTCACCGCCATGGGCGTGGGCGGCCTGCTGAAAGATACGCCAGGCCGCCCCGCCGCGCGCAGCCCGCAAGCCAAACGCCCGCCGCGCGTGGCCGCCGTGGTGCTGGCGGCCGGCGCCTCCACCCGGATGGCGCCGCGCAACAAGCTGCTGCTGGAAGATGGCGCAGGCCTTGCCATGGCAGCGCGGGTAGCCGCCGCCTGCGCCGCCAGCCGGGCGGATGAAGTGATTGTGGTGACCGGCCACCAGGCCGAGGCGGTGGAAGCGGCCGTGCGCCACGCGGCCCCCGCGGCGCGTTTCGTCCGCGCCGCGGCCTACGCCGAAGGCCTGTCCGCCAGCCTGCGCGCCGGCGTCTCGGCACTAGGCGCGGACGTCACCGCCGCGCTCATCTGCCTGGGTGACATGCCGCTGGTCTCGCCCGCGGAGATGGACCAGGTGATCGCCGCCTGGTGCCCGGAAGAGGAGCGCCTGATCATCGTCCCCACCCATCGCGGCAAGCGCGGGAACCCCGTGCTGTGGGACAGGCGGTTCTTCGCGGAGATGGCGGCGCTGCAGGGCGATACCGGGGCGCGCGGACTTTTCCGGCTGCATGCGGATGTGGTGGGCGAGGTGGAGCTGGCGGGCGAGGCGGTGCTGATGGATTTCGATACGCCGGAGAGTTTGGAAGGGAAGCAAGGCCTTCTTTTTTGACGGCGGCTGCTGAAGCGTTCGCCGACAGGGAGAAAAAGTTTTTTGGTCCTTTTTTTCAAAAAAGGACTGCTTGCTTGCCTTCCCTTCCCCCATCTTCTCGCCGCAAATGCTAGTCCCCAAAATCCAGGTAGGCGCCACCCCCGACGGCACGCTGACCTACTTCATCGACCACACGCCGGGCGACCTCCCCCCGGTACGCGGCCGCGACCTGCTGGCTGCCTGGGACCTCGCGCGTGACGCCGCCCACCGTGCCGCCTGGAGCACCGCGCGCGCCTTTCGCTTCCGCCGCCCGGACGGCGGCTGGACGGACCTGGCTTTGCACGATGCCGATGCGCAATGCTGGGCCGGCGCCGTGGACTCCGCGGTGGGCATGCAGACCGGCTACGGCCTTTCGGTATGCCTGCGGCTGCTGGCGCTGGTCGATCTGCTGGCGCGGGCGCCGTGGGCCGCCGGGCTGGTTCAACTCGGTCGCCACGGCGCGGAACTGCATCCCGCGCTGCTGAGGCTTGCGGCCGAGACGCGGCTGACCGATGACGCTCGCTTCGACGAGACGGGATTCCGCGCCTGCCTGCAGGTGTTGCCAGGACCGCCCGGTGCCAAAGGAGCCTCCCTACCATGAACGCCACATTCCGCCCGATCGCGGGCCTCGCCTTGCTGGCCGCCTGCGTCCTGGGCTTGGCTGCCTGCGCCTTCCCCGGAGCTGAGTCGAAGGCGGACCGCGAGACGCTGCAAAGCTGCCGCGCGGAGGCCGACCGCGTGTATGACGCGCAGAACCGCTACCAGCTTTCCGAACGCGACATGCACGACACGCCGTTCTCGGGCGGTGGCCAGCCGACCACGCCATCCGACGGGCTGGCCGACCAATACAGCCACGAAGTGCGCGTGGAGGATTGCGTGCGCCATGGCGACGCTACGGCCGAGACCGCGCCGCCGCCCACGACAGCACCTGCCGCGGCGCCGGCGTCAGGGGTGGCTGGGACGCCGTAAGCAAGCAAGGCCTTCTTCTTTGAAAAAAGAAGCAAAAAACTTTTATCTCCGCGCATCGTCACCGCGCGTGTTTGTCCGGAAACATGCGCCTGCTGCCAATGCGGGGAGATGAAAGTTTTTTGGTCCTTTTTTTCAAAAAAGGACTGCTTGCTTTCTTCCTTACGGGATCGGCAACAAATCGCGCTAATAGGACATAACCAACATCACCATGTCGGAAAGACCGCCAGGTCGCGTCAACTGGCGGGCGGGTATGCGCGCATATATCGGATAGTTGTGGCGGACCGTGGATCGCCCCGGCACCACGGTGCCTGTCACGCACGAGGTCTTTCCGGTGCAGTCTCCCCAGACCTGCGTGTGTGCCGCGTCCATGTAGAGCTGGTAGTCGGCCGCCTGCCCCGCTCCGGCAAGCCGACGTGCCGCGCCTGGCTGCGCCAGCATGATCTTGTAGGAGACGGGCTGGGAACCCGTTCCGCTGCAGGCTATCGTAACGTTACCTATACTGTCCGTCGGCGCCGGTGACGTTGGATCGTAGGTGCCGAACGCAACCATCGTGGCCATCGCCGTGCAAACCTGCGCACGGGCGCCCGCCGCACTCATGACCAGCAAAATCGCGGCAGCCAACGGGATACGGCCGGTCATATCTTCCTCTGTGCGTGGCATGTCAGTTGGCCGAAATCCGGGCGGACGTCGCCCTGCCGCTTGTAGCCGAATTCGAGGCTGCATTGCTTGCCGTCCGGCCGCGTCACGAGCAACCGGTTGTGCGGCTTGAGGTCGCGCACGAACGCGGTGCCGTCATATCCCACCACGTTTGGCGGCCCGCCTGGATCGAGCACGGCGATGCTCCCTATCGGCAAGAAGGCCCCCGCCTCGTCGATGAGGTGCATGGTGGCCGAGGAGCGCCGCTTCAGCGCGAACTTCACCACAACGCCCGTGCGCGACTGCGGCCGCACCACTTCGACGGCCGAACGCAGATCGGCATCCAGCGGGATCGAGGTCAGGCCAAGGCCGATATGGTTTGCGGCGAAGGATTGCAGGTTCGGCAACAGCAGCAGGCCGTTCTGGTCGGTGGTGCCGGCGGGCCGGTTCTCCTGCATGATCTGCACGTGCGGAAGCCCGGTATCGACGACGGCGAAACTGTCCTGGATGTTTCTTCCCGTGAATACCTGGCCATCCACCGCGGCCACCGAGCCGGACTGGCCGGTGCGGAAAGCCGACGAGTGGCCGAGGCGATCGATCCCGACATCAAAATCGCCGTACGTGGTGACCGTGTCGAACTGCGCCATCTGCCGGGTCGGCGCGCCGTTCTGGTTGAGTATGGTGCCGCCGATCTCGCCCGGGTTGATCGCCGCCTGCGACATTTGTTCCGAGAGGTAGGATTGCCCGCCAGCCGACCCCGCCGTGATTGATGCCGAACGCCGCAGGCCAAGCGGCACCGAGAGGCTGATCACCAAGCCGGTGCCCTCGGACTGGTCGAAATCGTGGAAGCCGGTGGCGTAGCCCTGAATATTGCCCCAGATCCTGGTGGTGTAGGTCAGCGACAATAGTGCCGTCCGCGTAGGCTGGGCGGTCTGCAGAGCGCTCGCCGAGATGTCCAGCCCCGGCGACAGCTGGTTTTCGCCGGTCGCGGCCTCCACCGAGGCAGGCCTGGCATAGACGGTGGTGTAGGAGAGGTTGAGCGCACCTACCCGCCCCAAGGAGAGCCCGGCCCCGAAATGCATCTGCTGACGCGGCGCCGGCGTGCCTGAGACGGCCGCCAGATCGGCATAGAACGGCGTGGCGCGCTGGAACGAGGCGGACAGGGTCAGCAGGCGCGCGACACGTTCGAAACCGGCCGCGAACTGCGCGCCGTCATGGCCGCGGAGCGTGCTGCCGGCCGCCGAGGCCGTCAGCACACCGACATTGCCGAGGTTCACGGCGGCCCCGGTGCCGCCCATCCCAAGCGAGGACGACGCCTCGCCATGCGCTTCCAGGGTCACGAGCCGGATCAGGCCGTAGCGCGCTGTAAACGAGCTTGCGGGGCTGCTGTAATCGTCGCTGCGCACGCCGTATTCGTTGCGCAGCACGCCGAACTCCACCGAGTAGGCGGCCAGCCCGGGCAGCAGCAGCCGCGGCGTCGTGTAGAACGGCAGCGTCTGCGTGGTCTGCTGCCCGAGCGCATCCCGGGTGACCAGTGTCACGGCGTTGGCGCCGGTCACGATCGGCAACTGGGCCAGCGAGAACGGGCCCGGATCGACGTTGTGCGAGAGCAGCCGCACGTTGTTGACCAGCACGTCAACGGTGGACGGCACCGCGGCCGACCCGCCGATCAGCGGTGTCGGGAAAGTCACCAGGTCGGGACGGACAGCGAAATCCGACTGGATCTGCAGGCCGCCGATGCGGACCGGCCGCGTCCAGCCAAGGCCGCCGTTGATAATGTCGCCGGCCTGGTAGCTCCGCTCCCTGTCCGGGTCCGCGTAGCTTATTGTGCTGTCCAGGCGCGTCGCCCCGGCATCAGGGCCCGCCGCCAGGAGGAACTGGCTGTCCAGCACGCCGCCTGCGGCGAACACCCGCCCGTCCAGCAAAGTGCGCCAGGCGATGCGGCCGCTGTCGAAGGTCTCGGTCGAATCGTAGTTCAGCACCGCGCCGGTTCCGGTCAGCACCGGCGGCAACTTGACGCTCGACCGGCTGTCCAGGCTGGCCGGTATAAGCGCACGATCGCTCGCCCGGATGTCGAGCGTCTGGGTCGGCCCGTCGAGCCGATAGGCGATCCCCGGCAGGTTCGCCAGGCAGACCAGCTCGTTATCCGGATGTCCCGCAGCTTCCTTCACGCGCAGCCCCAGCTCGCGCAGGTCGCTGCGCGTCGCATAGAGCGCCGTCTTGCCGGCGTGCCCGCCTTCGCGCTCAACGAAATCGGCAAGCTTGTGCGTGTCGCGGCCATTGATGACCACTTCAAGCAGCAGCTTACTGTCGGCCGCCCGGGCGGCCGCGGGCGGCCACAGAAGGCCGAACATTAACGCCATGGGCAACAGGAAGCCCGGCAGGAGGCGCAGCGGTGTGACCCAATGCCTTAGGGGCCAAGCACGGCAACGGCGGTATCGAGGCGGCCGGCCAGGGATGTGGCCGTGAGCTGGACGCGCGAACCCGGCCGGAGAGCGGCCTGCCTGCCGAGTACTGCCCAGCGCCGTTCGCTTCCGGCAAGCACGTAGTAGTTCGTGTTGCTCTCCAGGCCGATCCTTGCACCGCCGATGAGGAGCGCGGGCGCGAACAGCCGGTCGTGCCGCGCACCGCTGTTGCGCGCCACGAGAACCGCGCCCGCACCTTGGCGCTCCACATGCATGTCCAGGTCGGCCGGACCCGCGGCTTGCGGTTCGGCGAACAGGGGAATGGAAAACCGCAAGGCGATCGTCACGCCCTTGGCGTTGGCACTCGGCAGCTGGTCGAACAGCAGCCGGTAGGCCGTCTCCGAGGTTGCCGGCGCGTTGCGCAGCACCAGCCGGACGAGCTGCGTTCCGCCTGCCGGTATCTCGAAGATCGGCGGGCTGGCCTCCAGAACCTGGGTGGGCGACAGGACATCCTGTCCGCCCTGCTGCCGCCAGCTGAAGCTGCGGACCTGCATCCCGGTCGCCTGATCCATGTGGTTGGTTACGGTCACCGTGGTGACCGTCTCGCCCGCCGCGAGTTCAAGGCTCACCGGCGCCACCTGCAGGCCCTGTGCCGCGGCTGGCGCGTGTTCGAGCGCCAGCCCCGCCACAGCCACGGCCACCACGCGGAACCCGAGCGCCACCATCCAAGACAAACCCGGCCACCGAGCCTGCGCCATCGTTGCGCGTTCAGTAAGACAGGGTCGCGGTAACGACATCGGCGTAAGCGCCTGGCGCTGCCTGCAGGCCCGCCGCGATCGTTCCATAGACGGTCACGACCTGCGACAGACCGTTGCCGGTACCACTGACGGTGTTGGTGGTCCACGGCGACGAATGGCCGGAATCCGTGTACAGCGAATACGCCAGCGTCGTTCCCGAAGTCAGGTTATAGAGCAGCCGAGCCGACTGCGTAGCACCCGTCGTCGTTCCCTGGTTCAGACCGATCGTGTAAGGAGACGTGGCGGTGCAGACGACAGCGAGCGTGGCGGAAGCCGATGTCAGCGTCTGGGCGTAGTTGCCGAAAGCCAGCGGTGTCGCAACGATGGTGCAGCTGGACAGCGCAGTCGCCGAGACCGCAATGTTTGCGGTGGCAGTGGTGGCAACGGCCGGCCCGACCTGACCGGCAAGAACTGCTGCTGACAAGACCGGCCTGAGATACACGCTGGCTCTCCTGATAATCATGATCGGCTCCGGCTTGAATTTTGACTGCATCAAAATGCCGGAGAATAGTTAACAGGATGTTTTAGGCGAGAAAGAACCGCGCGGCAGCAGCCGTGGCTATCATCGGCCAAGCGGTTCCCGACCCCCCGCATCGTTGCGGAATGCATTACTCACGCGCAATGCTGTGATGCAGCGGAAACTCTTAAATGCCGCAACTCCCCCGCGCCAGCTCCGTTCCGGTATCCAGACAACGGACCCGAAACGTGACACGTTCTTCCAGCCCTGCTTTCTGCACAATTATTGCAGCCGCATATGGTTTGCTGAGTGTCACCTGTGCTTCGGCTGCGGTGACCGCGTCGGCCACGATGGCTGTTTCAGCCACCGTGTTGCCGCAATGCTCGGAACACGCCTGCGCGGCAGGCGCGCCGCGCACGGAACAGGTCGTGACAGTAGCCGACGCCGGCGCGAACCCTGCTCAACCCAAGCCGGCTTCCGCGCTGACCAGCAAGATGTTGGTCATCACCTACTAACGGCCACACGCTACCGCGTTTCTGTAACCAGCACGCCGCGTCCCCGCGCAAACAGCCAAGCCGACGTGCCGGCGCGAGGAGCGATGTTCTCCGGATTGATCACCAGATAGCGGATAGCGTGCGTTTCAGGCGGCTACCCGGAGCTGCGTGATCTCTTCCATGGCCCCAGCCATCGCCGCCTGCGCCTTGTCAGGCCCCATCGCCAGCCCTTCCGCCTGTATCACGGTGATGTCGGTGATCCCGAAAAAGCCGAAGATCGCACGCAGGTAGGATGTCTGGTGTTCGAACGCCTCGAACGGACCGCCGGGCCCATACAGCCCGCCGCGCGAGGAGGCGATCACCACGCGCTTGCCGTGGATCAGCCCGACCGGACCCTGCGCCGTGTACTGGAACGTTTTGCCGGCGACCGCCAGGTAGTCGACCCAGGTCTTGAGCTGGGCGGGAACGCTGAAATTGTACATCGGCGCTCCGACGACCACGATGTCCGCGGCCAGGAACTCCCGCATCACGACCTGCTCGGTCCTCTCCTCCTCCTTGTGCTCCGGCGGCTGCGCTTCCGGCGTCACGCGTATGCCGGCCAAGTTGGCGGAATCGAGCACCGGCAGCGGCTCCGCCGCCAGATCCCGTCGTACGACGGTCAGGCCAGGGCTCTCGCCGGTCAGCTTGGCTACGATGGAAGCCGACAGCTTGCGGGTGACCGATTGTTCGCCGGTGATGCTGGAATCGACATGCAGAAGGTTCATCTACGCCTCGTTGGTGGTATCGGTTAGTAACCACCCCGAAATCGGCGGAGCAGATCGTGGATCAAGAAGGCACACGAACCTTACCCAGTATCACCCATGTGCCCGACGCCTGCAGCGCCACGCGGGACGTGCTGGCCCGGGTCGGCGACAAATGGTCGATGCTCGTGGTGGTGCTGCTGGGCGGCGGCCCGCGCCGCTTCAATGAGCTGAAACGCATGATCGACGGCATCTCCCAGCGCATGCTGAGCCTGACGCTGAAAGGGCTGGAGCGGGACGGCCTGGTCCGGCGCACCGTCACGCCCTCCATCCCGCCGCGGGTCGATTACGAGTTGACCGCACTTGGGGTGTCGCTTTGGGGGCCGGTCGAAGAGCTCGGCGCGTGGGCAAGGGCGCATCAGGGGGCTATGCAGGCGGCGCGGCGGGCGTTTGATGAAGGCAAGGAAGGCCTTCTTTTTTGAAAAAAAGAAGCAAAAAACTTTTGCTACCTCGCCTGCACTGAGGCGCGGCGTAGTTCTGCCAGTGCGCGGTTTGGCATTGATGAAGCGCGCATTGGTGCAGGCGAGGTAGTAAAAGTTTTTTGGTTCTTTTTTTCAAAAAAGGACTGCTTGCTTTCTTTTGCTTCCTGAGAGCCTACGTCTCTCCCCATGACTGATGACCCGATAGGCTGGCACGGCACAACGATCCTCTGCGTCCGCCACGGCGGCCAGGTCACCATGGCAGGTGACGGCCAGGTGACGATGGGCCAGACCGTGGTGAAGGGAAACGCCCGTAAGGTGCGCCGCATCGGCGCCGACAGCAGCGTGCTCACCGGCTTCGCCGGCGCCACCGCGGACGCGTTCACCCTGTTGGAGAGGCTGGAGGCCAAGCTGGAGCGCTTCCCCAGCCAGCTGGAGCGCGCCTGCGTGGAACTGGCCAAGGACTGGCGCACGGACCGCTATCTGCGCCGGCTGGAGGCGATGATGGCGGTGGCCGACGCCACGCACAGCTACACCCTGACAGGCAACGGCGACGTGCTGGAACCCGAAGACGGCGTGATCGCCATAGGCTCAGGCGGCAACTACGCCCTGGCCGCCGCCCGCGCGCTGATCGGCGTAGAAGGCCTGAACTCGGAAGACATCGCGCGCCGCGCAATGGGAATAGCAGCCGACATCTGCGTCTATACCAACCACTCGCTAATCCTGGAGACGCTGTAGAATCCGTCAGCCCCCGACAGGGAGCAAAAGTTTTTTGGTTCTTTTTTGCAAAAAAGAACTGCTTCCTTACTTCCGGATGTTTCATGCCAGACTTCACCCCAAGAGAAATCGTAGGCGAACTGGACCGCTTCATCGTAGGCCAGGCAGATGCCAAACGCGCTGTCGCGATCGCGCTGCGCAACCGCTGGCGCCGCGCGCAACTGCCGGATGGCGTGCGCGACGAAGTGGTGCCGAAGAACATCCTGATGATCGGCCCCACAGGCTGCGGCAAGACGGAGATCGCGCGCCGCCTGGCGAAGCTAGCACAGGCGCCGTTCCTGAAGGTGGAAGCAACCAAGTTTACCGAAGTGGGCTATGTCGGCCGTGATGTGGACAGCATCGTGCGGGACCTGGTCGAGGTCAGCCTCAACATGCTGCGCGAGACCAGCCGGCGCGACGTGGCCGCCCGCGCCGAACAGGCCGCGGAGGACAGGCTGGTGGACGCGCTCGTGGGTGCCACCGCCAGCGGCGACACGAAATCCAAGTTCCGCCGCATGCTTCGCGCCGGCGAGATGGAAGACAAGGATGTGGAGATCAGCGTCGCCGACAGCGGCGCCGGCATGGGCCAGATCGACATCCCCGGCATGCCGGCCGGCCAGATGATCAATCTCGGCGAGATGATGCGCGGCATGATGGGCGGCCGCCAGACGCAGAAGCGCATGAAGGTGTCCGACGCACGGCCGGTGCTGGCGCGCGAGGAAGCCGACAAGCTCGTCGATGCCGAACGCCTAACGAAAGATGCGGTGGAGCACGCGGAGAACGCCGGCATCGTGTTCCTCGACGAGATCGACAAGGTGTGCGCGCGCTCCAGCGAAGGCGGCTTCCGGGGCGGCGACGTATCGCGCGAAGGCGTGCAGCGCGACCTGCTGCCGCTGATAGAGGGCACCACGGTTTCAACCAAATACGGCCCGGTGAAAACCGACCACATCCTGTTTATCGCGTCCGGCGCATTCCATTTGGCAAAGCCTGCGGACCTGTTGCCGGAACTGCAGGGCCGTCTGCCGATACGCGTGGAGCTGTCCCCGCTGACGCGCGCGGATCTGCGCCGCATCCTGACCGAGCCCGAGCACAACCTGCTGCTGCAATACACCGCGCTGATGCAAACCGAAGGCCTGACGCTCGACTTCGCAGAGGACGCCATCGACGCGCTCGCCGATCTTGCCGCCGACATTAACGACCGGGTCGAGAACATCGGCGCGCGGCGCCTGGCGACGGTGCTGGAAAAGCTTTTGGAGGAGATCAGCTTTTCCGCAAGCGATCGGGCCGGCGAGTCCGTCAAAGTGGATGCGGCTTATGTGAAGGAGAAGGTGGCGCCTCTTGCTGCCCGTGGAGATCTTAGCCGGTTCATATTGTGAAGGAAGCAAGCAGTTCTTTTTTGAAAAAAAGAACCAAAAAACTTTTTCGCCTGGCGAGGTTTCATTCTGAGTCTTGCATATGGTGACCGAGTTGCCGCCGCTTCGGCAGGTTATTGGCGACTTTCGCCTGGATGCGCGGCGGAAGCTGGGTCAGCATTTTCTGCTGGACGAGAACCTGACAGCGAAGATCGCGCGGCAGGCAGGCGATCTGACTGACTGCAACGTTATCGAAGTGGGTCCTGGGCCAGGCGGCCTCACCCGCGCACTTCTCGGCACGCGAGCCGCGCGCATCGTGGCCGTGGAACTCGATCCCCGCGCTGCTGACGCCATACGTGCGCTGGCCGCCATGAGCGCCGGCCGGCTGGAGCTGGTGGAAGCCGACGCACTTTCCACCGACCTGACAACGCTTGTGGCTGCACCACGGCAGGTTGTCGCCAACCTGCCCTATAACGTGGCCACACCTTTATTGATCGGCTGGCTGCGACAGGCCGCTCTATGGCAGCGCCTCACGTTGATGTTCCAGCTCGAAGTAGCCGAACGCATCGCCGCGGCACCCGACACGGAAGCCTATGGCCGTCTGGCTGTGCTTGCCCAATGGGTGTGCGAGACAGAGTTCCTCATGCGCATCCCGCGGGAGGCATTCACCCCGCCACCCAAGGTGATTTCCGCCGTGGTAGGTTTTGTCCCGCGCGAAGTGCAGCCAGACGCAGCATTGTTCGCCAGCATGGAACGCCTGACCGCGGCAGCATTCGGCCAGCGCCGGAAAATGCTGCGTGGATCACTCAAGTCGCTTGGCGGCGAAGCCTTGCTGGAGCGCGCCGGGATAGATGCGCAGAGACGGGCGGAAACGTTGTCCGTCGCCGAATTCGAAGTGCTGGCAAGGCTTATCTGAGTCAGTCTTGCAACGTGTGACAGATCCGACTTCACAAGGACTTCGACGTCTTTCGCTCGGCCTTGCGGCGTAAGCGTGTAGCGTAGCTTTACGCTTTGGCCATGCTTGAGAGAACCAACATCCGAGCCGGGCGCCTGCGCCGCGAATGCAACTGCTGCCTAATGGTCCCCAAACAGCGAGGGGATCGTGTCGAACAATCCGGGCTGACCTTTGTCGAAACACCCGGACTTATACGTGCACGAGTCACCCATGCCCGGCACGTAAGACTGCGCCGCCTCGGACTGCCAGGCCTCGGCACCCGGCTCGTCATGCCGCACCAGATCGGACTCCACCGGCGCCTTGCGCATACGCTTGCCGAAAACGATGATCGTCTCGGTCCCCGGCGCCGGGTCGCTATCCTGCCGTTCCGCCCGCATCCCAAGCCGTGCCTCGGTCGAACCCAGCGCGGGCGCCAAGGACCAGGGCACCACGTCAAAGCCCGAAGCCTTTGGCTTGTGCAACGCAGGCTTCTCCGCCGGCGACGCCTGCGCAAAAGCCGTCCCGCTCAATAGACAAACTGCCCAGAAAAT
>CAXTVW010000097.1:0-13277 GCA_964247675.1 uncultured Acetobacteraceae bacterium
TTATTTAGAGAAGGAGGATCCGGGTTTCTTCGTGGCGGTCGATTTCGAAAGGGTGCGGGGTTGGCGGGGTGGGGTTTGGCCAGCCGTTGCGGGATGGGGTGGGGTGTTGGCTGGGTGCTTCGGGGGCGGCGAGGTCGGCGGATGGTTGTTGGTAATCGAGGTTGAAGCCGACGTCTTCGCAGATGGTGTCCAGGAGGTCTGGGAGGGAGGCGGTGCCGTCTGGGTCCAAGGCGAGTTCGGTTTCGAGCAGGGCGTCGGCTTCCTGGCGGCGGATGGCGCGGTCCGGGCGGCCGGTGGTGGCCTGGCGTATGGCGCGGCGGATCTTGGCGCGGCGGGGGTCTGCCTGGGTGTGCCTGGGCATCGACGCGGCGTGGCCGGCGACGACGCGGCATTCCAGCCGGATGGACTGGCGGACGACGCCGGCGAGCTGGGCGAAAAGGGTGGCGGGGTGCGGGCCGCGCTGGGGTCTGGCGCTTGCGTCACCCTTCTGCTCGGGGCCGGGAGGTAGCTGGGCGAAGGCCATCTCGGCGCGGGCGGCGGCGCGTTCGGCCAGGAGTTCGCCCAGATCCGCCATGTTGCGGAGCTGGCGCAAATGGCGCTCGGTGCGCTCGGCGGCTGTCTCGCGTTGGGTGTGGATATCTGTGTGCACTGGTGGCGGGCGCCTGAGAATGGTTGGTCCGGGGGAACATAGTAGGAACTTGGGTGGGGGCTAGGCAAGTTATTTTGGTGGGGGTGGTGGGCTGACGGCACCCTGCCTGGTCAGGCGGGTGGGGTCGGCTGGTTGACGGATTTGGGTTGGGGCCAAGATCGGGCGGATGCGAATATTTGCCCTGTTCTTGGCATTGGGGCTTTCTCTGGCCGGGTGTGGTGGCGTGGCTGTTGATGAACCCAAGTTCACGCGCGTTTTGCAGGATGGGGCGTTCGAAGTTCGGGATTATCCGGCGCTGACGGTGGCCGAGGTGACGGTGACGGGCGGGCAGTGGCGGGCGGCGAACAAGGGGTTCGAGCTGCTGGCGGGGTATATCTTTGGCGGGAACGCAGGGCGGCGGGAGATTGCGATGACGGCGCCGGTTAAGCAGTCCCGCGAGGGTGAGAAGATACCGATGACGGCGCCGGTGACGCAGACGCAGGGGGCCGGAGGATGGGTTGTGCGGTTCATCATGCCGGCGGGGGCGACGCCGGAGAGCCTGCCTGTGCCGAATGATGGGCGGGTGCATCTGGCGGTGTTGCCGGCGGGGCGGGAGGCGGTGGTTCGGTTCTCGGGGTGGGCGTTGAGCGGGAGTGTGGCGGCGCGGACGGGGGCGTTGCGGGGGTGGATGGCGCACCGGGGTTTGGTGGCGCGGGGGCCGGCTACGCTGGCGCAGTATAATCCGCCCTGGACGCTGTGGTTCTTGCGGCGGAACGAGGTGATGATACCGGTCGGGGAGTGAGCGCGGTCTGGGGGGTCCGGGCGCCTTTGTGCTGACTTGGCGACAGTATGCTAGCTGTCGTTTTCGAGGGGAGCGCCTGCCCGGCGGCGGCGTCGGAGATTTTCCTTTAGTTCCGCATCGTGGGTCTTGTGCAGCGTTCCCATCAGGCGGTCCCACACCGTGAAATGGGGCGAGTAGTTGCAGTTGAAGTAGCGGTGGTGCTGGTCATGGTGGGTGACGCTGTTGAAGGGCGATGGGGGATAGGTGATGGCACCGCCATGTTCGACGCCGGAATGGCCGATGATGCCGCTGACATGGTCGTAGAGCTTGTGGGCGAGCAGCACGACGGGGGCGACCGGCAGGATCAGGTGGGCGGCGAGCCAGTAGGATTGCAGGAACATGTTGTCCAGCAGGGTGTCGCTGTTGTTCGACCAGGCCACGGAGGGCAGGCTGAGATGGTGCCAGCGGTGGATGGGGCGGTAGAACGGTTTGGTGTGCAGCAGCCGGTGCATCCAGTAGAACCAGGTGTCGTAGGCGATCATCGACAGGATGAAGGATAGCGGGACGGACCAGATACTTGCCGGCCACGCCGTCCAGCCGATGTGGAAGCTGGTGTAGAGGATGTGGCCGAGCGCGAACATTGCGGCGATGCTGGCCAGCGAGCGGACGCTTTGCAGGATGTCTCGCTTTACTTTTGCGTCCGGCAGGGTGCGGGTGGGCTGGATTTTATCTTTGCGGCCGGGTTCGTTGGTGAAGAACAGGAGGCCGGTGGCGAAATATACTGTCAGCAGCAGGCTGTATACGATTGCGAATGTTGCGATGAAACGAAGTAGTATCGAAAAGCTCATCGTTCTGCCCTGCCCTGCCCTCCGTTGCTATCCAGCAGGGTAGCAACGTTGCCGCGGGCGCATTTGGGGTTTGGTTCAGGGCTGGGCAAGGACTGCGGGGGAGATCAGAGAGCGGAACGTCGGGGGGCTCTGCTGTGCGGCGCGCGAGGGTTGCCGGGATGCTGCCGGTGCTTGCCGTGACGAGGTGGCGGAGGTTCGGGTCCGGGGCGGGTCAGCTAAAGGATGTCGCTGTTCGTATCGAACAGGGAGCCGCATATACGGCCGTAACCTAACAGACCGCGGTTGGTGAGGCTGAACGTGGCCGGGCGCAACGTGGCGGGTTGCACGGGGTTGGTGATCGCCGGGTCGGTGGCGGTTGCGGCTTCCTGGGCGGCTCGCAGGTCCAAGGGCGTGGCGGCCATGCGCAAGCGGAGCGGCGGAGGCATATAGTCGATGAAGGTATTCCCGTTGCTCAGTGCCTGTTTGTGGGCGGCTGTAACGACGGCGGCCAGGGCACCGGTCTGGAACTTCGCATCCAGCTTGCCGAGATAGATGGCCTGGCCCGGCGCTATGTCGAACGCGAAGGTGCCTGTGTTGAAGCACTCCGCCCATTTGCCGGCCTGCGTGAAGCGGGTGATGGCGTAGGTTCCGGGACGGATCGTCTCGGCCACGGTCTGGTTCACCGGTCCGGCAAACGAGGTTACGGTAAGGGCCACTTCTTGCGTAGGCAGGCGGCCGACCTGGTTTGTCGCCGGATCGAAACGGCTCAACACGAGGGACGTCTGTACGCCGCCCTGCCCGGCCGGCCGTCCGTTCGCAAAATGGGACGTGGAGATGCCGCCAGGGGCTTCCTGGAAGCGGAGGATCACGAGGGCTGCCTGATCCGGCAGCGGCTGGTCGGCGCGCGGGTAGCACGCGGCAAGGACTAGCGGCGTTGCAAGGACGATTCGGCGACCGACCATGTCAGCGGCTCATTTCGGAGATGCTGAAGGCACCGTTCGGGCGTCTATCGAGGCCCAAACGAATCAGGAAGGCTGTGTCCGGGGTATCGCCACGCGCATAGGCGCGTTGCTGGACGATACGGAGCGCGGTCGGGCCGACTGCCGGCGGGTTGGCTGCAACGATGCTGGCCCGCGTAGGCAGCCCGTCCTCATCGACGGAGAATGCAATGATCGCGCAGCCTGGCACAAAGGCTTTCATGATCTCCGGTGTGAGCGGCGCGGCACGACGCCCGGGATCGAAGATCTCGGCGGTATGGCCGAACGTGCCGGCGGGCGGCCAGGGACAGTCGGCGGCGGTTTTCGCCATGGCGGCGCGCACGGCCTTGGCGTTTGCCTGGATCTCGGCAAGGTTGGGCGCTGTATAGGAAGAGTTGGGAAAAGACGGGTTCGGACGGGAGCAGGAGGTGATGATGGCGAGTATGGCTGCGATGAACGGTCGTTTCATGAAGCGCGCCCTGCTTTACATCGCTTCCGTTTGCCAGCCGGAACCGATTTTGGGAAGTGTGCGCGGGGGGAACCTGCGGTGTTCGCCCTGCACTGTTGCGCAACAGGATCTGTGCGCTTCATCATGCCCGTCGGGTCCTCGCCGGGGAGGGCTGCCGTTGCCGTTGATGG
Organism: uncultured Acetobacteraceae bacterium; assembly: GCA_964247675.1. Classification (GTDB taxonomy): domain Bacteria; phylum Pseudomonadota; class Alphaproteobacteria; order Acetobacterales; family Acetobacteraceae; genus BOG-908. Next base: position 3,853 of record CAXTVW010000097.1, read on the forward strand.
GGGAGGGTGCATCTGGCGGTGCTTGCGTCCCGGCGACCGGTGGCGCGTGGGCCGGCTACGCTGGCGCAGGATGATCCCCGCTGGAACATGGGGTTTGCAGTGAAATGAGGTGATGATACCGGTATGGGAGCGAGGCGGGTAGGTTGGATCAAGCCGGAACTTGATACACGGACTTCGGTCCGCGATGCTGGCGCAATGCCAAAGCGCATTGCACCCTACCCTTGCTTGAAACCGAACCGATCGGTTTCGGAAGCGCTGTCTCTTAGCTGGACGCGTTTGACATTACACCGTTCTGTTCCGCCGGGTTGGTGGGGTGCCAAAGCGCACCCCACCCTACGCTTTCTAACGGGCGGCGATCATATGGGTGCGTCTTGGAACGTCAGCCATCCGGCTTAATTTGATCCAAGACGGGAAAGCGGTGCACAACCGGGGTGGACCGTCGATCTGGAACGTTTTGGTTTTCATGGCGGATGTAAGTGACAGGTCTCCATACCAGACCCCTGTGATGGTGCGGCTGTCTGTCGTGACGTAGAGGTTGACCTCGTTGGCCGGTTCGACGGTGCACAATTCGGCGCCCGAGCGATCGCAGATTATCCAGCGATTTCGTTTTGCTTTCGGCTGATCGGTAAAGGTGAACTGCACGGTCGTCTGTTCCTCCGGCAGCAACTCCAGGTTCATCCGCCGGTGCATGTCCCACATCACCAGATCCGGGTCCCATCGCAAGTCGCTCAGCGTCGCCGGCAGCCACGTCTTGCCCCAGACCGCCAAAGCGTCGATGACCGGGATCAGCGCAGCGCCTGCCTTGCTGAGTTCGTATCCACCTGTGCTGGTGCGATCGATCATCCCCGCTTGTTCGAGCGTCCGCAATCGCCGGGACAGCAGCGCGGAGGACATGCGAGGGACGCCTCTCTGGATGTCATTATACCGCGTTGAACCGAAGGCGATCTCGCGGATAACCAGCAGGGTCCACCGCTCGGCCACGATCTCCGCGGCAAGCGCCATGGGACAAAACTGACCGTATGGCTTCATGGACGGTTGTTAGCACCTTTCAATGCAGCGTGCACTTCAGATTGTGAAGTTGAGTGGCACGGTCACGCTCCGATAAGGCGGTTGTTCATGATGCCCCGGACAGGAGACGAGCCATGATTGCAGACGATGATTTCGCCGACCCACGCCGCGTCTGGAGGCGCCACGTGCAGGCGGCGATGGCCGGTGACGTCGACGCGGTTCTTTCCGATTTCACCGAAGGGTCCGCGATGGTCACACCGGACGGGATTTTCGCGGGGCTTGCGGCGATCCGCTCTTATCTCGAAGGGTTGCTTGGCAAGCTGGACGAAGAGGCGCACCGAAGCACCGTGTTCCTGGCGGAAATGATTCACGGCGAGACGCTTGTCGCAAACTTCACGATAAGGAAGATCAACCGCACGTTCTACGACACTGCATTGATAAGGGATGGCAAGTTCGTTGTGCTTTCCACGGTGAACTATCCCGCGACCGCAGCGGAGACCTAGATCCCCTTTTCTCCAGTCGAAGTCTACGGCTCACAACCTCCCAGATGACAATTGGGCTGGACCGCGCTCGTTTCCGCAGTCCAGCCCAGGAAGCAAAAGTTTTTTGCTTCTTTTTTTCAAAAAAGAAGTGCTTGCCTTGCCTTTTACTTCACGCCGCCTTCGCCATACCGCGCAGCACGTATTGCAGGATGCCGCCGTGGCGGTAGTACTCCACTTCGTCCAGCGTATCGACGCGGCAGATCAGTTCTACTTCGTCGGTGGTGCCTGAGGCGCGGTGTAGGCGCATGGTGAGTTTCATGCGGGGGTGGAGCGCGTCCAGGCCGGCGATGTCGATGACTTCGTCGCCGACCAGTTGCAGGGTGTGGCGAGTGATGCCCAGGGGGAACAGCAAAGGGAGGACGCCCATGCCGACGAGGTTTGAGCGGTGGATGCGTTCGAAGCTTTCGGCGACGACGGCTTTTATGCCGAGGAGCATGGTGCCTTTGGCGGCCCAGTCGCGGCTGCTGCCCATGCCGTATTCCTTGCCGCCGAAGGCGATGAGCGGGGTGCCTGACGCCTTGTAGCGCATGGCGGCGTCGTAGATCGGCATGATCTCGCCGCCGGGGTAGTGGCGGGTCATGCCGCCTTCGGTGCCGGCGACCATTTCGTTACGGATACGGATGTTGGCGAAGGTGCCGCGCATCATGACTTCGTGGTTGCCGCGGCGGCTGCCGTAGCTGTTGAAGTCTTTTTGCAGGACCTGGTGTTCGCCGAGGTAGGAGCCGGCGGGGGAGGCTTTCTTGATGTTGCCGGCGGGCGAGATGTGGTCGGTGGTGATGTTGTCGCCGAGGAGGGCGAGGATGCGGGCGCCGGTGATGTCTCCGCGGGCGGCGGGTTCCATGGTGATGCCGTCGAAGTAGGGCGGGTTCTTCACGTAGGTTGAGCCGTCGTTCCAGCGGTAGGTCTCGCTGCCGGTTTCCACGCGCAGGGCCTGCCATTCCTTGGTGCCCTGGGTGACGACGCCGTAGCGCTCGAGGAACTGGGCGCGGGTGACCGAGGAGGTGACGAGGTCGTCGATTTCCTTGTTGGTGGGCCAGACGTCTTTGAGGAAGACGGGCTTGCCGTTGGTGCCGGTGCCTAGGGGCTGGGTGGTGATGTCCTCGCGTATGTTGCCGAGCAGGGCGTAGGCGACGACGAGGGGGGGGCTGGCGAGGTAGTTGGCGCGGACGTTGGCATGGACGCGGCCTTCGAAGTTGCGGTTGCCGGAGAGGACGCTGACGGCGATCAGCTTGTTGTCTTCTATGGCGTCGACGATGGCGTCATCGAGCGGGCCGGAGTTGCCGATGCAGGTGGTGCAGCCGTAGCCGGTGGTCTGGAAACCCAGCGCGTCGAGGTCTGCGGAGAGGCCGGAGCGGTCCAGGTATTCGGTGACGACCTGGCTGCCTGGGGCGAGGCTGGTTTTTACCCAGGGTTTCGGGTGCAGGCCGAGGGCGCGGGCCTTGCGGGCGACGAGGCCGGCGGCGACGAGGACGTAGGGGTTCGACGTGTTGGTGCAGCTGGTTATGGCGGCGATGACGACGTCACCGTGGCCGATGTCGAAGTTGCGGCCGGCGGCTGGGATGCGGTGGGCGATGTCGTTGGCGGCGACGCCCTGGTTGGTGGTGAGGTCGGTGAGGAAGGCGCTGGCGGCGTTGGTCAGGGCCACGCGGTCTTGCGGGCGTTTTGGGCCGGCCAGGCTGGGGACGATGGTGGCGAGGTCCAGCTCGACCGTGTCGGTGAAGACGGGGTCGGGGGTGTTGGCGTCGCGGAACATGCCCTGGGCGCGGAGGTAGGCTTCGACCAGGGCGATGCGGTCTTCGTCGCGGCCGGTGAGGTGGAGGTAGGCGAGGGTTTTGGCGTCGACGGGGAAGAAGCCGCAGGTGGCGCCGTATTCGGGGGCCATGTTGGCGATGGTGGCGCGGTCGGCGACGGTCAGGTTGTCGAGTGCGGCGCCGTAGAATTCGACGAACTTGCCGACGACGCCCTTCTTGCGGAGGATTTCGGTGACGGTAAGGACGAGGTCGGTGGCGGTGGCGCCTTCGGGCATCTGGCCGGTCAGGCGGAAGCCGATGACGTCCGGGATCAGCATGGCGATGGGCTGGCCTAGCATGGCGGCTTCGGCCTCGATGCCGCCAACGCCCCAGCCGAGCACGCCGGCGCCGTTGACCATGGTTGTGTGGCTGTCGGTGCCGTAGAGCGTGTCGGGGTAGGCGATGGTCTGGCCGTCCACGTCGGCGGTCCAGACGACCTGGCTTACGTATTCGAGGTTAACCTGGTGGCAGATGCCGGCGCCGGGGGGGACGACGCGGAAGTTCTGGAAGGCTTCCTGGCCCCAGCGGAGGAAGGCGTAGCGTTCGCCGTTGCGCTCGAACTCTACTTCCACGTTTTGCTGGAGGGCCTGGGGGGTGCCGCTGAAGTCGACCATTACGGAGTGGTCGATGACCAGGTCTACCGGGACCAGGGGGTTTACGCGCTGCGGGTCGCCTTCGAGCTTGGTTATGCCGTCGCGCATGGCGGCCAGGTCGACCACGGCGGGGACGCCGGTGAAGTCCTGCATGAGGATGCGGGCGGGCTTGAAGGGGACTTCCTCGGTGCTGCTGCCGGCGCGCAGCCAGTCGGCGACTTTTTGGGCGTCGGCGGTGGTGTAGGAGTGGCCGTCCTCGAAGCGGAGGACATTTTCCAGGAGGATTTTCAGGCTTACCGGGAGGCGGCTCACGTCACCTATGGTGCGGGCGGCTTCGGGGATGGAGAAGTAGGCGTAGTCGCGGCCGTTCACGGTCAGGGTGCGGCGGGTGTTCAGGCTGTCCTGGCCTACGAGCTTCATGGCGTGCGGTTCCGGTGTGGTTCGGGGTGGTTATAGGCTGCAGATTTCGGGTCACAAGGGCGTTTGCCGGTGAGACGGGTGCCTGCTGAGGCTGATATAGGGAGCAAACGTTTTTTGCTTCTTTTTTTAAAAAAGATGGGCTTCCTTCCTGTGCTCCTTGCGAGCCCGGCACGTTTTCGGCTACCGCAGGTTGATGCACCGCTACGGCATAGAGGACGAAACCTGGTTTGAAGCCGCGCGCACCGGGCTTGAGCGGCGAGCTTTCCGGTTGCGGGTGCAGCCGCGTTCCATCGTCATCGAGAAGGACGGCAGACTGCCGCGGATCGTGAGTTCAGCGCGCGAGTTCCTGGAGTTTGCCGAGCGGCAAGGGTTACAGATCGGGGGAGCGGCTTACGCGGCGGCGGATGCTTACGGGGACGGCAAGTCGGACGGGCCGTTCGAGACGCCGATACCAGGCGGGGCGGAACGGCGGGCGCCGGCTTCTGGCGGGTTCGGACGGGTGGCGGTGGCGGAGGCCGTGCGGCCGGAGAAGACGGCGGTGGAGGCGCGGCTGGCCGAGCTGCGGCTGGAGCAGGACCGGGTCAGTGCCGAACGGCTCGCGGCCAAGCAGGTCCTGGACGAGAAGCGGCAGTTGGAGGCGCGCTGCGCGGCGCTGGAGGTGGAACTGGCGCGGGTGGGGGCGCTGGCGGCGGAGACGGCCAAGCAGCGGGATCTATACCAGTTGTCGGCGGTGGCGGCGGAGGACCGGCTGCGGGTGATGCAGGCGGCGCTGGACGGGCCGCAGGAAGAGCGCGGGCCGGACAAGAAATTCAACCAGTTGCGGCGGTTCCTGGCGCGCGAGCTGCACCCGGATCTGTCCGGCGAGGATGCGGCGGAACGGGCGCTGCGCGAGGGTATCTTCAAGCGCGTTTGGGCCAAGATCGAGCAGTTGCAGTAGATGGCGGGCGGCCTGGTGGCAGAGGCGGTCAGCGCGTTTCGCGGCGACCGGCTGGTGCTGGACAGGGTGAGCTTCACGCTGCCGGCGGGCGGTGCGCTGCTGCTGCTTGGGCCGAACGGGGCGGGGAAGTCCACGCTGCTGCGGGCGCTGGCGGGGCTGAAGCGGCTGGATGGCGGGCGGGTGCTGTTTGGTGGGTCCGAAGAGCTGGCGGGGCTTGTGGCGTATCTGGGGCACCGCGATGCCGTGAAGCCTGGGCTGAGCACGCGGGAGAACCTGGCGTTTGCGGCGCGGGTTTCGGGCCGCGGCGTGGGGGACGCGCTGGCGGCGTTGGGGTTGACGGCGTTGGGGCCCCTGCCCGCGCGCATGCTGTCGGCAGGACAGTCCCGGCGGCTGGCGCTGGCGCGGCTGGTGGTGAGCGGGGCGCCGGTGTGGCTGCTGGACGAGCCTACACTGGGGGTGGATGCGGCGTCGGTGGCGGCGTTTGGCGGGGTTTTGGCGCGGCATCGGGCGGGGGGCGGCGTGGTGGTGGCGGCTACGCATCTGCCGTTGCCGCTGGATGGGGCGGCGGAGCTGCGGTTGGGTGGGTAGGCGAGAAAGGCCTTCTTTTTTGAAAAAAAGAAGCAAAAAACTTTTATCACCGCGCATCTGCACCAGACGCCTGCTGCAGGCAGCACCCGATGCGCGGCAGCGTCGCGGAAGCAAAAGTTTTTTGCTTCTTTTTTGCAAAAAAGAAGGCCTTGCTTGACTTCCTTCCTTGCCCTGCTGCGCCGCGAACTCCTGCTGGCCGCCCGCCACGGCGGCGACAGTTTCGGCGCGCTGCTGTTTTTCTTCGTGGCCGGCGCGCTGTTCCCCCTGGCGATCGGCCCGGCGCCGGAGACGCTGGCGAGGCTGGCGCCGGGGATCGTTTGGGTGTGCGCGCTGCTGGCGGCGTTGCTGCCGCTGGACCGGTTGTTCGGGGCGGATTTCGAGGATGGGTCGCTGGACCAGTTGCTGCTGTCCGGCCTGCCGGCGAGCGTGGTGGCGCTGGCCAAGGCGCTGGCGCATTGGCTGGTGACGGGGCTGCCGCTGCTGGTGGCCGCGGTGCCGCTGGCGGCGATGCTGCGGATGCCTGCGGCCGCGTATCCGGCGCTGGTGGTGGGGCTGGCGTTTGGGACGGCGTCGTTGTCCTTGCTTGGGGCGGCTTGCGCGGCGCTGGTGCTGGGGGCGCGACGGGGCGGCGTGCTGCTCCCGATACTGGTGCTGCCGCTGACCGTGCCGGTGCTGATCTTTGGCGCAGCGGCGGCGGATGCGGCGGCGGCGGGGCTGCCGGCGCGGCCGCATCTGTTGCTGCTGGCGGCTTATGCGGCGGCTTGCCTGCCGCTGTGTCCGGTGGCGGCTGGAGGCGCGCTGCGGGGGGCGAGCGAGTAAGAGCCTGTCTCGAAACGCGCCTGGCGGGGCCAACTGACGCCAGCTAGCCTCGCCAGCCACGTTTCGCGGCAGGCTCTAGCAAGGAAGCAGTTCTTTTTTGAAAAAAAGAACCAAAAAACTTTTGCTCCCTGTCGGCGGCTGCTGAAACCTCGCGCGACAGCGGAGAAAAAGTTTTTTGCTTCTTTTTTTCAAAAAAGAAGGCCTTTCTTTCTCCGAAACAACCCGCAGAGTAGCAAATCCGCAACCATTCAGGCCCAACCTGCGACTTGGAGCTTCTCCGCAGACAAAAACACATTGCGCCCGCGGTGCGGACCAGCTCACGATACCGTGAGGGAGCGAGTTCATGCTGGATCGTCTAGGAACGCACACCGAATGGTGGCGGGGCGCGGTCATCTACCAGATCTATCCGCGCAGTTTTGCTGACAGCAACGCTGACGGCATCGGCGACCTGCCGGGGGTTACCGCGCATCTGGACCATGTGGCGCGGCTGGGGGTGGATGCGATCTGGGTTTGTCCGGTGTTCGCCAGTCCGCAGCGGGATTTCGGGTATGATGTGTCCGACCACACCAGCATCGATCCGGTGTTTGGCACGCTGGACGATTTCGATGCGATGGTGGCGCGGGCGCATATGTTGGGATTGCGCGTGCTGATCGACCAGGTCTGGAGCCATACGAGCGACAGGCATGGCTGGTTCGCGCAGAGCCGGGCGTCTCGGAACGGGGCGCGGGCGGATTGGTACGTTTGGGCGGACCCTAGCGAGGATGGCACGCCGCCGAACAACTGGCTGAGCGTGTTCGGGGGTGCGGCCTGGACGTGGGAGCCGCGGCGGCGGCAGTATTATCTGCATCATTTCTTGTCGCACCAGCCGCAGTTGAATTTGCACAACGTGGATGTGCAGGATGCGCTGCTGGAGACGGGGCGGTTCTGGCTGGAGCGTGGCGTGGACGGGTTCCGGCTGGATGCGCTGGATTTCTTCACGCACGATCCGTTGCTGCGGTGCAACCCGGCGGCGGTGGGCGCGGCCGCGGGGGTGAAGTTGTTCGGGCGGCAGGTGCATGCGCATGACATGATGCAGCCGCAGACAGCGGATTTTCTGGAACGGGTGCGGGCGCTGGTGGCGTGCTATCCCGGCGCGGTGACGCTGGGCGAGGTGAGCAGCCAGGACGGGGCCTATGACCGATGCCGGGCTTATACGCAGCATGGGTGTCTGGACATGGCGTATTCGCTGCGGCCGACGCGCGGCGGGTTCGATTGGGCGAGCGTGCGCGAGCTGGTGGCGCAGGCGGCGGCGCCGGATGGGTGGTTGTGCTGGTCTTTCAGCAACCATGACGTGGAGCGGGCGGTCAGCCGTTGGAACCCCTGCCCCGGGTCTGCGCCGGATCCGCGGTTTGCGCGGCTGCTGATGGCGTTGCAATTGACGTTGCGCGGCAGCGTGCTGGTGTATCAGGGCGAGGAACTTGGTTTGCCTGAGGCCGAGCTTTCGGCGGAGCAGCTGCGCGATCCGTTCGGGATTGCGTATTGGCCGGAGTTCCGCGGGCGCGACGGATGCCGGACGCCGATGCCTTGGGTTTGCGATGCGGCGCATGCGGGGTTTTCAGCGGCGACGCCGTGGCTGCCTGTGGCGGACGCGCATTTGGCACTGGCCGTGGATGCGCAGGAGGCAGATCGCGGAGCGCTTTTGCAGGATTGGCGGCGGTTCTTGTCCTACCGGCGCGCGCATCCGGTGCTGGCGCATGGCGGGTTGGAGGTGCTGTCGTTGCCGGCGCCGCTGATCGGGTTCGTGCGGTTCGACGAGACGGAGCGGGTGGTTTGCCTTTTCAACCTGTCGGATGAGGGCGTTGAGGTTCCGCGCTGTTGCGACGGGGCGCCCGGCTGGTTGGGGGCTTATGGGACGGCGGTTGTGGCGCAGGCTTTGGAGTTGGTGGAGGCTGGGTAAGCGAGAAGGCAAGGCCTTCTTTTTTGAAAAAAAGAAGCAAAAAACTTTTACTTCTGCGACGCTGCGAGGCTTCGGTGTTTCTTGATTAGGCCGACCGCTGCGAATGCGTTTTGGTTCTTTTCTTAAAAAAGAACTGCTTGCTTACTCGCCTACACATTCTCCCGCGAGCACGCCACGCACCGTGCCGAATGCCTCGCGGTGATGCGGCGTGGCGCCATGCGCAAGCAGGGCACGCCGGTGCGCGCCCGTCGCATAGCCGGCGTTGCTGTCCCACCCGTAGAGCGGGAAACGCACGGCAAGCCGCGCCATCGCGCGGTCGCGCACCACCTTGGCCACGATCGAGGCGGCGGCGATCGACAGGCACAGCGCGTCACCGCCGATGACGCAGCGTATCTCGCAGGTGAGCGGCGGCTTCCTGTTGCCGTCCACCAAGGCCACATCGGGCGGCGTGGGCAGGCGGAGCACGGCGCGGGCCATGGCGAGCATGGCGGCGTGCAGGATGTTCAGCCTGGCGATCTCGGCGACCGACGCGGCGGCGACGGCGATCTCGGCGGACGGACAGGCGAGCAGCGCCGCATAGGCCAGGTCGCGCTGCGCGGCCGTCAGCTTCTTGGAATCGTCGAGCAGGAGGGCGAGCGCGGGCGGCACGCCGGCGGTGAACACCACCGCCGCCGCGAGCACCGGGCCGGCGAGCGGGCCGCGGCCGACCTCATCCACCCCGGCGACCCGGCCCTTGTGCTGCGACTCGTGCGAATAGTCCGGCATGCGCCGAGCCTAGCGCGGCAGGCACTC
>CAXTVW010000098.1:0-5491 GCA_964247675.1 uncultured Acetobacteraceae bacterium
TCCATCGGCGTGTAGTCGTCGTTCAGCATCAGCACCTTGTACATGGCGGGCTTGCGCGTTTTCGGGCGCGCCTTGACCACCACGCCGGTGTTGGGTCCTTCGCCGCCGCCACGCTTGTCGCTGTCACTCATTGATGGGCCACCCTGGCGCTGCGTCCCGGGCGGCATCCCAGGCAAGCGAGCGGTGTGAAAAGTCGATCATGATATCGGCATGGACCTTCGCCGGAAAAGGGCGGCGTAACCCGGGGCCGCGCCCGTTGAACGGCAAAAGGCCCGGGGTTGCCCCCGGGCCTCGCACCCTAGTCCCGCCCAGGCTGGGCGGGCAATCGTCTTTCGCTTACGAGAAGGTCTCGACCGCAGCGTTGACGCGGGCGGAGATCGGCGCGAACGCCTGCTCGGCCAGCTTCATGGACTGCTCGGTCATCTTGCCGGACTCAGCCATCGCCTTCTCCATCGAGGCCTTGGCGAAGCTGCTCTGCAGCTCGAAAGCTTCCTTGACGGACTTGACCGACGTCATCGCCTTGAAGGTCGACATCGTCTCGTCGAGGCTCGCCTTCGCGCTGGCGGCGAACAGGCGGGAAAGGTCGGTGAAGCCGTTCGCCAGGATCTGGTGGGACTTCATCAGTGCTTCCATGTTGCCCTGGCTGAAGGTGGTCATCTGCTCGGCGGTCTTCATGACGCGCTGCATGCCTTCCTTGACCTGCACCTGGGCCTGCTCCATGCCGGCGGCAGCGGTGGCCGCACCCTGCTTGATGCCTTCGACCGTCTTCTCGTGCGCGAACGTCTCGGCGGCCTTCAGGTCGCCCGTTGCGGTCTCGATAGCCTTGGACTTCGTGATCATGTACCTGCTCCGAAAAATCAGGACGATTCCAAAGAGCGGCGAACCGTCACATAGAGGATTGTGCGAGCGCATTGTGCGCCGCAGCAACGGCTACCTAGGGTAGAAGTTTTCCTTAGTCAACGCTTTTGTGCGCTGCACAAAAAAAGTTTAGCACGGCCATACGCCTGCCGGCGTCGGGCAGTCACATCCGAGAAAACACGGACTTTCACGTGTCTTAGCGTAGGAACTTACGCTGCCTTAATCTCAAGAGGCGCTAGATTGCTGGACATGCGTGGAATCGGCCCGCTAATGTCGCGGCGAAGCAGGTGAGGCAATCGATCTGAACATGGCGTTCGTCCACAACCTGCTTTCGGGCGTTCGTGCCCGGCATCGCAGCGCTTTTCGGGGTGCGCTTGCGGCGCTGGTGCTGGCCATCCCTACGTTCGCACACGCCCAGATCGGCTCTAGCCGTTACAGCTCCATTATCATCGATAACGCGTCCGGCAAGGTGATGGAGGCCGCGAACGCGGACTCGCTGCGCTATCCGGCCAGCCTGACCAAGCTGATGACCCTGTATATGGCGTTCGAGGCCCTGCGGAACCACAAGGTTACGCTCGGGCAGAACGTGCCGGTTTCCGGCCATGCGGCGTCGATGGAGCCGTCCAAGCTCGGGCTGCTGCCTGGCACCTACTTCACCGTGAGCGACGCCATACTGGCCATCGTTACCAAATCCGCCAATGACGCAGCCTGCGCGCTGGGCGAGCTGCTGGGCGGGGACGAGGACCGTTTCGGCCAGGCGATGACGCTGCGGGCCCGTGCGCTGGGCATGACGAACAGCACGTTCCGCAACGCCAGCGGCCTGCCCGATCCGGAGCAGACGACCACGGCGCGCGACCTGGCCTTGCTGGCGCATCACCTCATTCTGGACTACCCGGAATACTACCACTATTTCAGCGAGCCGGTGTTCTACTTCCACGGCCGCGCCATCCCCAACCATGACCACATGCTGCAGGCCTATGACGGCGCGGACGGTCTGAAGACCGGCTACACGCAGGCCGCCGGCCACAACCTGGTGACCTCGGCCATGCGCGGGGACGTGCGGCTGGTCGGCGTGGTGATGGGCGCGCGTTCCAATTCGGAGCGGGACCTGCACATGGCCAGCCTGCTCGATGACGGCTTCGAGCAGATGGGTGTGCCGGTGACCCGCCACGTGCCGAACCGGTTCCGCGACCCTTCCCTTGTCGCCGAAGCTGATTCGGTGCCCGTTGCTTCCTCCGGCGTGCATTTTGCGGCCTTCCGCCATGGGCGCCATGGCCGCTTCACCCTGCGCCCGACCTTGGCGGTCGCCCGGGTGCACGGGGGCGTGGTGGCCGGCCATCATCTGGCTGCAGTGGCAACCTGCACGGCGAAGGCCGGCCATCATGGCTGCGGGTTCGCGACAAGAGACAAACGTCGCGCCTGAACGCGCGCCGTTCCCAGGTGCGCGCCGACAGGAAGCAGAGTTTTTCCAGTCCTTATTTTCAAAAAAGGACTGCCTGCACGCCTTAGCATTGCCACAAGCGCCCCTTCAGACCATCCTATAGGGCCAGACACATCCCCAGAGGACGGCATGGACGGCGGTAGCGAGGCGCGGCGAATCATCATCCACGGGGAAGCCGATTTCGCCGGGATGCGCGCCGCGGGCGCACTCGCCGCCCGCACGCTGGACATGATCACGCCGCACGTCCGCCCTGGCGTCACCACCGGCGAACTGGACCGGCTGTGCCACGAGTTCATCCTGGCAAACAACGCGGTGCCGGCGCCGCTGAATTATCGCGGCTTCCCCAAATCCATCTGCACCAGCATCAACCACGTCGTCTGCCACGGCATACCAGGCGAGAAGAAGCTGGCCGAGGGTGACATCGTCAACATCGACGTCACCGTGATCCTGGACGGCTGGCATGGCGACACCAGCCGCATGTACGGCGCCGGCGCGCTTCCCACCCGCGCGCGCAACTTGCTGGACGTGACCTACCACGCGCTGATGAAGGGTGTGGAAGCGGTAAAGCCCGGCGCCACGCTTGGCGACCTGGGCCACGCGATCCAGACCTACGTGGAAGCCAACCGGTTCAGCGTGGTGCGCGATTTCTGCGGCCACGGCATCGGCCGCACCTTCCATGGCGCGCCAAACGTGCTGCATTTCGGCAAGCGCGGCGACGGGCCTGAACTGCGGCCAGGCATGTTCTTCACCATCGAGCCGATGGTGAACGCCGGCCGTCCGGAGGTGAAGGTGCTCGATGACGGTTGGACCGCGGTGACGCGGGACCGCAGCCTGTCGGCGCAGTTCGAGCACATGGTCGGGGTGACGGAAGACGGGTGCGAGGTGTTCACGATCTCGCCGGCTGGGCTGCATCGTCCGCCTTACTGAATGGAGCGAGGAAGGAAGCCGTCCTTTTTTGAAGAAAAGGACCAGAAAACTTTTGTTCCCCCGCATTTGCGGCGTCCGGGCGGTCTGGGACGGATCGAGGCGCGTCAGCAGTCCGCGACAGCGCTGATAAAGGCTTGCTTCTTTTTCTCGAGAGAGAAGGCCTTCCTTCCTTGACCACCACGCCAAAGGGCTTGAGTGAAGCCTCGTTCCAGCTGAAGCTCCCTGAAGCGCCCGCCGAGCCGACGCAGGACGCCCTGCCCGCCCCGGCGCCCGCCACCAGCATGGAGCAGCACCGCTCCCGTCTGCGCGCAAAGCTTTTGCAAGCGGGGCCGGACGCGCTGGCCGACCATGAGATGCTGGAGCTCATCCTTTTCCTGGCGATCCTGCGGCGGGACACCAAACCGATTGCCTATCGTCTGCTGGCCCGTTTCGGCAGCTTCTCCGCGACGATCTCTGCACCCGCGCGCGAGATCGCCGCGGTTGAGGGCATGGGCGAGGCAAGTGCCGCCGCGCTGAAGGCGGTGCATGCTGCCGCGGTGCGCCTGACACGCGCCGAGGTGACCGGCCGGCCGGTGCTGTCCAACTGGGACGCGTTGATGGGCTACCTTAACGCGGCGATGGCGCGCGAGCAGGTGGAGCAGTTCCGCATACTGTTTCTGGACAACAAGAACCGGCTGCTGGCCGACGAGGCGCAGGCGCGCGGCACCGTCAACCACACGCCGGTCTATCCGCGCGAGGTCGTGCGACGCGCGCTGGAACTGCAGGCGGCGGCGCTGATCCTGACGCATAATCACCCGAGCGGCGATCCCACGCCGTCGCGCGACGACATCCTGATGACCCGGCAGATCGTGGAGGCGGCCAAGACGCTGTCCATCACCGTGCATGACCATGTGATCGTTGGAAACGGCGTCTGGTTGAGTTTCCGCAAGGAAGGTTTGCTGTAAGCAGCCAACGTTACGGGTCACAAGCGCCGATCACGGCAACATGCGACCTGCGTCAATCACAAAAGTGTTGAGTCGCCATCTGTAACGATCTGCATCTCAAATACTTGCTCCACGTATTGGACAGGCGGCACTCTGTCGCTCCTCGCTGCGGCTTGTTTTCGCCTGCCGGGGTAAGTTTCCAAAAGGAGTTTAACTATAATGGAATCGTCCTGGACGAATTTGCTGCAGCGCCGCAAGCTTCTGCGCACTGCCGGCCTCGGCGCCGTCGCTACCGCCTTTGCGATGAAGGTGACGGGTGCGGATGCGCAGACCGCGCCGACCGACCCGGAAATCCTCAACTTCGCGCTTAACCTCGAGTATCTCGAGGCCGAGTATTACCTGCGCGCCGTTACCGGAACCGGCCTTAATGGCAACGGCGTCGGCACAAACGGCGTGGGCGGGAAGGGTGGACCCGTCACCGGCGGTACCAGGGTCGCGTTTCAGTCGCGCTCGACGTACCAACTCGCTTACGAAATTGCGATGGACGAAAAGGCGCATGTCAAGCTGTTGCGCCAGGCGCTCGACTCCGCAGCCGTGGCCGAGCCGGCCATCGATCTGACAAACAGCTTTGCAGCCGCTGCTGAAGCTGCGGGACTGGGTTCCGGCTTCAATCCGTTCGCGAGCGAGGCAAACTTCCTGCTCGGCGCCTTTATATTCGAGGACGTCGGCGTCAGTGCGTATGCTGGTGCAGCGCAATATATCTCCAGCAAAGCGTATCTTACCACGGCCGCACAAATACTCGCGGTCGAAGCCTATCACGCCGGCGAGATACGCACGCGCCTATATCTGGGCGGCTTTGCCTCGCAATCCAACGCGATAGCAGCCCTGCGCGCGAAAGCGTCCGATGCGGTCACCACCAATGGCGCCATGCCGGTTCCTGACCATGGTGTGCTGACTTCGAACGGGCTGGCGGCCATTGTTGACGCAGATTCGACTGCACTTGCTTTCACAAGAACTACCGGTCAGGTGCTGAACGTGGTTTATCTCGGCAATGGCGTTGGCACGACGAGCGGCGGGTTCTTCCCGAACGGCGTAAATGGCGCCATCAACACCGTAACCTAAAGCCGGCACGCACGTTCGGCCATAACAATCAGGAACAGGAATCTACGATGTCTGGAACACTGACCGCAGGCGCGCAAGTACGCGCGGACGTCTTCGACGGCGTGAACACCCTTGGGGGTGTTGGCTCATTCACCTACTCGGCCATGCAGACATCGGATGGTTCCACCGATCCGGTGGCAGCCCAGGCCGACACCTACCTCCTCATCGACACCGTGGCTGG
>CAXTVW010000098.1:5591-13263 GCA_964247675.1 uncultured Acetobacteraceae bacterium
TGCAGACGCTTGCTGCAGCGTCCGGGACTGAAGGCAACAACATTGCCGTGGACAGCGGCAACGCCAGCATCGCAGCCGGCCTCGGTTCGAACCACATCTTCCTGGGCAGCGGCACGGCGCTGGTGGCCAACGAAGGGTCCGACACGATCGTCGGCGGCAGCGGTGCTGCAACGGTGAACGGCGCCGGCGCGGCTACGATCTTTGCCGGTACAGGCTCGGTGGAGTATGACGGCGCCGGTGGCACCGCCGCGATCATCGCCAGCTCGGTGGCCGGCGCTGGCAACACCAACGTCTATGGCGGCGCAGGCTCCGTGACCGCCTACGGCGCGACCGGCGACTTTTCTGCTTTCGGCGGCTATGCCGGCAGCAACGTCCTGGTATCCGGCACCGGTAATTCCAACCTGGTCGGCGGTGGCAACAACGACCTGCTCGTGGCGAGCGGCGCTGGCACAACGACGCTTGTCGCCAGCGACGGCAACACGACGCTGTTCGGCGCGGGTGCTAGCGGCACGACCAACTACTTCCTCGGTGCCGGCAACGACACTGTGGTGGCAGGCACCGGAAACGAGTACATCCAGTTCGGCACGGGGCAGAGCACTGTGTTCGGCAGCACCGGCAACGACGTATATGGCATCAGCGATGCGGCCACCGCCGGCGGCAGCACGAACGTGGTCATCGGGTTCAATACGGCCTCCGATTATCTGGAATTGCAGAACTTCGGAAGCTCGGTGAGCGCAGCTTCGTTCCTCGCCAATGACGTTTCCACCGTCGATGGCAGCACGGTGATCACCGTGCCGAACCCCGGCGGCAACGACATCATCCAGCTCTATGGCGTCACCGATCTCTCGGCGTCGAACCTGATCCTGCCGAGCGTCAGCGCCACGACTTAAGCCTGGCAGTCCGGGGAATGCCGAAATGCATTCCCCGGATAATCCCGCGATTGCAGCGTTCGTATTCGTCCAATCAGACGCGCACTCCGCAAATGCGTGGGAAATGAAAGTTTTTGCTTCTTTTTTTCAAAAAAGAAGGCCTTCCTTGCTCCAGAGACGACACCAGAACCGCCGCGACATCATAGCGGAACCAGAAGCGACGCATCGTAATGCAGTCGCGGCAACCGCAGCAGCAGCCCGGCCATCGCCGGTGCAGCCTCACCCGAGCCTGACACCATCATTTCGATCGCCACAAACAGCACGACCGCGAGCCCCAGCCAGGCAATCCAGCGATGCCTGGCCAGCAGCCGCGAGAGCAGCCCTGCGGCTACGCCCGTCAATATCACAGACAGGGTAAGGCCAGCCGCCATGATCCAGACGTTCTGACGCGCGGCACCGGCCACCGCCAACACGTTGTCCAGGCTCATCGAGAGGTCGGCGATTATGATCTGCCGTATCGCCTGCCACCCGGTCTTGCCGGTCACGCTCTGCCCCGCCTCGGTGCGGTGGTCGTATAGCTCCCGGAACATTTTCCAGCAAACCCAGAGCAGCAGCAGGCCGCCGGCCAGCGTGAGGCCGACGATAGCGAGCAGTTGGATCGCGATCGCGGAAAGCGCCACGCGTATCAGCGTGGCGGCACCGATGCCGGAGACGAGCGCCCGCTTCCGCTGTGTTTCGGGAAGGCCGGCGACAGCCAGGCCGATGACGACGGCGTTGTCGCCGGCCAGGGTTACGTCGATGAGGAGGATCTGAAGAAGCGCGAGTAAGGAAGACAAGGAAGCCCTTTTTCAAAAAGGAAGCGAAAACCCTTGCTTCTGCCAACGCGGATGCCGGCAGGACCAGACGAGGCCGCGATGCGAGCGGAGGAGCAAAAGTTTTTTGGTTCTTTTTTCCAAAAAAGAACTGCTTTCTTTACTTCCTTTCATCGCCGATACCACCCCGCATGATCCCCCGTTACGCCCGCCCCGCCATGGTCGCCATCTGGGCGCCCGAGAACCGCTACCGCATTTGGTTCCGCATCGAGTCCCTGGCCGCGGACGCCATGGCCGAGCTTGGCGAAATCCCCGCCGAAGCGGCCCGTAACATACGTGAACGCGGTGAACCGGCGCTGGCCGCCATGGGCCCGGCAGACGTGGAACGCATCGACGAGATAGAGCGCGAGACGCGCCACGACGTGATCGCCTTCCTGACCTGGCTCGCAGAGAAGATCGGGCCGGACAGCCGCTTCGTCCATCTCGGCATGACGAGCAGCGACGTGCTCGACACCTGCCTCGCCGTCCAGCTCACCCAGGCCGCCGACATCCTGCTGGCCGACCTCGACGAACTGCTGGCCGCCTTGCGCCGCCGCGCCTTCGAGCACAAGCACACACTGACTATCGGCCGCAGCCACGGCATACACGCCGAACCCACCACCTTCGGCATCAAGCTCGCCGGCCACTACGCCGAGTTCGCCCGCAACCGCGAGCGCCTGGTAGCGGCCCGGAAGGAGATTGCCACGTGCGCGATCAGCGGCGCCGTCGGCACCTACGCGCACGCCGACCCGCGCATCGAAGCCCATGTGGCCCGTGCGCTGGGCCTGGCACCGGAGCCCGTCTCCACCCAGATCATCCCGCGCGACCGCCACGCGGCGTTCTTCTGCACGCTGGCGGTGATCGCCAGCGGCATCGAGCGGCTGGCCACCGAGATACGCCACCTGCAGCGCTCCGAAGTGCGCGAGGCCGAGGAGTTCTTCCACCCCGGCCAGAAGGGCAGCAGCGCGATGCCCCACAAGCGCAACCCGGTGCTCAGCGAGAACCTCACCGGCCTCGCCCGCCTGGTCCGCGCGGCCGCCATCCCGGCGCTGGAAAACGTGACACTCTGGCACGAGCGCGACATCAGCCACTCCAGCGTGGAGCGCGGCATCGGCCCGGACGCAACTGTAACGCTGGACTTCGCCCTGGCCCGGCTCACCGGCATGATCGACAAGCTGCTGATCTATCCCGACCGCATGCTTGCCAACCTGGAATCGTTGGGGGGCGTGGTGCATTCCGGCGAGGTGCTGCTGGCGCTGGCCCGCGCCGGCATCTCGCGTGAGGACGCCTACCGCATCGTCCAGCGTAACGCGATGGCCACCTGGACCACACTGGGCCAACCAGGCAACCGCAGTTTCGCCGACAATTTGGCCGCCGACCCGGACGTGGCCGGCCGTGTGCCCCCGGCGCTACTGGCCGCCTCGATGGACCCGGCACTGCACCTGCGGCACGTGGACCACATCTTCGCCAGCGTGTTCGGCACGGCGGGCTGAGCCGCGTCCCGCCCCTTGCCCCCGAGGCCATCCGGTGGTGAGAGAAGGTCAGAACCGAACCGGATTACCTGCAATGAGCGACACTGCCGCCCCGATGGGCCTCCCCGAAGCCGCGCGCCACCTCGGCGTCACCATACGCGTCCTCCGTCGCGCCATGCGCGCGGGCACTATTCCGAACGCCGGGAAGCTGACGGCCACCACCGTGCTTTCGCCCGAGTGGCTTGCGAGTGCCAAGACGGCTTCCAAGGCTAGCCCGAAGAGCCTGATGCGCGGCAGCAAGCAGAAGGTGCCGGCGTTTGCGCGGTATGAGGGTACGTCCGCCTGGCGGAAGTACACCAATCGGGTGCGGGCTTTCAACGTGTTCCGGGCGGCGGAAGCTAAGTAAGCAAGGCCTTCTTTTTTGAAAAAAAGAAGCAAAAAATTTTTGTCCCCTTAGGCCGGGCTGTCCCGACCGCGCGCGACAGCGGACCAAAAGTTTTTTGGTTCTTTTTTTCAAAAAAGAACTGCTTGCTTATGTGCACCGTCATCATCGCGACGCAGCCATCCAGCGCCTGGCCCCTACTCCTGGCGGCCAACCGCGACGAGATGCTGGCGCGGCCGTGGCTCCCCCCTGCCAGGCACTGGCCGGAGCAGCCGGACGTGGTGGCCGGGCTGGACACGCTGAGCGGCGGCACCTGGCTTGGCTTGAACGATGCCGGCGTGGTGGCCACCGTGCTGAACCGCCCCGGCACGCTGGGGCCGACGCCGGGCAAGCGCAGCCGCGGCGAACTGCCGTTGCTGGCGCTCCAACATTCTGCGGCCGAGGCGGCGGTGCAGCGCCTGGTTGGGCTGGACGGCGGCGATTGGCGCAGCTTCAACCTTGTCGTGGCCGACCGGACCGGCGCGTTCTTCCTGCGCGGCACAGGCGAGGGCGCGGTGACGGCGGAGCACCTGGCGCCCGGCATACACATGGTGACGGCCCACGATCCGGATGATTTCGCCAGCCCGCGCGTGGCGCGCCACCTGCCGCGTTTCCGCGCAGCCCCCCTGCCGACGCCGCCGGACTGGTCTACCTGGCCGGTGATTCTGGCGGACTCCGAGGGGCCGCGGGACTCCGCTCTTTATGTGCCTGAAGCCGGAGGCTTCGGAACCGTGACAACCAGCCTTGTTGCACTAGGAGAGCGCGCCCTGTTCTCCGCGGCCAAAATCCCCGCCGCCTTCGCACCCGTAGATACGAGCGCTCCGCCGGCCGCCTGACCGCCGACAGGGAGCAAAAGTTTTTTGCTTCTTTTTTTCAAAAAAGAAGGCCTTTCTGCCTTTTCATTCCCCCGCCCTGGCAGGCGCACGCTTTGCTGCTATAGGCCCAGCATACGGAGGACCCATCCCATGGCCAGGCGTCGGCAGCTTTACGAGGGAAAGGCGAAGATCCTGTTCGAAGGACCCGAGCCAGGCACGCTCGTGCAGTATTTCAAGGACGACGCGACCGCCGGCAACGGCGCCAAGAAGGGCATCATCACCGGCAAGGGCGTGCTGAACAACCGCATCAGCGAGTATCTGATGCTCCGCCTGGCCGAGGTCGGCATACCCAACCATTTCGTCCGCCGGCTGAACATGCGCGAGCAGCTGATACGCGAGGTGGAGATCATCCCGCTGGAGATCGTGGTGCGCAACGTGGCCGCCGGCAGCATCTGCACGCGCCTCGGTATCCCGGAAGGCACGCGGCTGCCGCGCAGCATCATCGAGTACTACTACAAGAACGACGCGCTGGGCGACCCGATCGTGGCCGAGGAGCACATCACGGCGTTCGGCTGGGCCAACACGATGGACATGGACGACATCGTGGCGATGACGCTGCGCACCAACGACTTCCTGACCGGGCTGTTCCTGGGCGTCGGCATCACGCTGGTGGACTTCAAGCTGGAGTTCGGCCGGCTATGGGAAGGCGAGGACATGCGCGTGGTGCTGGCCGACGAGATCAGCCCGGACAATTGCCGCCTGTGGGACGTCAAGACCAACGAGAAGATGGACAAGGACCGTTTCCGGCGCGACCTCGGGCGCGTGGAGGAGGCCTACCAGGAAGTGGCCAAGCGGCTGGGAATCTTGCCGGAGGCGGGGATGCGGGACATGAAGGGCCCGGAGCTGATGCAGTGAAGGCGCGGGTGACGGTCATGCTGAAGGACGGCGTGCTCGATCCGCAAGGGCGCGCGATCGGCCATGCGCTGGGCAATCTAGGGTTTTCCGGGGTGGGCGAAGTGCGCGCCGGCAAGGTGATAGAGTTGGAACTGACGGCCGCCGACCCGGACGCTGCGCGCGTTCAGGCGGAGGAGATGGCACGCCGGCTGCTGGCCAACACGGTGATCGAACGGTTTTCGGTGGAGATAGCCCAGTGAAGAAGATTGCTCTTGTGCTCGCCTGCTTAGCGGTTGCTGGCACTGCCCACGCGCAGCGCGCGTCTAATGTCGGCGCGAAAACCCTCCTGACCGCATGCACCGGCAAGCAAACCGAAGTTTGCGATGCCTACCTGGACGGGTTCTCCGACTCGATACGTGCCAGCGGCAAGGATCACGCACTGGCGTGTATTCCGAACTCTGTAACGGGAACCGAGCTGCGCGATGTTGTCGTGCAATGGCTCAGGTCCAACCCTCAGGCGCAACATGACGTAGCCGAAAAGGCTACGCGGCTGGCGCTGCAGAAGGCGTATCCCTGCGGGAAGTGACTCGCCGGGTAATCTCGTCCGGCTCCAGCTTCGAGCGTGACATCGGCTACGCCCGCGCGCTGGTGAGTGGCGCGTGGGTGTTCGTCAGTGGCACCACGGGTTTCGACTACGCCACCATGACCATCGTGGACGACCCGGCCGCCCAGGCCAGGCAGGCTCTGGGCAACATTGCGGCTGCCCTGGCCCAAGCCGGGGCCAGCCTGACAGACGTTGTGCGCGTCCGCTACATCCTGCCGGACCGGGCCGATTTCGAGCCATGCTGGCCGGTGCTGCGGGCGGCGTTCGGCGCGTCGCCACCCGCCGCGACAATGATCGTGGCCGACCTGTTCGACCCGAGAATGCGCATAGAGATCGAAGCAATCGCCCGCCGCCCTGCACGCGCACCTGCCGCCCCCGCGTCAGCACTGACAAAAGTTTTTTGCTTCTTTTTTCCAAAAAAGAAGGCCTTCCTGCCTTGACCCCGTCCGATCCAGACGCATCAGCCCGCCACTCCCTGGCGCGCCACAAGGCCTTCGCCACCTTCCTGCTCCTGCTGATGGCCGCGCTGACCATCGGCAGCTTCTACCTTCCCGCCAACTACTGGACGCAGCTTCTGCAAGCCGCCGCGAAGGCCGGCTTCGTAGGCGGCATCGCCGACTGGTTCGCGGTGACGGCGCTGTTCCGCCACCCGCTCGGCCTGCCGATCCCGCACACCGCGATCATCCCGCATGAAAAGGTGCGTCTGGGGCAGGCGCTGGGGCGGTTCTTCGCGCGGCATGTGGTGACGGAGGACGAAGTCGGCCGGCTGATGCGGCGTCTGGATGTGGCCGACCTGTTGCGCACTTTGCTGACCAACGACGAGGTGGTGCAGCCGCTGGCGCGCACGCTGTCCCGCTATCTGCCCAGGATATTGGCAACGGTGGAGGACGGCCGCGCCAGGCGGGTGCTCGGCCGGCTGCTGCCCAGGATGATCGGCGGGCCGGCGGCGGGGCGTATCCTCGCGCGGGCGTTGCGCGGCCTGGTGGATGGCGGGCGCCATCAGGAGGTGTTCGGGTTCATCCTGGTGAGGCTCCGTGGCGGCATGCTGGAGAAGGAGGCGCAGCTCCGGACGATGATCGAGGAACGGGTGCGCGACCAGGGTGGTAGGCTGATGGGCTGGGCGCTGGGCGCCAGTATCGCCACCCGCCTCCTGGCCACGGTGAATGCGGAGATGGACAAGATGGATCCGGACGGCTCGGAGATACGCGAGGCGTTCGACGTGTGGGTGCGGCGCGAGATCACGCTGATGGAGGAAGATCCGGAGCGTGCGGCAGAGCTGGGGCGGGCGATACGGCGTATCGTCGGCCACCAGACGGTGCAGACCTGGAGCCTGGATGTGTGGTCTCGCTTGCGTTCGGCGCTGGAGGCGGACGCGGCCAGGCCGAACGGCCATACGGCCCTGCTGCTGGAAGGCGCGGTGCGTAACCTGGGCGAGATGCTGGCCACCGATCCTGCGGCGGGTGCAAGGTTGCAGCGCGCGGCCGAGCGCCTGGTGGTGCGCCTGTTGCCTGCGGCGCAAACGCAGATTGCCTCTTTTGTAGGCGATGTGGTCGGCTCGTGGGACACCGCCACGCTGGTGGATCGCATCGAGCTGCGAGTGGGCAGAGACCTGCAATATGTCAGGATGAACGGCACCCTCGTAGGCTTCCTGGTCGGCGGAGCCGCCTACGCCATCCTCACCGCCATTTTCGGCCATGTGGCGTTTTGAGCAAGCAAGCGGTTCTTTTTTGAAAAAAAGAACCAAAA
>CAXTVW010000099.1:0-13038 GCA_964247675.1 uncultured Acetobacteraceae bacterium
CGCTGAAGAGAAGGGTTGCAGCTAGCAGGATGGCGCGGCGCATGGGTGCCTCGGTAGTGTTGAGGCTCGGTGTAGCATCGGGGAGGAAGAAAGGAAGCAAGGCCTTCTTTTTTGAAAAAAAGAAGCAAAAAACTTTTATCTCCGTCGGGTGCGCGTCGTTGAGGCGTGCGCTTCAACCTTCCGCGTCAGCGCAGGTAAAAGCTTTTTGCTTCTTTTTCTCGAAAAAGAAGGCCTTGCTTGCTTCCCGCCCCGGCCGGGGCAAAACCGCTTCCTTGCCCCGCTACAGGATCACGCCTATTCCACCCCTCGTTTTCAGGGCGGAGCATCAGCACCGGTGAGCACACGCGTGGGCGGCCGGACACGGCAAGGAATACTGCTGGCCGTTGGCCTGTCTTTGCTGGGTGGCGGCTGCGAGACCGTCCACAGCACCGTACACAGCGTCAGCAAGACCCTGCTGGGCGGCCCGCTCGACCCCGGCGAGCACCTGAAAGGCTTCATCGGCGGCGTGGCCGCGGACGAGCCGCTGGCCGCCCTCGCCGCGCGCGAAGTCCTGGCCACCGGCGGCAACGCGGCAGACGCGGCCGTCACGCTGGGGTTTATGCTCTCCGCCACGCTGCCGTCGCGCGCCTCGCTCGGTGCCGGGGGCGCCTGCATCGCCTACCAGCCTGGCGCCGCCTCGCCCGGACACGGCATGCCGCAGGCGATCATGTTCACGCCCCGGGCGCCATCGGTGAACGCCGGCGACCGGCCAGCCTCCGTGCCGATGCTGGCGCGCGGCATGTACCTGCTGGCCGCGCAGTACGGCTCAAAACCGTTCGGCTCGCTGATCGCCCCGGCGCGGCAGGCGGCCGATGCCGGCTTCTCCATCTCCCGGGCACTGGCGCGCGACCTCGGCCAGGTGCAGGGCCCGCTGCTTGGCGACCCGAACGCGGCGGCGATCTTCGCTCCGAACGGCCAGCCGTTGGTCGAAGGTGCCCGGCTGGTGCAATCCGATCTCGGCGCCACGCTGAACCAGCTCGCCGTGGTGGGCGTGGGCGACCTCTACACGGGCCTGATGTCCAAGCGGTTCGAGGAGGCAAGCCGGCTCGCCGGCGGGCCGGTGAGCGCCGCTGACTTGCGCCGCAGCGCGCCGATCCTGGCCGATCCCATCGTGATACGCGTGGGCGACGACCAGGCCGCCTTCCTGCCGCCGCCCGCCGATGGCGGCCTGGGCGCCGCGGCCGCCTACCTGGACTACCTGCGCACCCACACGGTGACGCAGTCGATGGCGGACGTCTCGATCGGCGCGGTGGCCGCCTGGCGCTCCGGCCAGGCTGGCCGTAACCCGCTAACGCTGCTGCAGAACCCGCCATCCTCCGGCACGCTGCCCGCCCTGCCGGCCTCCACCAGCTTCGTCGTGATCGACCGGCGCGGCGACGCGGTGGCCTGCGCCATCACCATGGAGAACCTGTTCGGCACCGGGCGCGTGGCGCCAGGCATGGGCATCGTCCTTGGCGCCTCGCCCGCGGTGAAGCCCTCCGCCCTGCTGACCGCCGCCGTTGTCTGGAACAGCAGCCATGACGCCTTCCGTGCCGCCGCCGCAGCCTCCGGCCAGAACGCAGCCGCGGTAGCGGGCGCGATCGGCATAGGCCAGGCGATCGTGGGCGACCTGCCGCCGCACGTGCCGGTGCCGGAGCCCGGCCGCGTGGATGCGATCGGCTGCCCGAATTACGTGCCTGGCGGGGAGAACAGCTGCCGGTTCTACTCGGACACGCGTAACGCCGGGCTTTCGGCCGGGGGGAGTTAGGGCAGGCAAGGCCTTCTTTTTTGAAAAAAAGAAGCAAAAAACTTTTATCTGTTTGACGCTGCGGCGCTTCGGCATCTCCTGGGGCATCTGGCCGCGGTGCTAGGGCGCGGGGCCACCGTGCGTTCGAGACGCGCCGCTGGCCTCAAACGTAGATACGCAACCGCTGCCCAGGCAGCAGGTCATACGGCGCCTTCCACCCAGGCAGCGCCGACACCCGCCCAAGCCAACCGACGATCGCGGGATGACTATCCGCCAGATCATACCCGCTCTCATGCGCCGGAAAGCACAGGTAACCGATCATCGACAGATCGGCCACGGTCGCGCGATCCGCAGCGACAAAGGCGTGCTCGGCCACGTGTCGTTCCAAAATGCCGAGGGAATCGTCCAGCCTGGTTTTCAGATGCGCCAGCACAACCGCCTTCGGTGAAGGCGTGAAAGCCCGCCGGTAGCGATACTCGGCCATCACCGCCGACAGCTTCTGGTTATCCCAGAACAGCCAGCGCAGGATGTCGAACCGCTCGCGTTCCGTGATCGCGTGCAACCGGCCATACGTGTCGGCCAGGCGCAGCAGGATGGGCGCCGTCTGCGTCAGGCGCTCGCCGTCCTGTTCCAGCACGGGGATCTCCCCCATCTCGTTGACCGCGCTGCGCCACGCCGGCGTGCGGGTGACGCCGCCGCCGAAATCGGTCCAGACCGGCTCGAACTCCTGCCCGCACAGGGTAAGCATCAGCGCGAGCTTGTAGCTGTTCCCCGACTCGGGGAAGTAATGCAGGCGGTAGGTGGCCATGGCGCGATCCGGACAGTGGATGCGTAGAGTGCGGCGGGGCGGGTCAGGCTGTCCAACCGCCGGTTCTGAATAGCGGGCGGAACATCATCGGATCGCAACACGCGTCTGGCAAAGCAAGGCCTTCTTTTTTGAAAAAAAGAAGCAAAAAACTTTTGCTCCCCGCATTTGCAGCGCCTGGGTGTTTTCTGGAGCACCAATGCTTGCAGATGCGGCTGTTACGCGAGACCTTCGGCCGGCGGCGATTGTTCGGTAATTACCCGGCCTCCGCCGCCGCCACATCCAGCAGCCGCTCGATCACCTCCGGCTCCTGCGCCCCCGCAATGGCATGACACCCCGACACCACAAAGCAAGGCACGCCATTTATTCCCAGCCGGTGCGCGCGCAGGTTCTCCGCGTGCACGCCGTCCACCTCCGCCGTGCTCGCCAGGAAGCTGCGCGCGGCCGCGGCGCGCAGGCCGCAGCTCGCGGCGATCGCGGTCAGCACGGTTATGTCGCCGATGTCCCGCCCGTCGGTGAAATGCGCCGCGAGCACGGCTTCCACCATCTCGTCGGCGCGCCCGAAACCGGCGGACCAGCGCACCAGGCGGTGCGCATCTACGCTCGAAGGCGTGCGGCGAATACGCTCGAAGCGGAACATCACGCCCTCCGCCCGGCCGATCTCGGTGACGGAGGCGTACATCCGGCGCGCGCGTTCCTCGCCGCCGAACTTGCGCAGCACGTAGTCGCCCCGCGACATGCCGCCCCGTGGCATGTCGGGGTTCAGCAGGAACGGCCGCCAGGTGATGTCTATCAGCAGGTCTGGCCGACGCGTTATTGTGCGGCGCAACCGTCGGATGCCAAGGTAGCACCACGGACAGACGAGGTCGTGCACGACTTCGACCGCCAGGCGGGCTTTTGGTGGGGCAAGGATGTTCACACGGCCATGTTAACGCCACATAGCCGGTGAGCCAGTGGTTTTCTGCAGTGCGGCCGGAGGTGAATGTTTGATCGAACTTTACGACTTGGCAGGGCGCGATTCGGAGCTGCGTTTCAGCCCGTATTGCTGGCGCGTAAGGATGGCGATGGCCCACAAGGGCCTGGAGCCGCAGACCGTGCCTTGGCGGTTCAGCGAAGCGTCGCTCCTGCCCGGCGCCCCGCACAACCGGCAGGTGCCGGTGATAGTGGACGACGGCGCCGTGGTGGCCGACTCAACCGCCATCGCCTTTCATCTCGAGGAGCGCCACACGAACGGGCCTAGCCTGTTCGGCGGCGCCGGCGGCGAGGCGCATGCCCGCTTCATCATCGCCTGGGCGGATACGGTCCTGGTGCCGGCGATGTTCCCCTTCGCCGCGTCATACGTGTTCACCCAGCTGCACCCCGCCGACCAGGCGTATTTCCGTCAATCCCGCGAGGTTCGGCTGGGCACCACGCTGGAAGCCGCGCGCGATGCGGCGCCCGCAAAGCTTGCCGGCCTGCGCGCGACGCTCACGCCGCTGCGCCGCGTGCTGGCCGGCCAGCCCTTCGCCGGCGGCGAGGAGCCGAGCTACGCGGATTACGCGCTGTTCGGCTGCTTCCAATGGCTGCGCTGCGTGGGCGTGCCGGAGGTGCTGGAGGAGGGCGACCCCGTAGCCACCTGGCGCGGCGTGATGCTGGAGTTGTTCGACGGCCTGGCTGCACAAGCGGCGGTGGCCTGAAAGGAAGCAAGCAGTTCTTTTCTGAAATGAGCCAAAAACGTTCACCTCCCCGCGTTCGCACCAGCCGGGTGCCTCCGGAAACACCGAAGCTGCCGAGCGTCATGGGAGAAAAGGTTTTTTGCTTCTTTTTTTCAAAAAAGAAGGCCTTGCTTGCTTCTAGGCCGTCAAAAACCGCATGTGATTGCTCTCCAGCACCAGGCACGTCAGCGCCCCGCCCATGACCGCCCCGGTATCGATCCCGATGCGGTTCGTGCGCACCGCCGGCGCGCTGACCGGCGTATGCCCGTGCACCACCACGAACGGATGCTTGTCTTTGCTGGACAGGAACGGCTCGCGTATCCAAAGCAGGTCGTCCGGGCTCTGCCGATAGATCTTGCGGCCAGGCCGGATGCCGGCATGCACGAACAGATAGCCGCCTTCCTGGTGCGTCAGCGGGCGCGTCTTCAGCCACTGGCGGTGCGCCAGCGGCAGCAGCGTGGCCCATTCCGCAGGACCGGCTTCGGGCGGGATATTGTAGCTCTCAAGTGTCTTCTCGCCGCCGTTCTCCACCCAGGTCTCGGCCGCCCTGGTGTCGCCGGAGATGGCGCCCAGCATCATCCTCTCGTGGTTGCCTTGCAGGTCCACCCGGCGGGTCACGGGCGGGGCCACGCTTCCCGTCAGCAGCCAGATCACGCCGGCGCTGTCCGGCCCGCGATCGATGTAGTCGCCGAGATGGACCAGCACGCTTTCGGTGACGGGGTAGGCCGCAAGGTCGGCATTGATCGCCCAATGCAGCGCCACCAGCCTGTCGAGCAAGCCATGGACGTCACCGATGGCATAAACGCGCAGACCTGGCCGCAGCACAGCGGGCGCTAACGATAGTTCAACCATGTGCGCCGCAGACTACACGCGATGTCACCAAGCGGAAAATGGCGGGGCGCTCCGATCGGCCGGCGGCCGGGATGCTGACCGCGCAGTCTGGCCACGTATCGCCGCGCGCGCCAGCCATGCCGCGCAACGGCGATGCGGCGGCGCGGCTGCGCGGCGCCGAACGCCAGCTTGCGGAAGCGGCCGAGCGCGCCCTGCGCGCGCCGGCGGGCAAGCTTGTGGTGGTGTTGCGCCTGTCGCGGCTGCCCACGCCGCGCGCCTATCATGTGCGTGTGGCGCGGGTGCTCCTGCAGGAATGCGCGCAGCGTTTTTCCGGCCAGGTCTTCGCCATGGCGAACCAGGACCTGGTCCTGCTCTGCGCGGCGTGCCGGCCGGAGCAGGCGGCGGACCCTTACGCGCCCGCCCATCTGCCGGCCAGCCTGGCGCGGCTGTTCGCCATAGACGCGCCGGATAGCGGGGAGCTGGTCGCCTTCTGGCGGCTGGAGCAGGATCCTGCATGCCTGGCGGATTACCTGGCGGCGCGCGCCGACGCCGGCACAAAGCCGCCGGAGGCTGCCCTGCAAGGCCAGCCCGTCAGCCTGGCCGCGCTGCAGGAGATCATCGCCAAGGCGCCGCTGGCCGGGCTGCTCGGGCAGCAGACAGGCCTCTCGCTCGCAGCGGACCGCAGCCTGACGCTCGCGCGCCGGCTCGCCCCCGCGTTCCAGCAGATAGGCGTCGGGCTGGACCGCCTGCATCTGGGCGAACTGGTCTCCCATGCGATCACCGACCCGTTCCTGTTCCGCCATTTCGCGGCAATCCTGGATGCGCGGCTGCTGTCCGTGCTGCACGAGGACCTCCAGGCCCGCTTCCGCCTGTTGCGTCAGGCGATGACCCAGGGTCTGCCGGTGCTCGTCGAGCTCGGCCTGCCCGCGATCGTCTCGCCGGCCTTTGCGGCGCTGGCCAAGCTGGCGGCCGCATCGGGCGTGCGCCTCTGGGTGGCCGTCTCCCTGCTCGAAGCCGCCGCAGACCTGGACCTGCTGGACCACGCTCGCGGGCTGCTGAAGCTGACCGGAAGCAGCCTGGTGATCAACCGGGTGGAACCGGCCGCGTGGCACCTGGCGCGGCTGGACGCGCTGCGTGCTGACCTCGTCGTGCTAACCTGGTCGCCGGCCCTGCTTCAGGCCGAGGCCGCTTCAGGCCAGGTGCTGCTCGCCGCGGCGCCCGCCCGCATGGTGCTCGCCGGCGTGGACGGGGAGCCCGCGCTCGCTTGGGGGCAGGCGCACGGGATCGGCCTGTTTGCCGGCCCCTTCCTGGACCGGGTGCAGGCGGCGTTGCGCATGCAGCGCTGCCACAGCGCGTCCGCCTGCACGCTGGCGCAATGCGGCGCGCGTGCGGCGGCACTCGGGCTGCCGGGGCGGGCGGGATGCGGCAACCCGGCGCTTCTTGGGGGTGGTGCTTGATGCAAAAGGAAGCAAGCAGTCGTTTTTTGAAAAAAGGGACCAGAAAACTTTTGCTCCCTGTCGGCGGCTGGCCGGGCCGGAATCCGTCCTGATGCAGGATGAGGCTGCCTTCCTGCAGGTGCTGCAGCAGAGCGCGCGGGCGGGTGCGCGCCGTCGCGCCGTCGTCCTGCACACGAACAGCCTGCCGCAGGCCTTGGCGCGGCCGCACCACATCCGCCTGGCGCGCGAAGCCGTCCTGCCGCTGGCCGGGACGGACCGGGCACAGATGTTCGAGCTGTCGCGCGGGCGCCTGGCAATCGTCTGGCGCAACGGCGGAGACGCCGAACTCGCCCAGGCGAGAACCGCCCTCGGCCACTTGCTGGCGGGGCAACCCGACGGCACGGTGCCGGAGATCGGCGGCCTCCTGGCGCTGTATGACCTGCCGCATCAGGCAGACTGGCTGCTCGACGAGATCAGCGATGCGGAGCCGCCGGCCGTCGCCGCGCCACCATTGCTGCGGCTGGACGCCGCCAGGCTCGCCGAACTCGAGGCGCGTCTGCACCAGGCAGACCTTTCGCGCTTCTCCCGCTGGCGGCCGGTGCTGCGGCTGGACAGGCAGGCCGGCCCACCCGCCTGGGAGGAGCGGTATTTCGCCATACCCGAGATCGCCGCGGAGCTTTGCCCGGACTGCGACCTGAAGGCGGAGCCCTGGCTCTTCCGCCGGCTCACCAGGATACTGGACCGGCGTATGCTGGCGATGCTCGGCTCGCCGCGGGAGCTGCGCGGCTGCGGCGCGTTCGCGATCAACCTCACTGTGGAAACCATTCTCTCCGCAGGCTTCATGGCTTTCGACGAGGCGCTTCCGGTGGCACTCCGCGGCGAGGTGCTGCTCTACGTCGGCAGTGCGGACCTGCTTTCCGACCTGGACGGCTTCACCTTCGCACGCCGCTTCGCCCAGGCGCGCGGCTACCGGCTGGTCCTGGCCGACGCCAGCCCGGCCCTGCTGCGCTTCCTCAATCTGGCCGAGGCCGGGCTGGATTTCGTGCAGCTTGCCTGCTCGGCGGAGCTGATGGCGGCCGCGGGGCAGATACGCGCATGCGTGCCGGACGGGACGGAGCTGGTGCTGAAGGCTATCGACACGCCCGAACAGGCAGGCTGGGCGCGGCGCGGAGGCTTCAGGCTGGGACGAGGGCGAGGGGTGGCGTAGCAAGCAGTCCTTTTTTGAAAAAAAGGACCAAAAAACTTTTATCTCCCCGCCTGCCCTTGGATGCGCCCAGGTCCTGCCAGAGCGCGCACCGGCAGAACCAGAGCGCGCCGCAACGCCGGCGCCGGGAGCAAAAGTTTTTTGCTTCTTTTTTTCAAAAAAGAAGGCCTTCCTTGCCTTCCTCCTACCCCACCAAAACCGCGCTCTCCAGCACCGCAGCCGCATCAGCCCGATCCAGCAGGCCTGCCAGCTTCCCGATCACCGCCCCAAGCGCCTCCGCCTGATCGCCGCCCGCGCAAACCTGTGCCGCGCTCACCGCCAGCCGCAACCCGCCCTGCGCCGCGCTGCCGAGCTGCACCGGCTGGCCAATTTGGCAGGGCGCGCCAGAGGGATCGTCGTGCAGCGCCAGATACAGCGGACGCAAGCGCGCGGCATCCAGCCAGCCAGCCTGGCCACGCACCATGAACGTGAAAACGCTGCGCCTGTCCGACCAGCCCAGCCCGCTCGGCCGCGGGGCCGCCACCAGGCGGAGTCGGTCATTCTGGCGTAGCGCCCGCTCGATCGACTGGCCGAGCACGTCCAGCCGGCGCCCGACCTCATCGGCGGGCAGGCGGCCGAACGCCGCCATGTCATGCAAGGCGGCCGTCCAGCGCAGCAGCAGCCCCGGGCAGAGGCGGGAGCCCACGCTGTCGGTCACGCCGGCATAGGCCGCCAGCCCGTTTGGCACCGCGCCGGCGGCGATCCGGCCGAGGCGGGCGCGCGGGAACAGCACGGCGCCGCAGAAGCCCGGGGCCGCGAAGAACTTGGAGCCGGTGACGAGCACCGGGAAGCCCTGCTGCAGGTACCAGCGCACCAGGGCCGGCTCGATGCGCGCCTGGCAGGCGTCGATCACGATGTCCAGCGCGCGGCCGAAGCGGCGGGACAGGCGAAGAAGCGTAGGGCGATCGGGCGCGGTCAGGCCGGTCTTGGAGCCGTCGATCGCGTGCAGGACGGCGCGTCCGGCGGGCAGGGCGGCGGCGACCGCGGTCTCGCAGGCCGCGGCAATCTGCTGCGCGCTGCAGGGTGTGCCATCCTCGTGGCGGAGTGCCACCGTGACCAGGCCCGGCATGTGTTGCAGTCCTTCCAGGCCGCCGCCTTTCGCCACGGCCTGGCCGGACGGTGTGCAGGTGGAGAAATGCCGGCCCTGAACGGCGTCCGGCACGCCGCTGCCTGTCTCGGCGGGGCTGACGAGTATGCTGGTGAGCGGAACATCCGGCTGCTCTGCGGCAAGCAGGCCGGTCACGATCAGGGCGGCATCGGTCCCGGAGGCGGTCAGGATCGCCTCAGCCAGGTCCAGCACGCCGAAATGGGCCAGTATCTGTCTCGCCGCGCCAGCGCTGGCCTCTGCCAAAGCGAGATCCGGACCGGACGCCAATGCCGCCGCTATGAGGTCCCTGCGGGCCATTTCGGCAGCGTGGAACTGCGGTCCGGCCAGACTGGAGGCGGTGCAGGACGCGAAGCCGATCACATCCGGTCTCGGCCAAGGGGCGCACCCATACCGGTTCAGCCCTGTGGCGGGATCGAGCGTCAGCCGATCGTCCCCGCCGCCGGCAAGCAGCGCCTCGACGGCCTGCGCCACCTTCCATGCGTTTGCGATCGCCGCGCGTTCGGCCGTGCCGGGCATGTCCGCCGCCACCGGCAACCCCAAGGCGCGCAGCGCCGGCAGCAACGCCGCCATGTCGGGCAGTTCGGCGCGGAACGCAGCGAAATCGACGCCTGGATACGGGTCCGAACCCGGCGAGGCTGGCTGGCTGGCGGCAATACGGGCGGCCAGCACCATGGCCGTGAACGCGGTCACGCTGTCCACAGCGGTGAGCCACGCATGTTCGAAATGGTAACGGCGCCAGAAACCCTCCGGCGTGCCGCTCTCCGCACCAACAGGCTTGCTGCCCACCCCACAGGCGGCGAGCAGCGGTGCCAAATCAGGATGGCTTCTGGTGCTGAGGGACGAGGCGCCCGCGCGGGTCAGCAGGGGCATCTCAGTCCGGTTCCGGTCGTGGCCGATCGACATGGCGATGGCGTCTAGCCGACAGCCCGCCTTCCGCAAAGATTTTTGATTGCCGGGGAGGGCCTCGGTGTAACAGGCCGGCGCCCGGTGCTATGACCCGCAGTCATGCCGCCCGCTCGCCACACAATCCTGCAAGGCGCTGGCAGACCCGAGCTTGCGCACCAGCCACATTCCCCCCGCGAGCAGCGCCACGATGACCAGTATAGCGAGGATCCGGCCGCGCGAACTTTCCGGAGGCGGGCTCTCTTCCATAGTGCGTGGTCCTCGCGGCTACTGACGGCGCGGCTTAGCCAGCCGCGCCGTCGTCTAGCCACAAAGCCTCAGTGATGGAAGCCGCCGCCGCCGCCACCGTGGAAGCCGCCACCGCCGCCGCCATGGAAGCCGCCACCCCAATGGCCGCCACCAAAGCCGCGCCCGCCAAAGCCGCCCCAGCCACGGTTATAGAAACCGCCATAGCCGCCGCGGTAGAAGCCCCCGCCCCAGCCGCCGATGAACACGCCGGTCCCCAGATAGCCGGGGTAGCCGTATCCGCCGTAGCCGTAGCCATATCCCGCATACGGGTAGCCGGCGTAGCCGTATCCGGGATAGGCGTAGCCGCCATACGGATACACACAGCCGCCAAGCAGCGTGCTTGCCATCAAGGCGACCGGCAGAGCCGCCCGCCGCACAAAACGTCCGATCATAACCAGTCTCTCCCTCTCTGCCGTCCAGGCCGGCCGAGCTCATAACGCAAGATTAGGTGCAAGCTGCCCCAAGTCAGCGGCAAAAACACCGTGTTCGGTGCGATGTCACACTATGTCACGGCCCAAATTGGCTTAGTTACCTCGCGTTACCGGCGCCGTCGTGATCCTGCCATGTTCGTAATGTTGAATGGTGGCAGGCGGTGTCCGCCGATAGATGGAGTGTCTCAACATGCGTTCTCAGACTCGGCTGATGCGGCTTGGCATGTGGCTGGCGACGACCAGCCTAAGCCTCACCGCCAGCCTGCCCGCGATGGCGCAGCCCGCGCCCCCGCCAGGCGCCGAACAGCCTGGTGCCGAACAGCCGGGCGCCGACCAGGCCGGCGACGCGAACACCAACCCGCCGGCTTTGGCCGGCCGCGTCGCCACGCTGACCGGGGCGGTCTCCTTCCACTCCGCCGGCGAGACGCAATGGAGCCCGGCCACGCTGAACTATCCGGTCACCAACGGCGAGGCATTCTGGACCGAGCCCGCCGCCCAGGCGAGCCTGGAGATCGCCGACGACCGCGTGGTGCTTGCCAGCTCGACCGAACTGGACGTGACCGAGCTCGACCAGGCGCAGTTCACCACCACAGCGGCGCAGGGCGCGATGTTCCTGGAGCTGCACAGCCTGCCGCAGGGCCAGAACGTCACCGTAAACACGCCGCGCGGCGCCGTGCAGATCACCGCTGCCGGCCGTTATGAGATCGTGGCCGGCGACACCGACGACGCGACCATGGTGACCGTGGTGGAAGGCGCCGCGCACGTGGCGGGCACCAACCTGGCGCTCGACGTAGGGCCGCAGCAGACCGCAACGATCGGCGGCACCGACACGCTGCAGGGCTCGGTCGGCGCGATCCAGACGGACGCGTTCCTGCAGGGCCTGCTGCGCGCCCCGGCGCGCCGCACCTTCGCGGCAGGCGTGCCGCAGCAGGTGCAGTACATGACGGGCGCCGCCGACCTGCAGACCTACGGCAGCTTCACGCAGACCCAGCAATACGGCCAGGTGTGGTACCCGCAGAGCGTGCCGGCAAACTGGGCGCCGTATCGCGACGGCCATTGGTCCTACGTACATCCCTGGGGCTGGACGTGGGTGGACAACGCCCGCTGGGGCTTCGCGCCGTTCCATTACGGCCGCTGGGTGCAGGTGGAGAACCGCTGGGGCTGGGTGCCCGGCGAGGCGCAGGCCGAGGTGAGCGCCGGCTCGCCCTATCCGGTCTATTCGCCCGCTCTGGTGACGTTCCTAAACGTCGGCGGCGCCGCACTGGCCGGTGCCTCCATCAACTTCGCCGTCGGCGGCTACGCCCCGGCCTGGATACCGCTCGGGCCGCGCGAGCCGTACTATCCCTGGTATCACTGCCAGCCGAACTACTTCGCGCGGCTGAACACGCCCTACGGCGTGCCGGAGACGATCATCCGGCGCGGGCCGACCTACATCAACAACACGACCATCAACAACCGCAACGTGTTCATCAACGAGCGCGCGGCGACCGTCGTCCCGGAATCGGCTTTTGCCGCCGGCCGGCCGATACAGGCGGTGTACCGGCCGCTGCCGGCGGGCGCCCTGGTGAATGCACGCCCGTTCGTCGGCCGCCTGGCCGTGGTGCCGACGGCGCAGACACCCAACCTGCCGCGTGAAGCCGCCCGCCGCTTCAACATCGCCGCACCCGCCGCGCCGCTTCGGGTGATGGCAGGCCCGCGCATCGCGCCGGAGGCCGATCTGCACCGGGGCGCGCCGCCGGCGTTGCGCCGCGCCGCCTTGCCGCCGAGCGTGCATGCCGTACCCGCAGCCCAGGTGGGCCGCGGTGAGCGCGGCGTGGGACCCGGAGCCCTGCCAGCGCAGCGCGGGGTGGAAGGCCGCCCCGGCCAGCCGGTGCCGCTTCGTGGGACCGAAGCGCGCCCTGGCGAGCCGGCTGCAGGGCCGCGCCCGCAGGGCGGATTGCCGGCGCTGCGCAACCCCGGCGCCGGCCGGCCGGATGCGCGCCTTGGCAGCCGCCCGGACCAGCCGGTCGGTCGCCCTGAATTGCGTGCACCGGGCGAGACGGCCCGCACGCCGCAGGGCACGACGCCGGAAGGCGCTCGCCCCGGGGCTCAGGCCCGTCCGGACGCCCGCGAAGAGACGCGCCCCGGCGCCACGCCCGCCTTGCGCGGCCAGGAGGCCCGTCCGGCTGAACAGCGTCCGGAAACGCGAGCCGGGGAGCGCCCGGGCGCCACGCCGGCATTGCGTGGCCAGGAGGCCCGCCCGGCCGAACCGGCGCGCCCTGAAGCAGGCGGTCCCACCCGCGCGGCCCGGCCGAACGCGGTAGAGCCGCGCGCCGTGGTGCCGCCGGCCCACGTTGAGCCGCGGCCGGCGGAGCCCGCGCCACGGCGCGCCGAGACGCAGCACCCTGTGCCAGCCCAGCGGACCGAGGCGCCACGTCCGGAAGCCGCGCGTCCGGAGGCGCCGCGCCCGGTGCCGCATGCTGAAGCACCGCGTCCGCCGGCAAGGCCGGAGCCGCCCCGCGCGGCGGCTCGCCCCGAAGCGCCACGCCCGGCCC
>CAXTVW010000100.1:0-12745 GCA_964247675.1 uncultured Acetobacteraceae bacterium
CAGCGGCGCCGGCAGCAAATTGCCTGCCAGCAATCGATGCAGCAGGAGGGCAGCTTCGCTTGCCGGCCCCACCAGCAGGCCATGATAGACCCAGCCCGGATCGTACCGGTCTGCGTTACCCCAGGCCGTGTGAACCAGATCCTGCGGCGAAGCGGCAAACGCCACCTCGGTCACGCCGAGCGGCGCCAACACGAGCTCCGTCATCGCCGCCGCGATTTGCGAGCAATAGGCTTCTTCGACCAGCCGACACACGAACAAATAGCCGATGTTGGAGTAGGCGAACGCCGCGCCCGGCTTGTGTATCAGCCTGTCTGCGCCAGCCTGCGCCAGCATGTCGGGCACTGACCAGGGCGTATCGCCGGCGGCGACAGCTTGGTGATAGGCGAGCAGAGCACCGTAATCTGGCAACCCCGAACGGTGCTGTAGAAGCTGGCGCAACGAGAAAGGTCTGTCCGATACGGGCGCGTCCAGATCCAGGCGGCCGCGCGCGACAAGGGCAAGTGCTGCCGCCGCCAGCGCCGTTTTCGTGAAGCTCCACCAAGGCACAGGGATGCTGCTGCTGGCTTCGACGGTTTGGCCGCTTGCCAGGGCAGTGATGAGGGTTGGCTGGGTTAGGTCGTTTGATTCTGTCATCGTGTTGGTCCGCCAAAGCGGAAGGAAGCAAGGCCTTCTTTTTTGAAAAAAAAGAAGCAAAAAACTTTTATTTCTCCGCATGTGCAGCCTGCGTGGTTTTCTGACGCGCGTGAACGCTGCAGATGCGGGGAAGCAAAAGTTTTTTGGTCCTTTTTTTCAAAAAAGGACTGCTTGCTTCACTCACAATGCAAAGGCAACGTCATGTGTCATCAGGCACCAGCTTGCCGAAATCGGTATCAGATGAGCAGTTTCGCAATGTATGGCGGGAGGTCGAAGCTGCCGACGTGGATTTCCGGAGTCCAGTATTCGGACTTTCCGGCAACGCCGGCGGCCACGGCGCGCGCGCGTATCGTTTGCGCATCCTGTCGCTTGAAGCTGGCGTCTTTCGAAGCGAAGCCGAGCGCCATCAGGCCGCCCACATAGGTTGGCACAGCAGCGACATAGGCGGT
The DNA here is from genome assembly GCA_964247675.1 of uncultured Acetobacteraceae bacterium. GTDB lineage: Bacteria > Pseudomonadota > Alphaproteobacteria > Acetobacterales > Acetobacteraceae > BOG-908. Next base: position 1,083 of record CAXTVW010000100.1, read on the forward strand.
GACGTGCGGAAAGAAGCGTCGCCGGCGGACACTGGTCTCGCGCAGTTCGTCACCTTGCATGAACGGCACGCCGCACTGGTTCACCACCAGGCCGCGCGGCGTCAGGACGCGCGCGCAATCGGCGTAGAATTCATCGCTGAACAGAACCTCGCCGACGCCTGCGGGATCGGTGCTGTCCACGATAATCACGTCAAAGCTTTCTGCTGCTGCATCATGCACATAGGCTATGCCGTCGCCCACGATCACCTTGGCGCGCTTGCTGGTCCATGCCTCTCCGCCGATGGTCGGCAGGAACTCGCGTGCGAGACGGATGACTTCGCCGTCAATCTCCACCATCGTTGCTTGTTCGACATTGGCATGCATCAGCACGCGGCGCAGCACGCCGCCATCGCCGGCGCCGATGATGAGCACCCGGCGCGCGTCGCTATGTTCCAGCAGCGGAACATGGCCGAGCATCTCCTGATAGACGAATTCGTCACGCTCGGTGATCTGGATGCAGCCATCCAGCACCATGACACGGCCATGCGAAGCACTGTCGAAGATGACGATGTTCTGGAAAGCGCTGGTAACGCGCGCAAGCTCATGCGTTACTTGGAATCGCTGGCCCCAAGCCGGGTAAAGCGTCTCTTCGAACCACATGGCCGGACTCCGGAAAGAAGGAAGAAAGGCCAACCTTTTTGACGAAAGAAGCTGAAAACTTTTCGGGCTGTCGCAGACTTAGCCGGTGAGTCCGCGACAGCGGAGCAAAAGTCTTTTGCTTCTTTTCTTCAGAAAAGAAGGCCTTGCTTACTTAACTCGTCCGCGCCTCTGCTCGCTCACATCGGTCCGCTCCGGGTGGAACGCCGCCTGCAATATCGGTATCGCACGCCGCGGATCGCACACGCCGCACATGAAGATATCAATCGCGGCAAAATTGCGTTCCGGCCACGTGTGAATTGAGATGTGGCTTTCAGCTAGCACGACCACGCCAGACACGCCGCCGTTCGGCGTGAAATGATGGAAGTGACTGTGCAATATCGTCGCACCAGCAACGATGGCGCCCTCGCGCAGCGCGCTGTCGATCAGCTCCGGCTGATCGAGATTCCGAGCACCCCACAGATCGATGAGAAGATGCGTGCCGGCAAACTTCATGCCGTCCTTCTCAACGAAATAGTCGGTCCGTTCCTCTCCGTCGCGCGCGGGGTCGGAAACAACTTCGTTCTGGCAATCGCTCGGGAAATCCGAGACCATCCCCAGCTGAGCAAGTGCGTTCATCACGTACCCCCAAACCAGCAGATGACCTGTTGGGCTTTCGCCCCCTTGGGCCGGGATGCGTGAGATAGGGTCCACCCCCCCCCTGTGCAAGCTAAATATTCAAGTCAGTCAAAGATTTCTGTCGATCGGCACAGGCGAGACCGTCAGACTTGGACGGGAGGGGCAGCCATCGTTACCTGGCGGCGGTCACCGTAAGTGCGGCTGGCAGCGCGCGTATCGCCGCAAGCTCGTTTGCTGCGCGCGGCAGGTCACCCACCTGCCCGACCGGTTCGGCCGTCAGCACCGCGAACAGGCCGGCATTGGCGCTGCCGGTGAACAGCGGACCATATGCTGCATGCATCGCCCGCAGGCCGGCCATGTCGCCCGCTTCGCTGGCGTCACGGGCCGCGCGTAGGGCCAAGGTCTGCCTCGCCTCGGGTGAGCCAGGCGCATCGGCCGCGCTGCGCAATGCCTGCTCGGCGCCGCTCCAATCATGCAGGCTTTCGCGCAGACCCGCCTGCGCCTCCACGGCCTGCCGGTCGGTGAAGGGCGCAAGAGCCGCCAGCGCGTCCGTCGTCCTGGCAGCGCGGGCAAGCAACCCTGCCCGCAGCAGCGCGCGGCGCTCCGCCAGGTCCTGCGGTGACGTCTGGCGTTCGGACCGGTCCAGCACCGCCAGCGCGCCGGGACCATCGCCCTTGTCTGAGAGCAGGCTTGCCAAACGAAGCCCGAGTTCCGGCTCCGCCTGCCCGCCCGCCGCCCGATCCAGCAGGCGGCGCAGAATCGGCTCGGCACGCTCCGGCAGATCCAGCGCCAGCAGCTTATCGGCCAGCAGCGGCGCCAGGGCAGCCTCTGCTGCAGCGGCGCCGAGCACCTGCGACGCATCGTCCGCCAGCGCCACAAGATCCAGCGCTCCCAGCTTGGCCGCCTTGTCCGTATGCAGCAGCGCCGACACCACGGACACTTCGGCGGCGTGGATCGCATCGTGCGACTCGGGAAACAGCGTGCCGGTCTCGCGCAGCAGCGACAGGGCCTGCCGCCAGTCTCCCGCCTCACCGTACAGGCCGGCAGAGCGCAGGCGTACCCGCAACTCGCGCTCGCCGCCGCGCCAGGCATAGATCTGCTTCTCCAGCAACGCGGCTGCAGCAGCCTGGGTCAGCTTGCCGGACGCCAGACGCTGCTCCATGGCGAGTTCTGCCGCTTGCGCGCGCGCCAGCCTGTCGTCTCCCGCCGCGACGCGGTCAAGCAGACGCAACGATTCTTCCGGTTTGCCTTGCCGCTGCAGCAGGCCGGCGCGGGTCAGATCGAGCGAGGCGTCCGGTAGCGCGGCGAGAAGCTCGCGCAGCGGAGCATCCTGCCCGCCATGCGCCAGCAGCGCCGCCACCGCAGGCAGAAGCCGGCGGCGTAACGCCTCAGGATACGCCAGCAGAAGCCGCCAGCGCGCGCCGACGGACGCAGCCGATGCGGCCTGGTCCGTCCCCCACAAGCCGCGCCAGAGCACTGCCTCGTCGCTGTCGCCGAGGCTGGCAGCGTCAGGCCCCACAGGCGGGGAAGCAGCGCCGCCTGCCTGGGCCGACAGCCACGTCGCCACTGCGGAAAGCCCGTGCCAGGCAGGGTCTCGCATGATGGACGGGTCATCGGTTGCCGCCACCTGCAGGACGGCGGCAGCCTCCGCATCCAGGCCGCAGGCGAGCATGGCTTCGGCCACGCGCAACCGGGGTGCGGCGCGCGCGCCAGGCGGCGTGATGGCGGCGTCACGCAAAGCGGCAGCCAGGCGGGCGTGCAGCATGGGCGCGGGCAGGCCTGGAAAGTCGAACCGCCGCGTCATCGCGCGGCCGTCGGCGCCTACGGCTGACAGCGAGTCCGGCCAAAGCAGCGCGAGCGCCGGCGGGCTGTCTGCCAGCAGCTCGAACCCGGCTTCCTTGCCGGTGAGCCTTACGCGGTCTGACAGCGGCTGAACCACCACGCCCTGCCAGCTGGGCAGCAAGGCCCACTCCGCAGCGCGGTGGGGTGCCACCACGCGCTGGCCTGCCGCACGCTGCGTGCCGACGAGCAAGCGCCCGCCTGTCGCGTCATCCTCCACGGCGATTACGTGACCAGAATCTGCGGCCGCAAGCGTCAGTATGCCGGCATGCGCCGTGCCGGAGATGAGCCGAAGCGGGCCCGGTGCGGAGGCGAGCGTCAGCTGCCAGCCGGCGTCCCGGCGCACCAGGCGCGGCACGGCACCGGGCTTCAGCCGCAGGCGCAGCTCGCTGCCATCCGGCAGCAGACGTTCGGTGGCGCCGCCGAATACCGCGTCGTCTTTCAACTGGCTCAGATCCAGCGAGACCGGCGCATCCAGCACAACGCGCAGCTCGCCATTGCGGGAGAACGCAGCGGCGCCGGTGAGCTTTGCGGCCGGGAGCAGAATGGACGGGCCACCAAGAGTACCGTCTTCGGCCAGCAAGGTGATCGAGGGCGCGACCGGGCTCGCTTGCTCTTGCAGAGAAGGGGGAGGAGGCGGCGGCGGGGCCGGCTGGGGCGGTGCTGATGCCGGAGGCGCTGAGTGGATGACTGGCAGGGCGGGCGGCAGGACGGTTCTGGTTGGCTGGTCCGGCCGGCCGGGGCGTGGCTCGGCCAGCACGGCCGGGCGGAATTGCCCAGGCGGCAGCGCCAGAACGCCAGAGTCCACGTCGATGATGATGCGGTCCGCCAGCACGTGGACACGCGGCCTGGCGCCGGGCGCCAGAGACAGCCGGACGTGCCCAGGCGTGACGGACGCCGCGCGCACCCAGGGGCCGGGCGAACCCTGGACATCGGCGGCAGCCTCGCCACTGGCCGCCGGAAGGTCCACGCAGAGCGTGGCGCCATCCTGGCGCATGGCCAGCCCCGGGCCTGGCCGCGCAAGTATGACCACCCGGTCGGACGCGCCGTTGCGCATCTGCTGCACCAGCGGCGCGCGCGCCCAGGCACATCCGCCGGCCAGCCAAGCGGCCATGCCGCCCAGGGCGGCATGGCGTATCTGCCGACGCCAGCTCAATCGAAGCTGGCCAGCAAGGCGTCGATGTCGGACTGGCCCATAGCGGCGTCGGGCAGTTGCGGACCATTCAGCAGCGAGTCCGATGCTGATGGCGCCCGGCTTGCGCGCCCGCCAGGGCCGCCGGGCGAGAACACGCTTATGATGTGCGCCACCTTGCGCTCAATGGCCTGCAACGCCGCCACGATCTTGGTGATGCGCTGGCCGGTGATGTCCTGGAAGCTGCACGCCTCGTAAATGCGGGTGACGGCGTCCTGCAGGGTCTGCGCGTCCTCGCGGTCCATGCGGCCCATCATCGCTTCCAGCTGCTCGCAGGACCCCAGGATGCTGTCGGTCGCGTCTGCCGTGTGCGTCACGATCGCTTCCAGCTCGTCGGTGGCGGAGGGAATGTGGCTGGCGGTGATGTCGTCGGCCCCCATGGCCGCGATTTCTGCGCGCGTGCTTGCAACGGTCGCAGCCAGGTCCTCGATCTCTGTCAGCAATGCCGCCTCCGCGGCGCTCAGCGTGCGAGCGCCCAAAATTGCACGCACCCGCTCGGCGACCGCCACGTCGTGGTGTTGCGGGCTGCCCGGACATATTCCGTCGGGCCGGGTGGCATGCTCACGCATGCGCCAGCACCTTCTCGATCTTCTCGCGCAAGGTTTCCGCGTTGAACGGCTTTACGATGTAGTTCGATACGCCGGCCTGCTTTGCTGCGACCACGTTTTCCGTCTTGCTTTCGGCGGTTATCATGATGAACGGCGTGGCGCGCAGCCGATTGTCCTGACGCACTTCCTGCAGCAGCTCCAGGCCGGTCATCGGCGCCATGTTCCAGTCGCTGATCACCAGGCCGTAATTACCGGTGCGCAGCTTGCTCAGCGCCTCCGCCCCGTCCGACGCTTCGTCGACGTTGTTGAATTCGATCTGTTTGAGCAAATTGCGTATGATGCGCAGCATCGTCTTGTAGTCGTCCACGATCAGGACGTTCATCGATCTGTCGATTGCCATGGCTTAGCCTTATCCTTTCGGGATCGGGTTTGGTGCCGCCGCGTCCGGCGGCGTTATCGCGCGGGTCCGCATCTCGGCCAGCAATTGGGTGGCGAGCCGCGCCCGGTCTGGCTGCATCGCAGCCAGCACGGGTGCTGCACGGCGCTCCTGCATACGGTCCAGCACCTGCAGCAGTACCTGCATGTCCAGAGCGTCGAAGATCGCGGCCGCTTCACGCGGCTTCATCGCCTCGTAGGTCTTCACCAGGCCGGCCCAGTTCTCCGAGCGGCGCGTCTGTCTGCCGGCTTCGAGGCTTTCCAACCGCGTCTGCAAGGCGGTGAGTTCGGCCACGCGCTGTTCCAGCCGCTTGTCGGCCGCGGCGAGCTCGGCGGCGCGCTGGTCCAGCGCGCGCGCCCTCTCGTCCAGCGCTTCCCGGCGTTCGCGCAGAGACATCAGCAGTGACCGCTCGCTTTCGCTCATCGGCGGGGTCGCGGGCGCGGTGCTGGGCGAAGCCGGCGTGGCGGGCTTTCCTACAGTCCCGGTGAGCTCCGCGGGCCTGGCTTGGGCGGGCGTCGGCGCGGCCTGTGCGGCCATGGCGCCGCCCGGCTCCTCGGCTGCCGCCTGCATCAGGGTGACGGATTTGACCACAAGCAGGGCGGACATCGCGCCGATCGTGGTTGTCAGCAGGCGGGGCGCTTTCAGCCGCATGTCAGCGCACCGTGCGCAGCGCGCGCATCAACTCGCGCTCGGCCTGGCTGCGCAGGACCGGCGCCGGCGCGCTTTCCGGCACCGGCTCGGCGAAAGCCGGCGCGGCAGGAACAGGCGTGTTGGGCGCAAACGCCAAACCGTCACCGAACATTCGCGCGGAGCGGACGGCGTGTTCCAGCCGCTCGGCAAGCTTGTCGCTCCTGTCTGCCAGGAAGTTCAGGTCGTCACGCAGCCGCTGGCCGGTCTCGATCTGCCGCGCCATCTGCCTGCCGGCGCCGTCTGCCGCGCCGCGCAGGCGCTCGATGCCGCTTTCGGCCTGGCGCGTGCTTTCGTTAAATCCTTCCACCAGCTCCTCCAGCACCGCCCTGTCCCGTTTCAACACGCCGAGCGCGCGCTCCAGCCGGATCGCGTGCACAAGCGTCGCCGCAAGCAGGATCAGCAGCGCCGATTCCAGCAGCCATTGCGCATTCCCCATCATGCGCTCCTCAGGTTAGCAAATAATTGAAACAGCCAAGCGGGCGCATTGCGGAAAAATGCCCGATCGAAGTGAGCGGGAACGAAAGTTGTTTGCTTCTTTTCTTCAAGAAAGAAGACCTCGCTCGTTTCCTTCATTCCGGTGCCGCCAACGCACCACGCTCCAGCGTCCCATCGATACGCACTGCCACGTGGTTCTTTCGCCGCCCGACCTGAGCCTGAAACAATCGCACCGCCCCGCAGCGCACCTGCACCGCCGCACCTGCCGAAGTGTTCAGCAGGATGCGATCACCAGGTTTGAACGCCACCACGTCGGACAGCCGCATGATCTGTTCATCGAGCACCACGTCCAGCGTGATGTCCGTGCTCCAGAGCTCCTCGGCCAGATGCGTCTCCCAAATCGAGTCACGGCCGAACTTCTCGCCCATGAACTGCTGCAGCAGCAGCTCGCGCACCGGCTCCAGCGTTGCGTATGGCAGAAGCAGCTCCATGCGGCCGCCGCGGTCTTCCATGTCCACCCGGAGCCGCCCGAGCACGGCCGCGTTAGACAGCCTGGAGATCGCCGCGAAACGCGGGTTCACCTCAAGGCGTTCGAAACGGAACGTCACCGGGCAGATCGGGTCGAAACTTGCCGAGAGGTCGGCCAGCACGACCTGGATCAGGCGCTCCACCAGCGTGCGTTCGATGGTTGTGTAGGGCCGCCCTTCGATACGCATCGCCGCCGTGCCGCGCCGGCCGCCCAGCAACACATCGACGATCGAGTAGATCATCGCGCTGTCGATCACCATCAGCCCGTAATTGTCCCACTCCTCCGCCTTGAAGACGGCCAGCATCGCCGGCAGCGGGATCGAGTTGAGGTAGTCGCCGAAACGTAGCGAGACGATGTTGTCGATGGAGACTTCCACGTTGTCGCTGGTGAAGTTGCGCAGGCTGGTGGACATGATGCGCACCAGACGATCGAATACGATCTCCAGCATCGGCAGACGCTCGTAGGACACCAGCCCGGAGCTGATGATGCGCTGCATGCCGCTGACCGCCTCGCCGCCACCTGGCGCGTCATCGAAGCCGAGCAGGCTGTCGATCTCCGCCTGGTTGAGCACGCGTGCGGGCTCTGCGGCGACGACGGTCTCACCCTCGAGCTCGGCGCCCCAGGCTGCCGCGAGTGCGTCCTCCTCCTCGCTCATTCGATGATCATTTCTACGAACAGCACGTCCATCACCCGTGCCGGTGTTGCGGCCAGCGACGCACGGCTGATGAATTCCTCGCGCAACCGGTAGCTGCCTTCGGAACCGCGTAACTCCTCCGGCCGCATGTCTCGCAGGTAGGTCTGGAACATGTCCTGTATGCGCGGCATCGCCGCCGCCACTGCCGCCTCATCCGACGCGGCGGCCACTTCGAGCTTCGCGTGCAGCTTCATGTAGCTCGGCCGCTTGCCCGGCACGTTCAGGTTGCTGACGATCTCGGGCACGTCCACGTACACAGGCGGCTCCGCTTTCGCCTCGGTGACAGACGCGCCGCTTGCGCGGGGCGCCGTCGCGCCATGGCCCAGCATCTTGGGGATCATGCCGCTGAACCAGCCGCCGGCGCCTACGGCGACCAGCAGGACGGGCACTGCCAGTAGGAGCTTCTTGCCACCCTTCTTCTTGGGTTCTGCGTCCGGGGATGCGCCATGGTCTGCCATGGCTTTATGTTACGGGAGCGGGGTTAATTTTTTGATAAAGGAAGGGAAGGAAGCAGTTCTTTTCTGAAGAAAAGAACCAAAAGACTTTCGTTCCCTGTCGGCGATCAATCCTGCATCATTCAGGTGGGAACCTGTAATTTTCCAAGCGATTCTTCCAGTTCCTGGAAGCTCGGCATGAATTCGTTGGGCACCATCTTGCGGCCGGTCTCCACGCTCACCTGCGGCGCGTTGCCGTGCAAATGGGCCACCAGAACCGCCCGTATCACATCGCTGTAGCGCGCGTCGCCGGTCACGATCCCCTTAATGCGTGCGGCGCAGGGTGCCGCGATCCCGTAGGCCAGCAACACGCCCAGGAACGTGCCCACCAGCGCACCGCCGATCATCTCGCCCAGCACCGCCGGCGGCTCGTTGATGTGGCCCATCGTCTTGATCACGCCCAGCACTGCGGCCACGATCCCCAACGCCGGCAAGGCGTCCGCCATCGTCTGTATCGCGTGGCTGCCGTGCAGCTCCTCGTTCAGAGTCTTCTTCAGCTCGCGACCCATCAGATCCTCGATCTGGTGAGGATCGTCTGCGTTCATGCCCATCATGCGCAAATAGTCGCACACCAGCGCCGTCGTGTGGTGATCGGCCAGTATCTTGGGAAAGTGCTTGAACGCCGTGCTCTCCTCGGGCTTTTCGATGTGCGGCTCCAGCGCCATGGCGCCGCGCTGGTTGGCCAATTTGGTGAAGAAGAACAGCAGTGACAGCAGCTCCACGTATTCCGTCTTCTTGAAGCGCTCGCCTTTCAGGATCATGCCAAACCCGGCCAGGGTGTGCTTCACGCCGGTTATCGAATTGGCCATGATGAACGTGCCGATCGCCGCGCCCAGGATCGTCAGCAGCTCGAACGGCATGGACGCCATCAGCGGCCCTATGGCGCCGCCACTGGCGATGAAGCTGCCGAACACGCAGGCAAGCAGGAAGGCCAGGCCACCGAGCGTCAGCATCGCGCGCTCAATGCACTGCCGGCGCCGAGCGGATCAGCAAGATCGCGATCCGCCGGTTCGGCGCCGCCTCCGGCGAGGCCGGCAGAAGCGGATCGCGGTCCCCATGCCCGGTCACGTCCTTTATCCGCCCGTCCGGCAGCCCGGCCTCGGTCAGGATGCGCCGTGTCGCATTGGCGCGGTCGGCGGACAAATCCCAGTTCGTCCGCCCCGCTCCGCCCGCATAGGGCGTGGCATCCGTGTAGCCGGCGATCGCCACCTTCTCGTGCAACCGCATCAGGGTTGGCACCAGGCGAGTCAGCACAATGCGCGCCCGCTCGTTCGGCTCCGGCGAGCCGTTGGCGAACATCGGCAAGCCGTCCGAGTCACGTATCTGCACGCGCAATCCCTCGGGTGTGAGATCAACCGCAAGCTGGCGCGCCAGCGGCGCCAGCTCCGGATCGGCCGCCACCGCGCGGCGCATCTCGTCGGCAGCCTGCGCGAAACTTGCCTGCTCCTGGCGACGTGCTTCCTCGCTTGCGTGCCGCGCCTGCTCGGCCTGGGCCGCGGTTCGCGCCTGGGTTGCCTGCGGAGTCATGCGCGCCTGGGCCGCCTCGGCGCCGGCGTCCGGCTCACCACCCACTCGCCCTGGCCCTGCCTGGGTTTCCTGATGCACCGTCTTCGTCGCCAGCGTATCGCTGCCGTCATCGTCCTCATCAACCGGCGGCGCGTTGGCGTTCATCACCGCCACAGTCCCGCGGTCGGAAATCGCCAGTCCCTCGGTAAACGGCGAAGCGCCGCCGAGCGGCCGCCCCGTGCCGGAGCGCTGCACGCTGACGCTGGCGCTCGGCGCAAAATAATCCGCCAGGCCGCGCCGCTGCGCCTCCGTGGTCGCGTTCAGCAGCCACATCAGCAGGAAGAACGCCATCATTGCGGTCACGAAATCGGCGTAAGCCACTTTCCAGGCGCCGCCGTGATGCCCTTCTTCCACCACCTCCTCACGTCGGATGATGGTGATGCCCTTCGCCTTGCTCTTCGCCATCCGTAACCACCAAGGCTGCACGCCTCGGTCAGTGTGGCATGGGAGCTCTTAAGGGCGCTCTAATGCGGCAGGTGCGAAGGCAGAAAGAAAAGCCTTCTTTTCGAAAGAACAAAGTGAAGAACCTTCGTCCAGCTGACGCTGACCTGTCCGGCAGCCGTCGATAGGGCGAAAAAGGTTTTCGGTTCTTTTTTCAAAAAAGAACTGCTTTCTTTCTTCGCTCAGGCAGCACCACAGCGCCCGGCACCGAAGCACGCGCCACCACGCGATACACCCGATACGTCTCGGCCACCCGCGGACCCCTGCCCCGTTCGATCACCCCCACGGGGGTCACCGACAGCCAGGGCCGCACATCTGGCGGGCCATATTCGCGCTCGCTGCGGACCAGTATGCCTGTCTGCCCGGAAAGCTTTGCCGGCGGCAGATCGAACAACGCCCAGCGCCGTTCCAGCCCCACCACCACGCCAGGCATGCGGAACGCCAGCTCGCTCGCCAGGCCATACTCGTCGGCCACCACGAAATCCGCGCGCGACCCTGCCGCCGCCACGTAGACTTCGCCGGCCAGATCCTGCCAGCCGGCGAGCCGGATCAGCGTGGGATCGGCCGCTCGCGGCAGCGGCAACAGCCCCCAGCCAGCCTGCAGGTAGGCCAGTGCAACAACCGCCAGGCCCAACCCGGACGCCACGCGCCAGAACCGCACCGGCGCCGCGCCCACGCAGCAGGCGGCCAGCACCGCGCCGGGATAGACCACCGCCGGCCAGTTCGCCTGCACGCGGCCGCCCAGCGCGTGCTCCAGAAACACCGCAGCCGGCACCAGAACCACGCAGGCCAGCAACGCCGCCCCAGCCGCGCCGCGGCGCGCCGCGCGCCAGGCCTGCCAGACTCCCACCACCAGCACGCAGGCGACAAGCGGCGTCGCCAGCCCGACCTGGCCGGCGAACAACTCGCCGAGGAACCGAAGCGATTGGGCAGGGTGCCAGTCCCCGGTGCGGCCGCCCTGCTTGGCGAAGCTCACCCAGCCATGCGCGGCGTTCCAGACCAGCACCGGTGCGAACAGCGCCGCTGCCAGCACACCGCCGGCCCAGAGTTGCCAGCTTCGCCACCAGTGCCGCGCTGCCGGTGTTGCCAGCAGCCAGACCGCCACGGACGCAGCCAAAAGCGCGGCCGTATATTTGCTGTCCAGAGCCAGTCCGCCCGCCAGCCCTACCACCAGCCACCAGCCGGGCCGGCCGGTGCGCAGCAGCCGCGCCAGTGCCGCCAGCGCTGCCGTCCAGAAGAACAGCAGCGGCGTGTCCGGCGTCATCACCACGGCGCCCACGCCAAGGACCAGTGTCGCATTGAGCAGAATTCCGGCCGCCACCCCTGCCCGCCGTCCTGGGCACATATCCTCGGCCGCGCGCGCCAGCAGCAAGGTCCCCAGCAGCGCCGACACCGGCCCGAGCAGCCGGACGCCGACCGCCGTATCACCGGCCACCGCGCAGCCGATGCGTATCCACAGGGCGACCATCGGCGGATGGTCCAGGTATCCCGGGGCGAGCGCCTTCGACCACACCCAGTAATACGCCTCGTCCGCCGAGAGCGGGG
>CAXTVW010000101.1:0-12606 GCA_964247675.1 uncultured Acetobacteraceae bacterium
GGCTGGATGCGGCCCTGGAACACCAGGTCGGAGGCGGCGAGGAAGGCCGGGCCGTCATAGGCTGGGGCCATGGGCATGTAGCTGGGATCGCCGGCGTTCTGCCTGTCCACGACCAGGGCCATGCGGCGCAGGGTTTCTTCGACCTGGGCGCGGGTGACGACGCCGTGGTGCAGCCAGTTGGCGATGTGCTGGCTGGAGATGCGGAGCGTGGCGCGGTCTTCCATCAGGCCTACGTCGTGGGCGTCCGGCACCTTGGAGCAGCCGACGCCCTGGTCGATCCAGCGGACGACGTAGCCGAGGATGGATTGGGCGTTGTTGTCGAGTTCCTGCTTCACGTCGTCGGGCGCCCAGTTGCTGGCTTCGACGGGTATGGTGAGCAGGTCCGAGAGTTTGGCGCGCGGGCGGGTGGCGAGCGCGGTCTGCACGGCGGCGACGTCCACCTTATGGTAGTGCAGCGCGTGCAGAGTGGCGGCGGTTGGGGAGGGTACCCAGGCGGTGTTGGCGCCGGCCTGGGGGTGTTCGATTTTCACCGCGAGCATTTCGGCCATGCGGTCGGGCGCGGCCCACATGCCCTTGCCGATCTGGGCGTGGCCGCGCAGGCCGCTGGCCAGGCCGACGTCCACGTTCTGGTCCTCGTAGGCCTTCAGCCAGGCGGTGTTTTTCATATCGTTCTTGCGCACCATGGTGCCGGCTTCCATGGAGGTGTGCATCTCGTCGCCGGTGCGGTCCAGGAAACCGGTGTTGATGAAGAACACACGGTCTTTCGCAGCGAAGATGCAAGCGGCGAGGTTTGCGCTGGTGCGGCGTTCCTCGTCCATGATGCCCATTTTCAGGGCGCGGCGCGGCAGTGCCAGCATGTCTTCCACGCGGCTGAACAATTCGCAGGCGAAGGCCACTTCGGCGGGGCCGTGCATCTTGGGTTTGACGATGTACATCGAGCCGGTGCGGCTGTTGCGCAGTCGGGGCATGCCGCGGAGATCATGCGTGGCGATCAGCGCGGTGATCGCGCAGTCCAGCATCGTTTCGGGTATTTCGGAGCCGTCCGCCAGCAGCACGGCGTCCGTGTACATGTGGTGCCCGACGTTGCGGACCAGCATCAGGCTGCGGCCGGAGAGGGTGAGGCGGCCGCCGGAGGGCGCGGTGAAGGTCTGGTCGAGCTCGAGCCAGCGGTCCTGCTGTTGGCCGCCCTTGGTGAACACGGCCGACAGGGTGCCCTGGGTCAGGCCCAGCCAGTTGCGGTAGATCTCCACCTTGTCGGCGGCGTCCACGGCGGCGACGCTGTCCTCGCAATCCATGATGGTGCTGACGGCGGATTCCAGGATCAGGTCGGACACCCCGGCTGGGTCTTCGCGGCCGATGTCCGAGGCGCGGTCCAGCTTGATGAGAAGGTGCAGGCCGTTCTGCACCAGAAGGATTGCGGTGGGGGACGCGGCGTCGCCCTGGTAGCCGGCGAACTGGGCCTGGTTGGCGAGGTGCAGCGCGCCTTTTGCGGTTTGTACGGTGAGTTTGCCGTCCAGCACGGCGTAGGCGGTGGCGTCGGCGTAGGACCCGCCGGAGAGCGGGACCGTCTCGTCGAGCACCTGGCGGGCGCGCGCGATCACCTGGGCGCCGCGGGCCTTGTTGTAGCCGCGGCCACGTTCGGCACCCGGGGTTTCGGGAAGGGCATCGGTGCCATAGAGCGCGTCGTACAGGCTGCCCCAGCGGGCGTTGGCGGCGTTGATCGCGTAGCGGGCATTGGAGATGGGCACCACGAGCTGCGGGCCGGCTATCTTGGTGATCTCCGCGTCCACGTTGGCGGTAGTGACGGCGAAGGCCGGGGGTTCGGGCTGCAGGTAGCCGATCTCGCGCAGGAAGGCCTCGTATTCGGCTTGGCTGAATTGCTGGCCGCGGTTGGCCACGTGCCAGGCGTCTATCTTGGCCTGCAGTTCGTCGCGTTGCTCCAGCAGCGCACGGTTCCTGGGCGCCAGGTCGGTCAGCATGGCGGCGAAGCCCTGCCAGAATTGCGGGCCGGAGAGGCCGCTGCCGCGCACCGCCTCGTTGGAGACGAAGTCGTACAGGACCTTGGCAACCTGCAATCCGCTGGCTTCTACGCGTTCCATATGTAAGCGGTCCCTGGCTTTAGCTGTTGGGGGCGTGTGTTGCCGGGATGTGGCGATCTGGCAAGAAGGAAGGAAGCAAAGCCGTCTTTTTTGAAAGGAAGAAGCAATGCTTTTGCTCATGAGCACCCGAAGCAGCCGGGTCTCGCCGATAAGCAAAGGCTTCGCAGCGTCGGGGGGAATAAAAGTTTTTTGCTTCTTTTTTTCAAAAAAGAAGGCCTTCCTTCCTACTCAATCCATTGGAGAACCACACCGTGCCCGCCGACTTCCCCGACTGGGCCCAGCACTTCACCGAAGGGGCGGCCGACCCAGGCAGTCCCTGGCGAAACCTAGCACTCGGCACGGTCGGGCTGGACGGCACGCCGCAGATACGCACGGTAGTGTTGCGGCGCTTCTCCGGCCGCGCGCTGGAGGTGCACACCGATACGCGGTCCACGAAGCATGCCGAGCTGCTGGCCAGGCCGGCGGCCACGCTGCACGGGTGGGATGCGGCAGGCCGGGTGCAGCTTCGCGCGTCCGGCCCGGCCACGCTGCATGCGGGCGACGCTTTGGCGGAGGCGGCCTGGGCCGGCCTGCGCGCGCAGACACGCGCCACCTACCGCGTGCAGCCGGGGCCGGGCACGAAGCTGTCCGGGCCGGACAACCCGGCGCCGGACGCCTCGGAGGCGGAGGCGGAGCGTGTGTTCTGCGTCATCCGCCTGGCCATACACGCGGTTGACTGGCTGCATCTGGCGGAGGGCGGCCACCGGCGTGCGCGTTTCTACGGGGTTGGAGAGGCGTTGGCGGGAGAGTGGGTCGTTCCCTGACAGGACAGGTGCGCGACAGCGGCGGAAAAGTCTTTTGCTTCTTTTCTTCAGAAAAGAAGGCCTTGCTTACTTACGGGTTGCAGATCGCATCCCCCTCGCCCGGCTCCGTCCCCTTCCCGCTCGGCCCGGCGGAGCACAGATCGTAATCATGCCCGGTGCGCGTGGAGGGCGAGCGGTAGAGCCAGGGATGAGTCCAAGGATCCTTCGGCTGCTGGTCGCCCTTCAAATAGGGGCCGTTCCAGTTCTCCACGTCCGACGGCTTGGAGACGAGCGAGGCGATGCCCTGCTCGGTGGTCGGGTAGGAGCCGACATCCAGCTTGTAGAGGTCCAGCACGGAGCCCAGCCGTTCCACCTGCTGCCTGGCCACCGAGTTTTTGGCGCCGCCCAACTGGCGCAGGGCGGCCGGCGCCACGAAGGCGACCAGCAGGCCGAGTATGGCGATCACCACGAGCAGTTCCAGGAGCGTGAAACCGGCGTCGCTGGTGTTGGTGTCCTGCTGCGTCACAGGGTGTCTCCCGTGTTTCGTGGTACTTTTGCCTCTAATGCGGCTTCACCCGCGAACCCGCAAGCTGCGCACGCGTGAAGCTCTCTTCATATGCTTGCTGAGCGGTGCGGCGGCGTGGCATTGGCGGGGCATGGCCGTGCCGTTCCTCGCCTGCATGATCGCCGCGGCGCAGATCGCGTCCTTCCCGCCGCGCGTGCTGCCTTCCATACAGGCGGTGGAGGGCGGCTGGCCGGGGGCCGTGCATGGCAATGCGGACGGCTCGGCCGATCTGGGGCTGATGCAGGTGAACACGCTCTGGGTGCCTGTGGTGGCGCGCGCGCTGGGTTTAAGGCCGGCGGACGTGCGGGCACGCCTGGTCGATGACGGGTGTTTTTCGATACGGATCGCCGGCGCCATCCTGTGGGAGTACCGGCGGGCGCGTAACGGTGACCTGATGCTGGCGATCGGGGATTATCATTCGCACACGCCGCCGCTGAACCGGGCATATCAGGCGATGGTGCAGGCGCGGGCGGCGGAGCTTTTCGCAGGCAAGTAAGGCAAGGCCTTCTTTTTTGAAAAAAAGAAGCAAAAACTTTTGCGCCCTGTCGGCGGCTGCTGAAGCGTCCGCGACAGCCGGAGTAAAAGTTTTTTGCTTCTTTTTTTCAAAAAAGAAGGCCTTTCTTGCTTCGCCCTGATCGTTCAATCTTCCGTTCAACAAGACCTCAGGGAAGTGACAGCATGGCGTCCTACAACTGGAAAGCTACCACCGGCGGCGACTGGAACACGGCCGCCGACTGGGCGCCGAGCGGCCCGCCAGGTGCCACCGACGCCGCGCATTTCGCCACCGGCGGCAACAGCTACACCGTGACCGGCGACGCGAGTGCGGCCAGCATCACGGTGAACGCCGATGACGTCAGCTTCACCGGCGCGCTGTCCATCGACGGCAGCCTTGGCTTGGTGGGCACCGACAACGCATATGTGGATATCGCCAGCAGCGCTTTCGTGTCGGATGCCGGGAACATCGATTTCGCGTCCGGCAGCCTGCTGGAAGTGGACGGCCTGCTGATTTCGGGCGGCGGCACGGCGGATGTGGCGCTGGTGACGGGCGTGGCGGCGGGCTGGTCCGCCAGCGCGCCGGTCACGCTGAACCAGCTCTATGTCAACCAGGGCGGCGACTTCGCGGGCGACGTGACGCTGAACAACGGCGGGACGGTGAACCTCGACACCAGCGCCATTTTCGGCGGCGGCACGCTCACTCTGTCCGGCAACGGCACCCTGTATGTCGCCGATGCGGCGGGCGCTGCCACCGGGACCTATGCGGTGTCGGAGGCCGTGGATGTGGCGGCCGGGCAGATCTTCGCGCTGGCGAGCGATCCTGGTGTCTCGGTCAGCGTCAGCGGCGGCATCGCCGGGGACGGCTCCGTGGCGGTGACCAGCGGCGACGTGACCTTTGCGGCGGCCAACACCTACACCGGCGGCACGAACGTGGTGGATGCGACGCTGACCCTGATGGGCGCGGGGACGGCGGGCACCGGCGCCATCTTCCTCGACAACGGCGCGCTGACCTTGCAGGCGGACAGCACGGGGGCGGCCGGCAGCGAGACCGTAGTGGGCGCCGGCGGCACGGACATGGTGGATGACACCGTCTCGGCCGCGTCCGGCAGCCTGCTGGTGTTCGGCTCGCCCAGCGGAACGCTCAGCTTCACCGGCGGCGCAAACACCGCGAGCGTGGTGGGCGGCGCGGGCGTCCTGGACGCCACCGGCGGCTCCGGGTCCGACGCCATCTATGGCGGCTCCAGCGGGCAGGACCTGCTCTACACAGGCACCGGCGCCACCACGCTTGCGGGCGCCTATGGCGGCATGCTGACGGCGCTGGGCGGGGCGGCAAACACCCTGGTGGCCGCGGGCGGCAACACGACGCTGGCCGGTGCCGGCTCGACCGGCGACAATGTGTTCTTCACCAGCGGCAGCGGAACCTCGGTGGTGCAGGCCGGGTCCGGCGCCAGCACCGTGGTGGCCAGCGGGGCGGTCAACTCCATATACGGCGCCACCGGCACGCAGGAGGTGTTCCTGTCAGGCAGCGGCGTGACGCAACTGGATTTCGTCAGCGGGTCCGAAGGCGGCAGCAACGACATACTCGGGTTCAACGCTTCGGACTCGATAGACCTGTCGGGCTATGCCGCCGGCGCGGCGCAGGCGGCGGTGGCGTCCGAGACCGTGGCTGGCGGGAATACTATACTTGCCTTGTCGGACAACACGCAGATCGTGTTGTTTGGCTATACTGGGGTCAGCGCTTCCACGTTTACTTGAGATAACGCGGCGAAATACTTTGGTCACTGTCGGGTGCCGGCTGGACTGGCACCCGACAGGTCGTCGCAAGGCGGCTTAGTTGTGCGGCTGGGCGGCGGGCGCCGGGGCTGCCTGCTGCGCGGCCTGGGCCTTTTTCGCCTGAACGTGGGCCTCGTGGTGGCCGACGGCGCAGCCAGCCGCGGCACCGAGCACGGCATGATGGCCGGCCACATGGCCCGCCACGCCGCCGACGGCCGCACCGGACACGCAGCCGGCCGCATAGGCAGACAACGGCGAAGCCAGGAAGACGGCAAAAGCAAGAACGCGAACTGACATGATGGAAACCCCCATTTTGGTTGCGAGAGAACGTTAGCTGAAAACCAACGTTTCCCCCAACCGTCGCCCGGGGGCAAAGTTTTGGTTCTTTTGTTCTAAAGAAGAACTCTTGCCTGCTTTCCCCTTGACTGGCCCAACCCCAACCCGCATTTGAGGATCAATCAGGACCGTACAGGTCCGATAACCCAGGTCATCAACATGCTCCGCCTGTCCAAACTGACCGACTACGCCGTTGTCGTGCTGGTCCGCTTGTCCCGGGACGGCGGCGTTCAGACTTCGCCTGGCATCTCGGCTTCGGTCGGGTTGCCGGAGCCTACCGTGGCCAAGGTGCTGAAGGCGATGACGCTGGCCGGGCTTGTGGTCTCCCAGCGCGGCGCGCGTGGCGGCTACCGGCTGGCGCGCCCGCTTGCCGCCATTCCGGTGTCCGACGTGATCAGCGCGATCGACGGGCCGATCGCGCTGACCGCCTGCGTGGATGGCGGCGGCTGCGAGAGCGGGCATGTTTGCCCGATGCGCGGGCGCTGGGATCCGGTGAACACCGCAATACGGGCGGCCCTCGGCGCCATCAGCCTTGCCGACATGGAAGCCGCGCGCCTGCCGCCAGGGTTCCATCTGCCTGCCGTGCCGCCACATGCGGTGCCCGACCACGCCCAGCCTGCCGCTTAATTAGGAAGTACCCAGATGCCAGCCATTGCCGAGACCCTCAATACTGTCCAGTCGGTTGCGGACAGCGGCTACAAATGGGGTTTCGAGACGGACATCGAAATGGAGTTCGCGCCCAAGGGCCTGAACACCGACATCGTCCGGCTGATTTCCGAGCGCAAGGGCGAGCCGGCCTGGCTGCTGGAGTGGCGCCTGGCGGCGTTCTCCGCCTGGCAGGGCATGGAGGAGCCGGTCTGGGCGCTGCTCGATTTCCCGAAGATCGATTACCAGGACTCGTATTATTACGCGGCGCCGAAGAAGAAGGCGGGGCCTGCGTCCTTGGACGAGGTGGATCCCGAGCTGCTGCGCATGTACGAGAAGCTTGGCATTCCTGTCAGCGAGCGGGCGATCCTGGCCGGTGTGGAGGGCGCTGAGGCGCGTCCGCCAATGGCGGTGGATGCGGTGTTCGACAGTGTGTCTGTCGCCACCACGTTCCGCAGTACGCTGGCCAAGTCCGGCGTGATCTTCTGCCCGATCAGCGAGGCGGTGCGCGAGCATCCCGAGCTGGTGCGCAAGTATCTGGGCAGCGTCGTGCCGCCGACGGACAATTACTTTGCCGCGCTGAACTCCGCGGTGTTCACCGACGGGAGCTTCGTGTTTATCCCCAAGGGCGTGACCTGCCCGATGGAGCTTTCCACCTATTTCCGCATCAATGCGAAGAACACCGGGCAGTTCGAGCGCACGCTGATCGTGTGCGAGGAAGGCGCCTCCGTCAGTTACCTGGAAGGCTGCACGGCGCCCATGCGCGACGAGAACCAGTTGCATGCCGCGGTGGTGGAGCTGGTGGTTCTGGACGACGCGAAGATAAAGTATTCCACGGTGCAGAACTGGTATCCGGGCGATGCGGAAGGCCGGGGCGGCATCTATAACTTCGTGACGAAGCGCGGTGCCTGCCGTGGGGCGCGCAGCAAGATCAGCTGGACGCAGGTGGAGACGGGCTCGGCCATCACGTGGAAGTATCCGTCCTGCGTGCTGCAGGGCGAGGGCAGCGTGGGCGAGTTCTATTCGGTGGCGCTGACCAACAACCACCAGCAGGCCGACACCGGCACCAAGATGATCCATATCGGCAAGAACACGACCAGCACGATCGTGTCCAAGGGGATTTCTGCCGGGCACTCCAACAACACGTATCGCGGGCTTGTGCGCATCCTGCCGAAGGCGGCCGGGGCGCGTAACCACACGCAGTGCGACAGCCTGCTGATCGGCGATCTGTGCGGGGCGCATACGGTGCCTTACATCGAGTGCCGCAACCCGGGTGCGAAGGTGGAACATGAAGCCACCACGTCGAAGATTTCCGAGGACCAGTTGTTCTACTGCCGCCAGCGCGGGCTTTCGCAGGAAGATGCGGTGGGCATGATCGTGAACGGGTTCTGTCGCGAGGTCCTGAAGGAGCTGCCGATGGAGTTCGCAGTGGAGGCGCAGAAGCTGCTGGCTGTCAGCCTTGAAGGGTCTGTGGGCTAATACGATGCTTGAGATCAAGAACCTTCACGCCAGCATCGGCGAAAAGCCGATCCTGCGCGGTATCACGCTGACTGTGCCGGACGGCCAGGTGCACGCGATCATGGGGCCCAACGGGTCCGGCAAGTCCACGTTGTCCTACGTGCTGTCCGGGCATGCGGATTTCACGGTGACCGAGGGCACGGCGCATTTCGACGGCGCCGATCTCTTGGCGATGGAGCCGGAAGCGCGCGCGCAGGCCGGGTTGTTCCTGGCGTTCCAGGCGCCGGTGGAACTGCCTGGCGTGGGCAATGCGAACTTCTTGCGCACGGCGCTGAATGCGGTCAGGCGGGCGCGTGGGGAGACAGAGCTGGATGCGGCGCAGTTCCTGAAGCTGGCGCGCGCCGAGGCGAAGCGTTTGCAGATGCCCGACGACATGCTGAAGCGCAACGTGAACGTAGGGTTCTCCGGCGGTGAGAAGAAGCGCAACGAGGTTCTGCAGATGACCATGCTGCAGCCGAAGCTTGCCATACTGGACGAGACCGATAGCGGCCTGGACATCGACGCGCTGAAGATCGTGGGTGACGGCGTGAATGCTTTGCGGTCACCGGCATTTTCCGCGCTGGTGATCACGCATCACCAGCGTCTGCTGGACCACATAGTGCCCGACGCGGTGCATGTTCTGGCACATGGTCGCATCGTGTGCAGCGGCGGGGCGGATCTGGCACGTGCGCTGGAAGCACAGGGCTATGCGCAGGTGATTGCGGAGGCTGCATGAACGCGGTGACTGCTTCCGCCACGGGGTTTCTCGCGCGTTATGAGGGGCTGACGGGCCGCCTGCCCGGTGACCCGGCACCGCGGCGTGCCGCGCGTGACATATTGCTGTCCGCCGGCCTGCCGCATCTGCGTGAGGAAGGCTGGCGCTACACCAATCTGGCACCGTTGGGCGATGCGCGGTTTCATGAGGCGTTGACCGAGGCTTCCGGTTTCACCGGCGACGACGACCTGCCCGATCTGGGCGGACTATCGGCGCTGCCGCGTCTGGTGTTCGTGCAGGGCCGTTTCAGCAGCGCGCAATCCGTGTTGCCGGCGCTGGCCAGCGTGCGCTCTTTCGCCGCGAATGCCGAGTTCGGTGCGTTGGCCAACCCTGAGCGGGAACGCCTCGTGGCACTGAACACGATGTTGGCGGAAGATGGCGCCATCATCGAGGTGGCCGAAGGCGTGGATGCGGGCAGCATCGTCCTGGTCAGCGTCGGGCGCGACATTCACGGTACGCCGGTGGCGTTCCACCCGCGGCATAGCATTCGCCTGGCTGCGGGCGCGAAGCTGACGCTTGTCGAGATGGCTGTCGGGCACGGGCAGTATTTGCACAATCCGGTCACCGAGATCGTGCTCGGCGAAGGCGCGGCGCTGTCGCATGTGCGGCTGCAGAACGAGGGCCTGGCCGCCTATCACCTGGCGACCGTATATGCCGACATCGCTGAGCGGGCCACGTATGACGGGTTCACGCTGTCGACCGGCGCCAGGGTTGCGCGCACGGAGATACATGTGCGCCTGCATGGCGCGGGCGGCCATGCGGCGATAAACGCGGCGCAGCTTCTGCGCGGCGCCCAGCACAGCGATTTCACCACGGTGGTGCGTCATGAGGCGCCGAGCTGTGCTTCCCGGCAGACGGTGAAGCACGTGCTGGCCGGCCGCGCGCGCGGTGTGTTCCAGGGCAAGATCGAGGTGGACCGCCTGGCGCAGAAGACAGACGGCTACCAGATGAACCAGGCGTTGCTGCTCTCGCCTGACGCAGAGATAAACTGCAAGCCGCAGCTCGAGATTTTCGCCGATGACGTGAAATGCAGCCATGGCGCGACCGTGGGCGAGCTGGATAGCGACCAGCTTTTCTACCTGGTCAGCCGCGGCATTCCGCAGGCCGAGGCGCGCGCCATGCTGGTGCAGGCTTTCCTGGGCGAGGCGCTGGACATGGTGGCCGACGAGCCGGCACGGGCGATGCTGGATAATGTGATTTCCTCCTGGTGGGTGCACGAAGGATGAATGCGAACCCGAAGCTTGCCGATCTGGCGCCGGCGTTTGACGTGGAGCGCATACGCGCCGATTTTCCGATCCTGTCCGAGCGCGTGCATGGCAAACCGTTCGTGTTCCTGGACAGCGCGGCCTCCGCGCAGAAGCCGCGGGCGGTGATTGCCGCAATGACCCATGCCATGGAGTCACAATACGCCAACGTGCATCGCGGCCTGCACTGGATGAGCGAGCGCACGTCTGACGCGTATGAGAACGTGCGTGATCAGGTGGCGGCCTTGCTGCATGCGGAGTCGCGCGACGAGGTTGTGTTCACGCGCAACAGCACCGAGGCGATCAACCTCGTGGCGCACAGCTACGGGCGCGGCATACTCAAGCCCGGCCAGGCGGTGCTGATCACCGAAATGGAGCACCACGCCAACATCGTGCCGTGGCAGATGCTGCGCGATGCGCACGGTATCGAGTTGCGGGTGGCCGGGATCACCGATTCCGGCGAGCTGGATCTTGCATCGTTCGCGCGCCTGCTGGAAGACGGGCGGGTGGGGCTGGCTGCTGTCACGCACATGTCCAACGTGCTGGGCACGTATAATCCAATCGCGCGGGTGGCGGCACTTGTGCATGCGGCCGGTGCGCAATTGCTGGTGGATGGCAGCCAGGCGGTGGTGCACCGCGCGGTGGATGTGCAGGCGCTGGGCGCGGATTTCTACGTGTTCACCGGCCACAAGCTGTATGGACCCACGGGCGTGGGCGTGCTGTGGGCACGGCGCGCGCTGCTGGACGCCATGCCGCCGTTCATGGGTGGCGGTGACATGATCGCATCCGTGAGTTTCGAGCGCTCGACCTGGGCGCCTGCGCCGCAGAAGTTTGAGGCAGGCACACCGGCGATCATCGAGGTGATCGGGCTGGGCGCGGCGATCGATTACGTGAACGCGATCGGGTTCGACGCCATTGCAGCGCATGAGGCGGCGCTGACGGACCACGCGCTTTCCCGCCTGTCCGGCGTGGACGGGCTGCGGATCGTGGGCCAGGCGCAGGACCGGGGCGGGGTGATCAGTTTCACCCTGGAGGGCGCGCACGCGCATGACGTGGCAACCCTGCTGGACCGTAACGGCATTGCCGTGCGCGC
Source organism: uncultured Acetobacteraceae bacterium (assembly GCA_964247675.1). Taxonomy (GTDB): domain Bacteria; phylum Pseudomonadota; class Alphaproteobacteria; order Acetobacterales; family Acetobacteraceae; genus BOG-908. Next base: position 11,305 of record CAXTVW010000101.1, read on the forward strand.
CGGGCGGCACTGTGCCGACCCGCTGATGGCGCGCATGGGGCTGACGAGCACGGCGCGCGCCAGCTTCGGCATCTACACCACACATGCCGAGATAGACGTTCTGGCGGACACGCTGGTGCGCGTGCGAAGCTTTTTCCAATGAGCCAGTCTTTCGATGACGTGCGCGACCTGTACCAGAACATCATTCTGGATCGGGGGCGCAACCCGCATCACATGCATCGGATGGAGCCGTTCGACGCGTGCGCCGCGGGCGAGAACCCGATGTGTGGCGACCAGGTGGAAGTGCGTGTGCGTTTTGCGGCTGACACCACGATCGCAGAAGCTGCTTTCGAGGCGCGCGGCTGCGCCATTTCCATGGCGTCGGCGGATCTGATGGCGGAAGTGGTGCGTGGGCGGGATGCCGACGCCATACGCAGCCTGGCCGCTGATTTTGGCGAGCTGGCCCGCCGCGGCGTCACCGCCTCCGCGGACCCTGCCATGGCATCCTTGCAGCCCCTCTCTGGGGTTTCCGAATACCGCAGCCGCGTGAAATGTGCGACATTGCCGTGGTCGGCCCTGATTGCGGCGCTGGATGGCGCCAAGGAGACGTCGCATGACTGACCCGGAACACACCGCCGCCGTCGTCGGCACCTGGACGCCGGATGGCGAGACGATCGCCTTACCGGGCGAGACCGCGCTGCTGGACGCGATCGCCACCATCTACGATCCGGAAATACCGGTGAACATCTACGAGCTTGGCCTGATCTACGCTGTGGAGATCAGCGACACAGGGGCGGTGAAGGTGGAGATGACACTCACCGCGCCAGGTTGCCCCAGCGCGCAGGAATTGCCTGTGCAGGTGCGCGAGGCGGTGCTGGCGGTGCCTGGCGTCACTTCGGCGGATGTGGAGACCGTGTGGGATCCGCCGTGGGATCCCAGCCGCATGTCCGAAGAAGCGCGGCTTGCGCTAAACATGTTCTGAACGGGGCGTTGTAGCATGGACCAGAACGTTTCCACACCTGCCGTGCGTGCGCGCCGCGCCTTGCCGCCGCTGCTTACCATGTCGGACGCGGCCGCGGACCGGTTGCGCGCGCTCTATGCGCATGGGGACGGGCGGCTGCTGCGCGTCAGCGTCAATACGAAGGGCTGCTCCGGGCTCGCCTATGACATGAGCTGGGTGGCTGAGCCGGGGCCAGGCGACGAGGTGGTGCGCGACCATGACCTGACGCTGCTGGTGGACCGCAAGGCGAGCCTGTTCCTGATTGGGACGGTTATGAATTACGAGCAGAAATCGTTGAGCGCGGGGTTTACGTTTACCAATCC
>CAXTVW010000102.1:0-12439 GCA_964247675.1 uncultured Acetobacteraceae bacterium
GAGACAAAAGTTTTTTGCTTCTTTTTTTCAAAAAAGAAGGCCTTGCTTCCTGCCTCGATCCAACGCCAACGCCGATCGAAATCACGTCGTATGCTCCTTGGCAAACGCTGCGGCCGCCCCGAACAGGCCAGGTTCAGGGTGGGTAATCAGCTTCACCGGTATGGCGGCGAGCATCTGCTCCATGCGGCCCTTGGCGCGGAACCGCGCGGCGAACCCGCTGCCCGGCAGCTTTGCCGCTATACGCGCGCCGACCCCGCCGGCGAGCACCATGCCATGCGCACCCTGCGCCAAGGCGATGTCGCCGGTCAGGCTGCCCAGGCACAGGCAGAACCGCTCCAGTGCGGCCACAGCCAGACGGTCCGTCCCGCCCAGCGCCGCCTGCCAGAGGTCCTTCACGTCCCGGTCCGGTACCGCCTCCCCCTCGCGCTCCGCCAGATAGGCATGGATGTGCGCCAGGCCTGGCCCTGAGACGATGCGTTCGGCCGAAACCCTGTCGTAGTCCCGGCGCAGCCAGGACAGCAGGCCGTCCTCGAGATGGTCGATCGGCGCCCAACCTATGTGGCCACCTTCCGTTTCCATGACCTGGTAGCCGGTGGCGCCGCGCAGCACATGGGCCACGCCCAGCCCGGTCCCCGGCCCTACCACGCCAATGACGCCCGCCACGGGCAACGGTGTGTCGGGCCCGGCGATGCTCTTGAGGTATTCCTCTGGCAGTTGCGCCACCGCATGCCCGACCGCGCCGAAATCATTGATCAGCGTCATCCGCTCCAGCCCGAGTTCGCCCGCAAGCGTGGCCGGCCGTAGGATCCAGGTGCTGTTCGTAAGTTTGAGCGTCTCTCCTGCGATGGGAGAGGCGATCGCCAGCGCGCCCGCAACGGGCAGCTTCCTGCCGGAAGCCGTCGCGTAGGCGGCCCAGGCAGAGACGATACCGTCGTAATCGCCGGTGTGCAGCGTCACCGGCTCTCCCAGTTCCGTTACCCGTCCAGCGACCACGGTCGCCACGGCGAAGCGGACATGCGTCCCGCCGAGATCCACGCAAACAAGATCCAACCCAAGCACTCCAGCCCGTAGAGGAACCTGCTTTACGGCAGCCTCCGGCGGCCCGCCAGCAGGCTCAAGGTTGCGCCGACAGGCGCGCTGCCGCTATGACCTACCGAATGTTGGATGGCGTGAAGACCACCATCGGGGGAACACGGATGCGCGCAGCGGCTTTCGGCCTCTGGTCCGTGCTGTTCTCGGCCCAGGCTGCAACCGCGGCGCCCCCGCTCCAGGAACTGGCAGGCCCTTCGCGTGCGCCTGGTGCGACCGAGCCGACCGTGCGACCCGCGATGGCAGAGCACGCCGCGGAGCGGCTGCCGTTCGTGCTGTTTGAACCTGGCTCCGCCCGCCTGACGCCGAGCGCCACGCGGCTGCTCGATAGTCTCGGCCGGTCTCTCGCCGATGACCGCCTGCGGCTGGATTGCCATTCCGGGCCAAACCGCGATCTGGCCGGGAGGCGAGCCGACGCGGTTGCCGGCTATCTGGAGCAGAATTTCGGCGTGGAGCGCGAGCGCATACAGGTGGTGATCGCGGGGAAGCTGGATGACCGGCGGGTTTTGATGGAAGATTTAGGGCAGTAAGGAAGCCTGCTTCTTCGAAGGAAGCAGCAAAACGTCTGGTTCCTTTCGGCGAGAGCTGAAACAGCCGCCGATAGGGACGTAAAGTTTTTCATCCGTTCCCTCAAAAAAGGAACGCGTTGTTACGTGACCTCCGCCCGAACCACGTTCCGCGGCAAGCCATCTGCCAGAACCTCCCGAAGCGCCTGCGCCGCCTGCCAGACATCTTCGTAGCCGATATAGAGCGGCGCGAAACCGAAGCGCATTACGTCCGGATCGCGGAAGTCACCGATAACGCCGCGCGCGATCAGCGCCTGCATGATCGCGTAGCCGTCAGGATGGGCGAAGGACACGTGGCTGCCGCGGGCGGCTGCGTCGCGTGGCGTCAGGAGCGTCAGCCCGGCGCACGTCGCCTCGACGCACGCGATGAACAGGTCGCACAGGCGCGCGGATTTTCGGCCGAGTTCCGCCAGGTCGGCTTCCAGCGCGAGGTCCACACCACATTCCAGTGCTGCGAGGCTGAGGATCGGCGGGGTGCCGCAGAGAAACCGGCGTATGCCTTCCGCGGGCGCGTAATCGGCGCTGAAGGCAAAGGGTGTTGCGTGACCCATCCAGCCGGTGAGCGGCGAGGCAAGCTTCGGCTGCAGGTCACGCGCCACATACAGGAACGCCGGCGCGCCTGGGCCGCCGTTGAGATATTTGTAGCCGCAGCCGATGGCAAGCTGCACCCCGGCCGCGTTCAGGCCGAGCGCCATCGCGCCGGCGCTATGGGCCAGGTCCCAAACCACGAGCGCGCCTTTGCCCTGCAGCGCGTGGGTCACTGCCGCCAGGTCGAACCGCTCGCCCGTCTTGTAGTGGACGTGTGTCAGCAGAACGATCGTGTTCGCGTCGGCCGCTTCCAGTATCTCGCGGCGGGGCAGCGTGCGGACGACAACGTCTTCCCGTTCGGCCGCCAGGCCCTGCGCTATGTAGAGGTCGGTCGGGAAGTTGCCTGTCTCCGAGAGGATCACATGCCGTCGCGGGGTGGCCGCCAGCGCCGCGGAGAGCAGCTTGTAGAGGTTGACCGAAGTCGAGTCGGCCACGATCACCTCATCTTCCTGCGCGCCTATGAGACGAGCGATCTTGGCGCCGACGCGCTGCGGCGCTCCTATCCAGCCTGCGGCGTTCCAGCTCCGTATCAGCCCGTGCCCCCATTCATCCCGCAGAACGCGCGCTACGCGCTCCGGCGTCGCGCGTGGCAGCGCGCCCAGGGAGTTGCCGTCCAGGTAGATCGTCTGTTCCGGCAGCGCGAAACGGGAACGGAAGGCGGCGAGCGGGTCCTGTGCGTCGAGCGCGCGCGCCTGTGGCAACCCGGGTATCAGGATTTCCGGTTCGCAAGCGTCTGCGGGCGTGTCCAAGCGTGCAGCTCGGCTGGCGAGAGGCTGTTCCATTCGAACGAGGGACTAGCCGATAGCGGGGGCGCAGGGAAGCACGTCTACTTTTTTACGTGTCCGCCCGGAAAGTCGGGATAAGCGTAAGCGTATGTCACATCACTCCGCCATTCGGCCGGATACGGCTGCACTTGTCCAAGCGGACAATAGTTTGAGTAAGCCGAACCGTTGATGCCGGAACGAACGTATCCGCTCTCTCGTCAGCCCGACTTTTGAAACAGATTTGTAATGTAAAGCAGAGTTTGCTTCCGACGCCGGAGATTACTTCTGTCTTCCGGGCGTTTAATTGCCGATCAGGCAATCAGTCCGTTGCTTGACGGTACGACACTCGGACGGCGCGGACGGCGGATGACGCGCGACAGCTTAACGCCGGCGCCGAACCACAGCACTGGCAGAGCGACGACGCCGGATGCGGCACAGTAAGGAACAACGATATCGAAATTGTAGCCGGCAAGGCTGCACGCTGCGCCACTCAGAACGCCTGACGCGAAACCGATCCCCGCCAGCTCAAGAATACCCAGTTTGAAGACCTTGGTCTGTGCCATGAGAACATCCTGATCAAGCAAGGCGGATACGCGGAAAAAATGGCCCGCCGCCGGGGCGGCGGGCCGTGTGGCTTCAGGCGGCAGTGCGGCGACGGCGCTTGATCATCATGCCGACGAGGCCGGCGCCGAGAAGCGACAGCGACGCGGGTTCGGGGACGCCGATGACGCGGCCGAGCGTCGGTACAGCGACGGAGTCGATGTTCGACGCATCGGTGTCGTTGGTGGGGGTTCCAGGTGCCAGCTTCTCAAGCTGCGCATCCTGGTTGTTGTTGAAGATGGCATACGGGCCGGTGCTGGTGGTGAACAGTGTGAACGTGCCCAGGTTACCTTGCGTGTTCGTCAGCGAGGTGCCGAGAAGCTGCGGACCGTTATAGCTGAACCGGACGTCGGCCAGGCTGGTGTTGTTCGGCAGAACGCCCTGTGCGTATGTGGTCTGGTTCTTGTTCAGCACGTGCGACCAGGCACCGGCAGTTGCAATGTCGCCCGTAGCGCTCTTGAAGGTCCCGGCACCGAAATCATACAGCGTGAAGAACACTGGCTGCACGGAGGTGTCGAGCTGCTCGTCGGACGACAGGGTTACGTTGTAGGTGTAGTCGTAACCGGTCACCGCTCCGCCACTGGTAACCGCAACCGGATTGCCGAGCGAAGAGAGTATGATGCTCGCCTGCGCCGGAAGTGCGGACGCGAGCGATCCGAAGCCGACAGCGGCCACCATCAAGTATTTACGCATTACTTTTCCCCAGCAAATATTGTTTACAGCTGCTGAGTATTCAGCGGCCGAACCTTCGAAGTGCCAGCGTACGTTGGTATTCCGTCCGCCGTCAGAGCTTCATACATCGAAACGCACCATTACGGAACTAGTGGCATAACGGAGGCGGAAACACGTTTAGTTTACGTGCACATTCGAAATAAGTTGAAACTACTACTTAGCCGTTCCAAGCTTGTTCAGTAACGACCCGCGTTAGTAGTGTTGATATTTACGGAACGACCCCAGGATGCATTTTCGATGCCGACGCACAACTTTTAGTAGTCATTGCACACCGGGGCACTTCTACCTGTCAGTCAGCCGGCGACCGTAGATGCGGCTTGTTGCCGAACATGTGAACCTTCCGTCAGCCGAGAGGCGCCGTCTGTCACGACGACCTGCCCAGGCGTCAACCCGGACGAGATCACCGCAACCTGCTCGTCCTGGCGCGCCACCGTCACCGGATGACGGGTGGCGACATCGTGGTCCAGGGTGAAGACGAACGCCCCTTGCGGCCCGCGCTGAACGGCCGCGGTAGGCACCGTGATCACGCCGTGATCCACCCGCAGCGACAGCCGGACGTTGACGAACGCCCCTGGCCAGAGCCGCAGCGCAGGATTGGGGAAGATCGCCTTCAGCTTGATGGTGCCGGTGTTCTGGTCCACCTCGTTGTCCAGCACCGCCACGCGGCCGCGGTCCAGCACGGGCGGCGGCAAGCCAGCCTCGCTCTCGCCGCCATCCTGCGGCAGGGCCGCCACTTCGGCGCCGCCCTGCGGTTTTGCGGCCTCGATCGCGGCGACCACCTGCGGCAAAGTCTGTTGCGGCAACGTGAACACCACGCTGATCGGCCGCAGCGTGGTGACCACAGTCAGCGGCGTGACATCCGTGCTGTGCACCAGGTTGCCGACATCGACCTGGCGTATGCCGGTCCGCCCGTCCACCGGCGCGCGTATCGTGGTGTAGCTGAGGTTGGTCTGTGCGCTGTCGACCTGCGCCTGGTCCTGCCGCACGATCGCCTGGTCCTGCGCCACCAGCGAGCGCTGGGTGTCGGCCTGCTGCGCCGTGGTGTACTGGGTCTTTGCCAGCTTGTCGTAGCGCCCCAGATCGCGCTGCACGTTGGACAGGGTCGCCTCGTCCTGCGCCTTTTTGGCCACCGCCTGATCGTAAGCCGCCTGGTAGGTGCGCGAGTCGATGCGCGCCAGCACGTCGCCGGTATGCACGTCCTGTCCTTCGCGGAAATGGATCTCGGTCAGCGGGCCGTCCACCTCGGGCCGGATGTTTACCGTGTTCAGCGCCTGCACGGTGCCGATGCCATCGACGGTCAGCGGCACGTCGGCCACCCGCGCCTGCGCGGTGCTGACCGGGATGGACGTGTCCGCCGCTACCGGGCCTGCCGCCTTGTTGCCGGTGCGCAGCTTCACCAGGCCCACGATACCCAGCACCACGGCCGCGATTACGGCCGCCACGACCAGGCCACGCAAGAACCGCTTCATGAGGGAGGATACACCGTGTGAGGAGGAGCCGAGAGGACGGGGCCGGACCAGCCGCCGCCTAACGCCTTATATAGGGACACCACGGCTTCGAAACGCGCGATGCGCACCTGCGCCAGCGTGTCCTGGTCACCGAACAGCGTCGTCTGCGTGTTCAGCACGGTGACGATGTCGATCGTGCCGACGCTGAGCTGGGCGCGCGCGATGTCGAGCGAGCGTTGGGCGGTGCGCACGGCCTCGGCCTCAAGCGCCTCCTGCTCGGCGGCGTAGCTCACCTGGGTCAGCGCGGTCTCCGTGTCGTTGAGCGCCTGCAGCACCGCCTTGGCGTAGTCGGCCGCCAGTTCGCGGTAGCGGCCCTTCGCCTCGCCGAGCGTGCCGGCCTTCGCGCCGTTGTCGAAGATGGTCTGGGTGAGCTGGCTGATCAGGCTGGCCACCACCGTGCCGGGCCCGGTGATCGAAGAGAGCGCCAGGCTCGACAGCCCGCCAGACGCGGTGATCTGCAAGGAAGGGAAGAAGCTCGCCACGTCCTGCCTGACCGTCTGGTTCTGCGCCACCAGCTGCGCCTCGGCGCTCTCCACATCCGGCCGCCGGCGTAGCAGGTCCGACGGCAGCCCGGGTGCGACCTCGGGCAGATGCAGGCTCACCAGCGGCTTGGGGTCGATGAAGATACGTTCCGGCGGTATGCCAACCAGGATGCCCAGCGCGATGCGCTCCTGCTCGTAGTTGCTCTGCAGCGCAGGTATCTGGGCGCGGTAGCCGGCCACCAGCGCCTCCTGCTGGCTTACGTCCAGCAGGCTCGCCGTGCCGACCGCCAGCCGCCCGCGATAATAGGCAAGCACGTCGAGGGACGATTTCAGGTTGCCCTGGGCGATCACCAGGCGGTCCCGGTAGCCGGCGGCCTGGAAATACGTGTTGGCGATCGAGCTGGATGTGGTCAGCCACACGGTCTGCGCATCGAACCGGCTGTACAGCGCCAGCGCCTTTGCGTTGCGCAGCGCATCCAGGTTCATGCCCCAGAAATCCACCTGGTAGGACGCGTTCAGCTCCGCCGAATAGATGCGCGTGTCCGTGTAGGTGTGCCCGCCGCCGAACAGCGAGGTGAGTGCCGAGGCGGACGCGGACGACAGCCCGGTCGTGCCTGGCGAGGACGTCAGGGCGCCCAGGGACCCGACCGAGCCACCGATAGCCTGGTTACCGGTGCGCTGGTAGTTCTGCGTTAGCGTGCCGGTGATGCCCGGCAGCAGCGGGCTGCCCGCCACGCGCGCGGCCTGGTCCGCCTGCACTATCCGCGCCGCAGCCGCCTGCACGTCCAGGCTGGCCACCGCCGCCTGCTCGATCAGCCGGTCCAGCTCCGGCACGCCGAAATTGCGCCACCAGTTTGTGGGCGGCACCTGGGCCGCGGGGGGTACCTGCAGCGGGCTGGTGAAGGCGGCCGGCACATCCAGCACGGGCCGGTGATAGCGCGGGCCTACACCGCAGCCAGCGACGGCCAGGACCGCGAGCAGCGCTCCGGCGCGACGGGTTGGGAACATGGGGGTGATTTACGGACGTTGTCGGGGTCTCGCAATTGGGACTGGGTGAAAAGGAGGAAAGGCCTTCCTTTTTGAAAATAAGAAGCAAAAACCTTTTCTCCCGACGGCTGCATCAAGATGCGCGCCGATTTGCCAGTGCGCGCGCTTGCAAAACCTGCGCGCGCCGCAGCGCAGGCGAGGGAGCAAAAGTTTTTTGATTTTTTTTTTCAAAAAAGAACGGCTTGCCTTGCCTTTGGCCCTCAGCCTGAAACCCTCTATACGATCGCTCCCCCTCGGGAGCATCCATGCCCGCCACCCCGCACCAGTTCCAAGGCGAACACCTCCTGTTGGATCCGGCCGGCCTGCTGATCTGGCCGGCCCAGTCGCTGCTCGCTGTCGCCGACCTTCACCTCGAAAAAGGCACGGCCGCCGCCGCGCAGGGCCAGCTCGTCCCGCCCTGGGACACCGCGCAGACGCTCGCCCGCCTGGCGGCCGCGATTGCCCTGTACCGCCCGACTACCATCGTGGCTGTAGGCGACAGCTTCCACGACGCGCAGGCGGCCACCCGCCTCTCCGTGCATGACCACGCCGTGCTGACGGCACTGACCCATCGCGCGCGCTTTATCTGGGTGCACGGCAACCACGATCCCCATCCGCCGGAGGGCCTGCTCGGCCACAGCGCGCCGGTGTTCACCGCAGGCCCGATCACCTTCCGCCACCAGACCGATCCGCGCACCCAGGGCGAGGTCAGCGGCCACTTCCACCCCAAGGCGCGGGTGCAGACGCGCGCCACAACCGTCGCACGGGCGTGCTTCATGGCGGATCCGTCGCGCATCATGCTGCCGGCCTTCGGCGCCTACACAGGCGGGCTGGACATCCTGACCCCTGCCATCACGCAGCATTTCCCGCGTGGCGGCCAGGCGTTCCTGCTGGGCCAGACGCGGCTGTTCACCTTCGATGTGCCAGCGCCAAAACTTGCCAGCGCGGCCCGCCCACACAAATCCGCCTGATGCCCGACACGAACATCCTCTGGTTTCGCCAGGACCTCCGCCTGGCCGACAACCCCGCGCTCGTTGCCGCTTTGGCCAACAAGGCGCGCATCCTTCCCCTCTACATCCTGGACGACAACCAAGCCTGGCCGATCGGCGGTGCCGGACGCTGGTGGCTGCATCACAGCCTGGCCGCACTCGCCGCTGGCCTGGCCAAGCACAAGGCGCCGCTTATCCTGCGCCGCGGCAGGCCGGCGGACATCCTGCCGGCGCTGGCTGCGGAACTGGGCGCGGCCGCCGTTCATGCCGGGATCGCCCACGAACCCGCCTGGCGCGCTGCGGACACGGACGTGGCCGCCGCGTTGCCGGAAGCCACAGAGCTGCATCTGCATCGCACCGCCACGCTGATCGACCCGGACCGGGTGCGCAGCCAGACCAACACGGTCTATGGCATGTACACGCCGTTCGCCCGCGCCGTGGAAGCGCTCGGCGAGCCGGCGGACCCCCTGCCCGTGCCGGAAAAAATTCCAAGCACCACCGCCGCCTCCGAAAGGCTGGAGGATTGGCAGCTCCTGCCTACCCATCCCGACTGGGCCGGCGGCCTGCGCGGCTTGTGGCATCCCGGCGAACAGGCGGCGGAAGAACGGCTGAAAGTCTTCGTGGGTGGCGCGGTCACCCGCTATGGCACCGGCCGCAACCTCCCCGGTGAAGACGGCACTTCCATGCTCTCCCCGCATCTGCACTGGGGCGAGCTCTCGCCGCGCAGCGTGTGGCACGCCAGCCGCACGGAGACCGACACGCCGGACCACCACACCTACCGCCGCGAGCTGATCTGGCGCGACTTCTCAGCTTACCTGCTCTGGCACCACCCCACCTTGCCCGGCACGCCACTGCGTCCGGCTTTCGCCAAGCTGCCCTTCCGCAAACATCCGCAGGACCTGAAGGCCTGGCACCACGGCCAGACCGGCGTGCCTATCGTGGACGCCGGCATGCGCCAGCTCTGGCAGACCGGATGGATGCACAACCGGGTCCGCATGATCGCCGCCAGCTACCTGGTGAAGCACCTGCTGATCTCCTGGGAGGAGGGCGAGGCCTGGTTCTGGGATACGCTGGTGGATGCCGACCTCGCCAGCAATGCTGCGAGCTGGCAATGGATTGCGGGAACCGGAATAGATAGCCAACCGTTCTTCCGCGTGTTCAATCCGGTAACCCAGGGTCAGAAGTTCGATGCCGATGGCGCGTATGTGCGCCGTTTCGTACCCGAGCTCGCGGCGTTGCCGGACCGTTTTCTTCACGCGCCCTGGACCGCCTCGGCGCAGGAACTTGCCCGCGCCGGCGTTGCGGTGGGCAAGACCTATCCGAAACCGCGTATCGATCTGGCCGACGGGCGTAACCGTGCGCTGGAGGCCTATCGCCGAACCGTCAAAGACCAGGCCACGTGAACGCTGTCTTCGAACACGGTTCTCCCACCCAGATACCGACGGATCGTCCCCTGCGCATCGTGGGCGACGTGCATGGCGACCAGCGCGCTTTTGCTTTCGCCGCCGATACCGACCGCTTCGTCATCCAACTCGGCGACCTCATCGACTCCGGGCCTGACAGCGCCGGCGCCCTGCGGCTGATGTTCCGCCTGATCGACGAGGGCCGCGGCCTGTTCCTCGTCGGCAACCACGACCGCAAGCTCGGCCGGGCGCTGCGCGGGGAACGCGTACGCGGCGGACCGCAGCTCGAGGCGACGATGGCGGCGCTCGACCCCGAGCTGCGCGCGCGCGCACTGGCCGAGCTGGAGCGCGCGCCCGCCTGGATCGTCAACGGCCACCGCTTCTTCGTACACGCCGCCTTCCACACCGGGATGCTTGCCAACCCGCCGCCCGACCCGCTCGGGCCGGTCAACCCGCTTCTCTCGCGTGCCCTATTCGGCGAGACGACCGGCCGCACCCAGCCGGACGGGTTTCCCGAGCGGCTGTTGCGCTGGGTGAACCACATCCCTGCCGGCATGACGGTGTATTGCGGCCACGATCAGCGCAGCCGGGACGGCCGTCCTTGGGTGACGCACGGCGAGAATGGCGGCACCGCGATGTTCATGGATACAGGTGCGGGCAAGGGTGGGCATCTTAGCTGGATCGATCTGGAGCCGTAAGTAAGCAAGGCCTTCTTTTCTGAAGAAAAGAAGCAAAAGACTTTTGACTCCGCTGTCGCGAACCTGTTCTGAAAGACTGCGACAGCGAAGCGAAGTTTCTGGGTTTTTTTTAAAAAATAACCGCTTGCTTGCTTTTTGCTTTGCCGCGTTTTCCCCGCTTGGCGTAACTTCGCGGGATTGAGCGGAGACATACCAAGCATGAAGCGCCTAGCCGTTCTCGCCAGCGTTTTCCTGTGCGCCGCAAGCGCACACGCCGCAAACCTTCCAGCCACCGCCAGAAGCGGCATCACCGACCTCGGCCGCGCCCCGGCAAACACGCAGATACATTTGGCCGTTACGCTGGCCTATCGCGACCAGGCGGGGCTCGACGCCCTCGTGCAGGCGCTCGGCACGCCAGGCTCGCCGCAGTATCATCAGTATCTGACCGCGGAACAGTTCAACGCGCGCTTCGCCCCGTTGCCGGAGGACTATGCGGCGGTTGTCGCAGAACTTCAGCGTGCCGGACTGCAGATTATACAAACCTATGAAAACCGCACGGTCATCGATGCCGTCGGCAGCGCGCAAGCGGTGGACGCGTATTTCGGGACCGAGATCCACAGCGTCACCCAGGCCGGCCATGGCGCGCGCTACGCGAACCTCACCCCGGCCACCATGCCGGCTGGACTCGCCGGCACCGTGCGGACCGTGCTCGGTTTGGACAACATCGTCAGGCTACGCCCGCTCAACAAACGCGTGGCCAAGCTGCCCCAGGGCAAGCCGGACGCCACCACCGCCGCCGAACCGATCGAGCGTACCACGGGCGGCGCTTTTGCCGGCATCTATCCCGGCGGGATCGCGGCCGCCTACAAGTTCCCGTCGCGCTCCGGGGCGACCGGCACCGGTCATAACATCGGCATCGTCATGGATTCCGACATCGCGAACGCGGATCTTTCCACCTTCTGGTCCGCCGCCGGCGTGAAACGCACCGGAGCCTTCAGCCGCGTGCTGGTGAATGGCACCAACCCCGGCGTGAACGCCGATGTGGGCGAGACCGCGATCGATACGGAGACCACGTCCGGCCTGAACCCTGGCTCGGACATCACGCTCTATCTCGTCAGCTCGCTGGACGACACGCCGATCGAGGACGCCTACAACCAGGCGGTCTCCGCCCATGTGGTGGACGTCGTCAGCTCCAGCTTCGGCGGTTGCGAGCCGGACGACACGCCGTTCGCGACCGCCACCAACATGATCGCCGAACAGGGCGCGGCCAAGGGCATCACCTTCACCGCCTCGTCCGGCGACGCCGGCGGCGACTGCGAGGATGAGACGGCCGCAGGAAAAGTCTATTACGAACCGGACATCGTCAGCACACCCGCAGCCGACCCGTATTTCGTGGCGGTCGGCGGCACCACGCTCAAGATCAACGCCAGCACCGGCGCCCGCACTTCGGAGACCGCCTGGAGCCCCGGCGGCGCCAATGGCGGCGGTGGCGGCGGGGTTTCCAGCTTCTGGGCGCTGCCCAGCTACCAGAGCGGCGTCACCGGCATCGCGGTGGTGCCCACCATCACCGCCAAGTCACCGGACAGCCAGCCGAAAAGCGGTTTCAAGGGCCGCAACGTTCCTGACATCTCGATGGACGCCAGCAACGCCACCGGTTCCTACATCGCCGTGTACGACACGCCGGATGGTGGCTGGACGGGTTACGGCGGCACCTCTGTCGCTAACCCGATCTTCGCATCCCTCGTGGCGCAGCAGAACGAAAAAACCGGCTCGGTAGCCGGCTTCCTGAACACCGCGCTCTACGCCACCTATACGGCGAGTGGCACCAGACCCGCTGGTGTTTACGGCACGGACTTCTACGACGTGAAGAGCGGCAGCATCGGCGCCGGCTGGTCCGCCAAGACCGGCTTTGACCAGGCGACGGGGATCGGTACCGTCCTCGACGGCGCTTTCTGATGCGGCAGGAAGCAAGCAAGGCCTTCTTTTTTGAAAAAAAGAAGCAAAAAACTTTTGCT
>CAXTVW010000103.1:0-12244 GCA_964247675.1 uncultured Acetobacteraceae bacterium
GGCATCATGGGTAGGAGGAAGCAAGGCCTTCTTTTTTGAAAAAAAGAAGCAAAAAGCTTTTACTCCGCCCGCCTGCACGTCGGCGCGCGCCGGTTCTGCCAATACCCGCATTTGCAGAACCTGCACGCACTCTGGTGCAGGCGGGGGAGTAAAAGTTTTTTGCTTCTTTTTTTCAAAAAAGAAGGCCTTCCTTGCTTCCTACCCACCCGGCAGCACCACCAAAAACCGCGTGCCGGTCTCCGAGGGAACAAGCGCCAGGCTCCCGCCAGCCCCCGTCACGATGGCGCGGGCGATCGGCAGCCCCAGGCCGGTGCCGCCTGTCTCGCGGGCTGTGGTGAAAAAGGGGTCGAACACCCGGGCGCGATGCGCGGCGGCGATCCCCGGGCCGTCATCGGTGACCGCGATGCTGGCCTGGCCCGGCCGGACCGTGGTCTCGATCTGCACGGCGGCGGCCGGGCCGGCATGGGCCAGGGCGTTGTCCAGCAGGCTGACGAGGACGGCTTCGAGTGCGCCTGGCGGGAGCGTTGCGGTGGCGGGCGCGCCGGTGCGCAGGATGGTCAGGCCGCGTGCCCGGTAGGTCTCGGCGACGCGGTCCAGGACCGGGCCGACCGGGATGGCGGCGCCGGTGTGCGGCCGCGTCATGTCCGCGCGGGCCAGGTCCAGCATGCGGGTTACGAGCAGGTTCAGCCGGGCGGTGCTGTCGGCCACGATGCGCAGCAGGCGCCGGTGCTCGGGCAGGCCGGCGCCCGCCTCGTCCTCGAGCAGTTCGGCGGCGCCGCGCAGGGCGGCGAGCGGCGTCTTGAATTCATGGCTGACGCTGGCGGCGAAGGCGGCGATGTAGCGGCCGCGCTGGTCCAGGGTGGCGGCCATGCGGGTGAGGGCGGCCGAGAGTTCGGCGACCTCGCGCGTGCCGGGATGGCGCAGCGGCGCCGCCGCGCCGCCGGCCGCCACGCGCTGCGCCTGCCTGACGATGCCGGTGAGCGGGCGGGTGATCAGCGCGGCCATCGCCAGGGCCAGCATCGTGCCCGCGGCCAGCAGCACGCCGCCCAGGGCAGCCAGCGCGCCGAGCTTGCCGCGCGCGGCGTCCTCGAGTGTTTTCGCGGAGCGCGAGACCACGACGGCGCCGGCCACGCCAGGATGGCCGGGGGCGGCGACGGGCAGGACGACGAAGACCCGTATGCCGTTCGTGCGCGCGAGGCCGGGCGTGAGCGGGCCCACCAGTTCGCGCTGGTGCATGGTGGTGGCGACCGGAGCGCCGGCGAGCACGCGGGCGACCTCCGGCCACGCGGCCAAGGAGTGACCCAGGTCGCCGCCCGTGCTTGCCACGACGACGCCGTTTGCGTCCGTCAGGCGAAGTGCCGCCAGGGTGACGGCTTGGGCGCCGCGCAGGACGGGCGCGAGCGCACGGCCGGCTTCGCGGGCGGCGGCCGAGGGGGGTGAGGCAGCGGAGGCGGCCTGCGGGAGCGGCGGCAGTACGGCGTCGCGGGCGAGGTCCAGGCCTTGCCGCGGGGCGAGGCCTGGGTCCAGCGGGCTGGCAGGGAGCGGCGGGTCGGCGGGCGCGCCGGGAGCCATCCGCCGGAGGGCCTCCTGGTAGGAGGCGGCCAGCACGCCGCCCTGGGCCACCAGTTCGGCTTCGGTCTGGCGCACGAGCGCGCTCTCGTAGAGGCGCAGCGCCCATAGGCCGGTGAGCGGCAGGGCCAGGGTGGTCAGGTTGCTGAGCAGCAGCAGCGTCACTAGGCGCGGGCGTGTTGCGGCTGGCTTGGGCAAGGCAAGCAGTCCTTTTTTGAAAAAAAGGACCAAAAACCTTTTGCTCCCTACGCCTGCATCAACCGGCCGCTGTCTCAGGATATATCGGGGCGGCGGAACAGCGTCAGAAGTAAAAGTTTTTTGCTTCTTTTTTTCAAAAAAGAAGGCCTTGCTTGCTTTCCTACTCGCACTCACCAAGCCGGTAGCCGAACCCAGGCAGCGTCTCCACAGGCGCCGCCCCGACGGCGGCGAACTTGGCGCGCAGGCGGCGGATATGGCTGTCTATGGTGCGGTCGCTGACGATGCGGCTGGTGGGGTAGGCGCGGTCCATCAGCTCCTCGCGTGAGAACACGCGGCCCGGGCGGCCCATCAGCGTGCGCAATATGCCGAGTTCGGTGGCGCTGAGGGTCAGCTCCCGGGCGCCGGCGGCGGCGGACCAGGTGGTGCGCAGCGTGTCCAGGTCCAGGCGCAGCCGCCCGTGCGCGAGCGTGTTCGCGGCGGCGGGGGCGGGCGCGTCCTCCGGCACGGGTGCCGCGCGGCGCAGCAAGGCGCGTATGCGGGCCACCAGCTCGCGTGGGGAGAACGGCTTGGCCATGTAGTCGTCGCCGCCGATCTCCAGGCCGATGATGCGGTCCACCTCGTCGTCACGCGAGGAGAGGAACAGGATCGGCACGTGGCCGCCGGCGGAGGTGGGGCGGCGGCGCAGGGCGCGGCATACGTCGGTGCCGTCGAGCTCGGGCAGCATCACGTCCAGCACGATCAGGTCGGGCGCGTCGGCGGCGGCGCGGGCCAGGGCGGCCGCACCGTCGGCCGCCTCTGCGGTCTCGAAGCCGGCGCGGACCAGGGCGATGCGCGCCACTTCGCGCAAGGCGGGGTCATCATCGACGATCAGCACGCGGGTCATGGGCGCATCTGCACCGGGATTGCACGCGGGCGCCACCGCTTTTCCGCCGGGCGGGCATCGGCGTGGCATGCGAGGGCGCCAGGTTGCGGCCGCCGGATGGTCCGGCGGAGCGCCCATTCATGTCCGAGACGATACCTTCTTCACCCAACCCCAGGCTGCCCACCCCAAGCCGGCTGCGCACGCCGGCGGCCAAGGTGGGCATGATCCTGGGCCTGCTGCTGGTGATGCTGCTGCCGCTCTACCTAGTCTCTGGCCTGGTGGCCGAACGGCAGCAGCGGCAGGCGGACACGGTGAGCGAGCTGGGCCGCGGCTGGGGGCCGGAGCAGACGGTGACGGGGCCGCTGCTGATCGTGCCATACGCCTGGCAGGATCCGGCGGCACTGCGCGTGGCCAATACGCCGCGCACCATCACCGGCTACGTGCGCATCCCGGCATCGCAGCTGCATGCCGATGCGGTCCTGCACCCGCAACTGCGCCGTCGCGGGCTGTTCCATGCCGCGATCTACACCGCCGACATCGCGCTGAGCGGCAGCTTCGTCATTCCCGATTTCGCGTCGGCTCCGAACGCCTCTGTCCTGTCGAACGCGACGCTGGACTGGCAAGCCGCGCGCTTCGTCCTCGGCGCCAGCGACCTGCGGGGCCTGCCGAGCGGGACACAGCTCACCTGGAACGGCGCGTCCGTGGGGCTGGGTCTTGGGCAGCGCCAGGGCTCTTGCGGGCTGACGCTGTTCGATGCGCCGGCTTCGCTCTCGCCCGCGCCGCTTGCCGGTGCGGTGATCGCGTTCAAGCTGCCGCTTTCCCTGCGCGGCACGCAGGCTTTCCACATACAGCCGACCGCGGTGCAGGCCAGCCTGCGCATCAGTTCGTCTTGGTCCTCGCCCGGCTACATCGGCGCATCGCTGCCCAACGAAGAGGCGCCGGACGGACGTGGTTTTGCCGCGAGCTGGACGGTGGCGGGCGATGCCGAGGGCAGCTACTGGCAGCAGCGCGGCTGGGCGTTGCCCGACTGCAACGAGTACGCGGACCGGCCGTTCTTCGGCCAGAACCGCAGCATCGGCGTGGAGCTGCGCGAAGCGGTGCCGGTCTACCTGATGGTCGAGCGCGCGCAGAAATACGGCGTGCTGTTCCTCGCCTTGTCGTTCCTGACGCTGTTCCTGTTCGAGGCGGTGGCGCGCGTGCCGATCCATGTGGTGCAGTACGGGCTGCTCGGGCTGTCGGTCTCGCTGTTCGCGCTGCTGCTGATCTCGGCGGCCGAGCCGCTGGGGTTCGCCGCGGGCTACGCCGTCAGCACGGCTGCGGTGCTGGGGCAGGCGTCGCTCTACACCCTCTCCGTCACCAGGCGGGTGCGGCTGGCGGCGATCTTCGCCTTGGTGCTCGGCGGCCTGTTTGGGTTCCTCTACGTGGTGCTCTCGCTCGATGCCTACGCGCTGCTGGCAGGCACGGTGGCGCTGTTCACCATACTGTCCGTGGTGATGGTGGTGACCAGGCGGGTGAACTGGGCCGATGCGGCAGGTGTGGCGTGAGCGCCTGGCGCGTGGCCGGCGCCGCGCTGGCCGTGGCCTGCGTGGCGGCCTGGGCGGGATGGGCGTCGCCGAACGCCTACCGCGTGCGCGCCGTGGTGCGCCACGGCTGGGTGTGGTGGCGGCCGGTGGCGACAGACAGCGCGCGCCTGTCGCCTTCCATGCGGCTGGCGCTGCGGGGCACGGCGCCGGCGGCACCCGGCGCGTTTGCCTGGCGCACGCTGGCGCCGGGGTTCGAGGTGGCCGAGCTGCCGGTGCTGGTAAATGGGGCCGAGGTGGACCGCATCATGCTCACGCGCATCGATCCGGCGCATTTCCGCTTCGAGGTGCGCAGCTCGCCGGGTGGCGACAAGACGCTGGCTGCGTGGATGGCGCAGACCCACGCGGCCCTGGTGGTCAACGGCAGCTATTACGGACATGACGGGCGTCCCGCCACGCCGGTGCGCAGCCTCGGCCGGGCGCTTGGCCCGCCGGCGTACGACGCCCAGGCCGGCGCGTTCGTCGCCTCCGATGCGTTCACCGGCCTACGGGATCTGGCAAAGCAACCCTGGACGGCCGCGTTCGGCGCGGCGCCGGACGCGCTGGTCTCCTACCCGCTGCTGATCGAACCGGGCGGGCGCAACGGAGTCGCGCGGACGAGCCGGTGGCTGGCGAACCGGAGCTTCGTAGGGCAGGACAGCGAAGGGCGCGTGCTGGTCGGCACGACCAAGGACGCGTTCTTCACCCTGCATGCGCTGGCGGACTTCCTGCTCGCGGCGAAGCTGGATCTGACGCTGGCGCTGAACCTGGATGGCGGGCCGGTGGCTTGTCAGAGCGTGGCACTCGCGGGCTACCAGCGCCGGACGCTGGGGCGGTGGGAGTTCCAGGCCGGCGATCACGGCGCGCATCTGCTGAGCTGGCTGTATGGCGACACTTTCGCCATGCCGGTGGTGCTGGCGGTGTTTCCGCGATGATGCCGGGGGACGGTGGTGTCGATGACGGGCTGTATCGGGTGATACGGGCCTGGATCGCGGGGGCGTTTGGTAGGGAGAGCAAGAAAGGCCTTCTTTTTTGAAAAAAAGAAGCAAAAAACTTTTGTTCCTGCGCAGTTTCAGCGGCCTGGTCTATCCAAGGGCATCCGGCTGTTTCAAATGCGGGGGCGCGAAAGTTTTTCGGTCCTTTTCAAAAAAGGACGGCTTGCTTCCTTCAGCGCGGGAGTGCGAATGGCAGACGAAGACACCGATGACCTAGGCCGGTGGCGCGAGGCCGTGGGCCGCTTCGAGTCCGGGATCGCGCGCGCCGTCATCGGTCAGGCGCGCGTGATACGCCTGCTGACGATCGCCATACTTGCCCGCGGCCACGTGCTGCTCGAGGGAGACGTGGGCGTGGGCAAGACCACGCTTCTGCGCAGCCTGGCGCGCGCGCTCGGCGGGCCATACGAGCGCATCGAAGGCACGATCGACCTGATGCCGGCGGACCTCGTCTATCACGCCTCGATCGGCGAGGACGGACGGCCGCGCCTCGATCCCGGCCCTGTGCTGCGGCATGGGACGGAGCTCGCCATCTTCTTCTTCAACGAAATCAACCGCGCCCGGCCACAGGTGCACGCTTTGCTGCTGCGGCTGATGGCCGAGCGCAGCGTGACCGCTTTCAACCGCGAGCTGGAGATGCCGCACCTCCTGGTGTTCGCCGACCGCAACCGGCTGGAGCGCGAGGAGACGTTCGAGCTGCCGGCCGCCGCGCGCGACCGCTTCTTCATGGAGATCGGCGTCGAGGCACCCGCCGACGCGGAGACCTGCCGGCAACTGATCTTCGACACGCGCTTCCACGATACCGACGCGCTGGTGGCCTCGGTGGAACCGGGCGTGCTGGACTACCGGGCGCTCACCGCGTTGGGCGCACGGATTCAGCGCACCGTGCAGGCCAGCGCGCGGCTGGAGGCCTACCTCGTGTCCATCTGGCAGGCGCTGCGCGATCCTGCGGCGGCTGGTATCGCCATCGAGGGCGTGCAGATGGACCGGCTGGTGCAGGGCGGCGCCAGCCCGCGCGGCATGAGCTACCTGATGCGCGCCGCGCGGGTGCATGCCTGGCTGGCAGGGCGGATGATGGTGGTGCCGGAAGACGTGCGCGGCGTGTTTCCCGAGGTGATGGCGCATCGCATCTTCCTCGATCCCATCTACGAGAACCGCGCGGCGCCGCTGGTGCGCGAATTATGCAGGCAGGTGTTCGAGCGCGTGCCCGTGCCGTGACGGGTCCCGACGCGGCGCCCTATCTGGACTACCACGTGCGCTGGCGTGCCGACGCCGCGTTGCCTGGCAGGCATGCGGCGCGGCAGGGCGGCGGTGGCGGCGGTTTCCGGCAGTTCCGGCCGTTCTGGCAGCTGCCCAACGCGCGGCAGATCGACGTGAAACGGTCCGCGCTGAACCCGTTCGGCGAGGTGATCGTGCGCCAGACCGAGCAGCGTACGAGCATCAACGTCGTGCTGGCGGCCGATCTGTCGCGCTCTCTGCAGCCGGCGCCGTCGCGGGTGGGCCTGCGCTGCACGGCCCTCCTGGCCGAGGCGGCCGCGCGGTCGGCGCTGCGGGCCGGTGACGGCTTTGGCGTGGTGGGGTTCGACGCGAAGCTGCGCGACGACGTTTGGCTGCCGCCCACGCGGTCCCCCGCGGCGGCGCGCCAGATGGCGTCGCATCTCGCCGGCCTGAGGCAGGGCGGCACAGATGCGGACGGCATCGCTCAGTTGACAGAACGGCTGCCGGCGCGACGCTGCCTCGTGCTTCTGGTCTCCGACTTCCTGATGCCCATGGGCCTGATCGAGCGCGCGCTGACCGCGCTGGCCCGCCATGACGTGGCGCCGGTCGTGCTGGAGATCGACGCCGCCGCCACGCTGCCGCAAGCGGGATTGCTGCGGCTGGCCGATGCCGAGACCGGCCAGACACGCCTGGTGCTGATGCGGCCGACCCTGCGGCGGCGCTGGCAGGCGGCGGAGGCGGACCGGCGGCGGCGGCTCGACCTGCTGTTTCTGCGGTTCTGCCGACCGGCCTTCCATGCGTCGGGCGGGCTGGACGTGCAGGCGCTCTCCGACCACCTGGTGCGGCAATGAGCCTCGTGCGCCCGGCCTGGCTTGCGGCGGCGGTGCTGGTCTGGAGCGTCCCGTCCGCGGCGCAGATCGTCTCGGTGACGCGGCAGGTGCCGGCGCGCGATTTCGGCGTGTTCGTGGGCGACAGGCTGACCAGCATTGCAACCATCCAGGTCCTGCCGGGCACGACGCTCGATCCGCGCTCGCTGCCGCCGGAGGGGCCTGTCTCCGCCAGTGTTGATGTGCGCCGCGTGGCCGTGGGCGGCACGGCGGGCCGGATCGAGATACGCGTGACGTATCAGAGTTTCTTCTCGCCCGAGCAGGTCCTGGCCGCCGAGGTGCCCGGCTACACGGTCAGCCTTTCCGCCGGCGGCCGCCGGTTGCAGGCGGCGGTGCCGGGGTTCCGCTTTACCGCCTCACCGTTCCGGCATGATCTGCAGCCGGCACTCGACCCCGCTGCGTTGCGGCCCGACCACCCGCCGATGACGGCGCGCGCGCCAGGCGCCGGATGGAAGATGGAAGCGGGGCTGGCGGCGATGGCGGGCGGCGTGGTCGCTCTGGCGTGGCCGCTTGGGTTCGCGTCCCGGAAGACACCGTTCGGGAGAGCGGCCAGAGAGCTCGCAGGATTGGCACGCACGCCCCAGGCCGCGGCTGGGCGGGGCGCGATGCTGATCCTGCACCGCGCTTTCGACGCCACCGCGGGACGGCGCCTGTTCGCCGACGACATCGACGATTTCGTCAGCCGCCATCAGCAGTTCCGCCCCTTGCGGGACCGCATCGGTGCGTTCTTCGAGGCGTCGCGCGGGGTGTTCTTCGGTGGAGCGGCCGAGGCGCCGGACATGACCGCCTGGGTGGCGCTGTGCGACGACCTCGCACGCGCCGAGCGGCTCGGCTGATGCCGTCTTTCGACCACCCCTGGGTGCTGCTCCTGCTTGCCGGTTGCCTGCCGGCGCTGCTGGGGAGCGGCCTGCGCTGGCAGGGCTACGCGTCGCTCATGGCCGTTCCATCAGATGCGTTGTCCGATGGCCTGGATTGGGCGCTGCGCGCCGTCTCGGCGCTGGCGCTGGCCGCCATCGTGTTGGGGCTGGCCGGCTTGCATGACGGGCCGCTCAGCGTTCTGCGCCAGGGTGTGGGCGCGCACGTGGTCATCGCACTCGACCGCAGCCTCAGCATGGACGAGCCGTTCGCCTTGCGCGGCGAAAAATCGGGCGAGTCGAAATCGCAGGCCGCCGCGCGCCTGCTCGCCGCGTTCTTCGCCGGGCGGCCGCATGACAGCTTCGGCCTGGTCGCCTTTTCCACCTCGCCGATCCCCGCCATGCCGCTGACCGCGCACCGGGACGCCGTGGCCGCCAGCATCGGGGCGATGGCGGAGAAAGGGCTGGCCAACACGGACATCGGTGCCGGCGTGGCGATGGGGCTGGCGCAGTTCGACCGCGATCCCGCCACCGCGGCGCGCGTGCTGCTGCTGGTGACCGACGGCGCAGGCGCCATCCCCGAGCCAACACGCGACTACATACGCGCCAAGGCGCGGCGGTCCGGCGCGCATCTCTACTACCTGTACCTGCGCAGCGGCGACGATCCGCCGCTGGTCGAGGACGAGGACGAGAGCCACAATCTGGGCCGGCCGGCCGGGCTGGACGCGTTCTTCCGCACGCTGGGCGGGACCTATGCCGGCTTCGAGGCGCGCGACCCGGGCGCCATCGCGGCCGCGACACGCCGGATCGGCGCACTGGAAACCCAACCCATCACCTACCGCGAGACGCTGCCGCGACGCGACCTGGACGGCGCCTGCTACGGCGTGGCGGCGATCTGCCTGGCGATCGGCCTGCTGGCGCAGCTTGCCGAGCGCGGCATCCCTGCGCGGCCTGTGCGGCGATGAGCGGCATCTCGCGTCAGGTCAGGACCTGGCTTGGCATGACCGTCCTGCTGGCCGGCGCCGTGCTGTTCCTCAAGGCTGGCGCGCAATGGCTGGAGATGCAGCGGCAGAACGTCGGCGTGGCCGCGCTGGCAAGCGGGCAGGACCTGGCGGTGGCAGGCGACGCGCCGGCACTCCTGCAGCTTGCCCGGACGCGCTACCTGATCGCGCGTGGCCAACTGGACGGCGCGCAGGCGATGGCCGACCGGATGGCGGGTGGCGGTGCCACGCCCGAGCGCGCGCAAGCCCTGTATGCGCTGGGGAACGCGCACATGCGGCAGGCGCTGGGCCTGTTCAAGACGGTGCCCTACCGCAAGGTGGCGCCGATCCTGAGCCTTGCGAAGGCCGAGTACCGCCAGGCGATACAGATCGATCCGGACGACTGGGACGCCCGCTACAACTACACGCTGGCAGCTTCCCTGGTGCGCGACACCGAAGCGGCGGAGCCCACCGCCAGCGACGAGATGGCGCATGAGCGCGCGACCTGGCCCGACATCCCCGGCGCGCCGAACGGCATGCCGTGACCGCCTGGCGCGATCGTGGCTTCCTGCTCCGCGCCGCGGCCCTGCTCGTCCTGCTCGCCGGCCTGCTGGCGCCGCCGGCCACCATCTCCCGCCCTGTGTTCACGGTGGTGGCCGTGCTGGACATCACGCTCAGCATGAACGTGCGCGACCAGACGATCGACGGCGCGCCCGCCAGCCGCATCGCGATGGAGAAACGCGCGGCACAGGCGCTGCTGGCGCATCTCCCCTGCGGCTCCCGCTTCGGGCTGGCGGTGTTCGTCGAACGCCAGCCCTTCCTGCTGTTCGAGCCGGTCGAGACCTGCGAAAACTTCCCCGCGCTGGACGGGGAGATCAGCGCGGTCGACTGGCGCATGGGCTGGGATTCGGAGAGCCACATCAGCGAGGCCCTGCTGGCTTCGCTCCGCCTGGCGCGCAGGCTCGGCGCCGACCTGGTGTTCATGACCGACGGACAGGAAACGCCGCCTCTGGCCTGGGACGGCGCGCCCGACTTCTCCGGCCTGCGCAATGCTGTCCACGGCCTCATACTCGGCGTCGGCGGAAGCAACTTCGCGCCGATCCCGAAATACGACAGCTACGGCCGCGAGATCGGCACCTACAAGGCAGGCGACGTGCCGAGCGAGACCGCCGGCCTGTTCCGTGGCCGCGAGCACCTCTCGGCGGTGGACGCGCCGCATCTTGGTAGCCTGGCGGCCGATACCGGGCTTGCGTACCGGCATCTCGATGCGCCGGATGAGGTGTTCGCAGCCTTCAGGGCACAGGCCAGGCCGCTATTGCGGGTGGAGCGCGCGCGGTTGGGGTGGGTGGCGGGGTTTCTCGCGTTTTGCTTGACGCTGGCTGGGATGGTGCCGCGGCGCGGGGCTTAGGCTAGGAAGGCAAGGCCTTCTTTTTTGAAAAAAAGAAGCAAAAAACTTTTGTTCCCCCGCCTGCACTTGGGTCCGCGCTTGTTCTGCCAGCATGCGTGTTGGCAGAACCAGGCGACACCTCGATGCAGGCGGGGAAGTAAAAGTTTTTTGCTTCTTTTTTTCAAAAAAGAAGGCCTTGCCTTACGCTTTGCCATCACGCCGGCATAGCAAGGCACCGGCCGCCAACCCTACGGCCATGGCACCATACGCCGCCGACATCGCGCGCTTGCTGAGCACGAACTCCCAGCCCGGCGTGAACCGCTTCGGTGTCGCCAGGTAATCCACGCCGGCGGCGAAAGCCGACATCGCAGCCGCGCGCTGCAGCATCGGCAGCGGGGCGAGCGGCTGGAGCGGGGCGATCCAGCGGGCGAACAGGGCACCCCAGAAGATGCAGGCGGCGTGGTGGGTGGCGTAGCCGACCGCCGTATGGCTGAGGTCCGCGCCGGTGACCGAGGCCGCCCGTTCTCCGTTCAGCCAGTGGCTCGTGGCGTTGAGGGGCTGGACCGCCGCCTTGTCTTCGAGCCGGGCAAGCAGGCCGAGGGCGACGGTGGACGTGACACTCGCCGCGGTGCCGATGACTGTTGCGTCACGTAGCAATCTGCCCAGGCCTGCCATGATACGCTCCTTGTGTTCCGGCCGCTCGAACGCTGTGCTAGGGGTTCGGTCGCTTTGCGCGGCAGGCTTTGATTGAGCGTCCGAAAGACCAACATAAGGCATCTGTAACCAGGCAGGGTTGAGGGCACCGATGGCCAGCGGGTGGGCTCCTGACGGGGCGGTTCAGGATCAGATCGACGATACCGTCACGGACGAGGTGATGCGGGCCAGGGCGCGCATACCCACCGGTGAGGGACTGGCGTACTGCGTGGAGTGCGGCGAGGACATACCCGAGGCGCGGCGCCGAGCGCTGCCTGGCGTGCGAACCTGCGTCGCGTGTCAGTCAGCGCGCGATGGGCGTTCGGTGAGCATCGGGTTCAATCGCCGGGGCAGCAAGGACAGCCAGCTCAAGTAGCACTGGGCAGCGACTGCATGTTTGCATCTGGAAGGGCATGATGTCTTCATCTGCGAAGCATCGGCCAAACTTTTTGAAGAACGCGCGCCAGATTGCGGCCCACGGCGGCAAGCGCCGCGTCGATCTCGAAGAGATCGAAGCGATCGAGTTCCGGCATGGTTTTGCCTCCAGGCAGTTCGACCATCGACGAACACCGCAGGCACGCCGGATCAGGCATCTCATCCGGATGCCACGCGAATAGCGTCAAGTGCTTGTTCCGAAGATAGGCGTGGGTTCCGAGCGGCCGCAGCGCGTCCGGAGGTGCTTGCAGACCAGTCTCCTCCAGCAACTCCCGCAGGGCGGCTGCAAGCAGTGGCTCGCCTTGTTCTGCGATCCCCTTCGGGATGTCCCATCGCGGCGAGCGGGACGCGTGGCCCAGGAGCAGCCGAACACCGTCCGTGACAATCACGCCGCTGGATATCATTGCTGGCTCATGTTGATGTTTAAAGAAGGAAGCAAGCAGTTCTTTTTTGAAAAAAAGAACCAAAAAACTTTTACTCCCCCGCATTTGCAGCGTGCGTGTGCATCCGGGAAAACACGAACGCTGCAGATGCGGGGGAGTAAAAGTTTTTTGCTTCTTTTTTTCAAAAAAGAAGGCCTTCCTTGCTTTCACCCAACTCACCCCCGCCT
>CAXTVW010000104.1:0-6860 GCA_964247675.1 uncultured Acetobacteraceae bacterium
TTGCTACCGCTTCTCGCTCTGTCCGCCTGCAAGAAAGAGGACATGTACACCCAGCGCACGCTAAGGCAGTGGGACAGCGACCCCGCCTCGCCGAACGGTGCCGCGTGGCGCGCACCGGTGCCGGGGACGCTAGCGCAGGAGCAGCCGGACAGGCCGGTGCCGCAGCCGCACGTAATCACCACGGCGTTGCTGGCGCGCGGGCAATCCGAGTTCAACATCTTCTGCAGCCCGTGTCATGCGGCCTCCGGCAACGGCGAGGGCATGATCGTGCAGCGCGGTTTTCCGCATCCGCCGGCGTTCACCACACCGCGTCTGATGAAGGCGCACGCGCAGGTGGTGTATGACGCGATCACCAACGGGCATGGCGCGATGTATAGTTATGCCGCGCGTGTGCCGCCGGCGGATCGCTGGGCGATCGCGTCCTACATACGCGCGCTGCAGTTGAGCCAGGCGGCGGTGGTGGCGCAGCTTCCGCCGGAAGACAAACAGCGTTTGGCACAGAGCGGTTCGCCATGAGGCGCGGGCTGGTTGCTTCGGCGTGCGTGGTGGTTGTGGCACTGGCGTGCGCGGCGCTGTTCGGCAAGCCGATCATGGGGCCGTATCTGGCGGCCTGGCTGGTGTTTCTGTCTTTGCCGGTTGGGGCTTTGCCGCTGGTTTTGGGGTCTGAGTTGGCGGGGCATGGCGGATCGGCGCAGAACGGCTTCCTGCGTTGGATGCTGGTGCTGATGCCGGCGGCGGCGCTGCTTGGGTTGCCGGTTCTGCTTGCCTCGCATTCTTTGTATCCGTGGGCGGCGCATCCGGGCACCGGTTTTGCCGGCGCGTGGTTCAGGCCGTTGTGGTTCGGGCTGCGCGGCGTCGTCTATCTGGCGGTCTGGACGTGGCTGTGCCTGTCGGCGCTGCGGCCGCCAAATGGCCGGGCACGTGGCCTGCTCTGCAGCTTTGGCCTGGTGGCGCATGTGGTGATAGGCACGCTGGCTGCGGCTGATTGGGTGACTTCGCTTTCGCCGGGGCTGAACGCGGCCGGATTTGGCCTGCTGCTGCTGACGATACAGTCGGGGATTGCGCTATCGGCCGCCTTGCTGTTGGTGCGGCAGGCGCCGCGGCGCGCGTCGCTGCTGCTGGTTCTGGCTGCCGGGCTCTGGGCTTTTCTGCATGTTGTTCAATACCTGGTGATCTGGTCGGCCGATAAGCCGGCGGAGATCGTCTGGTACCTGCATCGCGAAAACACGCTCGGGGTATTTGCCATCTGGCTGGGCATGGCGGGGTTCGTTGCCGGCATGGCGTTGCTGGGAACCGGTCCCGTGCGCCGCTTCGTCACCGCCGCCGCGGCGCTGCTTCTGGTGGCGCATGTGGTTGAAATCTTCTGGCTCGTCACGCCATCCCTGAGAGGGTCCTTCACCATTTCGCTCCTCGACATCGCGGTGTTTGCCGGCCTGGCGGCCCTGGCCTGGGTGAGCATACGCGCCTGGCGGCCTGCGCAGGTGCCGGCATGAGAAACGTGGACCGTGCGCGCGGCGTGGCGTCATTTTTTGCGGGGGCCGTCACGGCCCTGGCGGGCGCCCGGCTGCTTGCGCCGCGCCGGATGGCGGGGGCCGGCGAGGACCCGTTCGGTCCGGAGACCGGACGCGGCGCGCGCCAGGGCCCGATCGATCCGGCTTCGCTGCAGGCCGGTTACGAGACGGATGACGCGAACGCGCGTCAACTCGGCCGCATCATGGCTGTGTTTGCCGGTTCGGCGCTGTTCGGGATCGCGCTGATGGTGTTCTACCTCAGCGTGCTGCATCACCGCGATGCCGCAAGAGAGGTTGGGTTGACCCATCTGCAGCGCGAGCAATCCGACCCGCCGTTGCCGCATCTGCAGGCCGATCCGACAGGCGAGCTGGCGGCTTTGCAGGCGAGCCAGAACAAGCTTCTGCAAGGCTATGCCACGCTGGATGCGGACACCGCGCGTATCCCGATCGACCGCGCGATGGTGCTGGTGACGGGCGAGTCGCTGGACGCCCATGCAGCTCCCGAGAAACCGGCGCGGGAGCGGACGCAATGAGCGGCCCCGCAAGTCCGTCCGACTATCCGCTGCTGTTGTGGCCCGCCGCCGCTTCTACCGCGGCCACGCATGTGGATTACCTGATCAGCGCGTTCACCGCGGTGACGCTGTTGCTGACGGTGCCTATTTTCCTCGCGATCACCTGGTTCGCGCTCGTGTATCGCGCCAACCGCAAGGTGTATCGCGGCAATCCTAGCGACCGTAACGTGGTCGTCGAGATGTCCTGGATGCTCATCCCGTTCTTCCTGACGCTCGGCTTCTTTGCCTGGGGCGCGCAGTTGTTCGACGTGGCCAAGCATCCGCCGGCGAACGCGATGGTGATACAGGGCATCGGTCGGCAGTGGATGTGGAAGTTTCAGCATCCCGGCGGCCAGTCTGAAATCAACGACCTGCACGTGCCGACCGGCCAGCCGGTCCTCATCAACATGATCAGTCAGGACGTGATACACTCGCTGTATCTGCCGGCGTTCCGCGTGCAGATGGAGACTCTGCCGGGCCGCTACACGCAGGTCTGGTTTACCGCAAACCGGCCGGGGGCTTACCGGCTGTATTGTTCGGAGTATTGCGGCACCGATCACTCGGTGATGGACGGTGAGATTTTCGTGATGAAGCCGGGCGACTACGAGAGCTGGCTGAACCAGGCTGGCTCCACGCAATCCCTGGCTGCCAACGGTAAGCGGCTGTTTGCCAGCTATGGGTGCACCGGGTGCCATGGCGCGGCGGCCACCGTGCGGGCACCTTCCCTGGCGGGGCTATACGAGAAGCCGGTTCCTATGGCGGATGGCGGCACGGTGATCGCGGATGACACCTACCTGCGTGATAAGATCCTGAACCCGGATCATAACTTGATTGCGGGTTACAAGCAGGTGATGCCGAGTTTCAACGGTATCATCCCGGAAGAGCAGCTGATCCAGCTTATCGCTTACATCCAGTCGGATCAGGAGCCGGTTCGATGACGAGAGAAAGCAAGACGGTAGGCTGGCTTATACTTTTGGAGCGGCGGACATGAGCCCCTTGGACACGGTTCTTCGGGACCCGGACACACCGCGCGTCACAATCGACCGGCCGTTGGATTACCTGCACGCCGAACATACGCTGCGTAGCTGGTTTTTCACCACGGACCACAAGCGC
Source organism: uncultured Acetobacteraceae bacterium (assembly GCA_964247675.1). Taxonomy (GTDB): domain Bacteria; phylum Pseudomonadota; class Alphaproteobacteria; order Acetobacterales; family Acetobacteraceae; genus BOG-908. The sequence goes on from CAXTVW010000104.1 coordinate 3,176, forward strand.
ATCGCGCTACTCTACCTTGCCTCGATCACTGGCTTCTTCATCCTGGGGGCTTTCGCCGCAGGGCTTGTGCGGCTGAGCCTGGTCGTGCCGAACGGCCAGATTTTCAGCAACGACACGTACAACAAGCTGTTCACGATGCACGGCGTGATCATGATCTGGTTCTTCCTGATCCCGTCGATCCCCGCCACCTTCGGCAACTTCCTGATCCCGCTCATGATTGGTGCGAAAGACCTGGCCTTCCCGCGGCTGAACCTGCTGAGCTGGTACGTCTTCATGACCGGCTCGCTGTTTGCGATCGTGGTTCTGATCGTAGGCGGCGTGGATACGGGATGGACGTTCTACGCGCCGTTCAGCACCACGTATTCGAACACCTACGTCATTCCCGCTTTGGTTGGCGTGATCATCGTCGGGTTCTCGTCCATCCTCACGGGCCTGAATTTCGTGGTTACCATACACAAGATGCGGTGCCCCGGCATGACGTGGTTCCGCATGCCGATTTTCGTGTGGACGCATTATGCGGTCAGCCTGATCTTCCTGCTCGGGACGCCGGTGATTACGCTGGCGCTGATCCTGCTGGTGATGGAACGCGCGTTCCACATCGGCGTGTTCGATCCGCGGCTTGGCGGTGACCCGGTGCTGTTCGAACATCTATTCTGGTTTTACTCGCATCCGGCTGTGTACATCATGGTGCTGCCGGGCATGGGCGTGATCACGGAACTGGTGGCTGCGTTCTCACAGAAGCGGGTGTTCGGCTACAAGTTCATAGCTTATGCAAGCATCGGCCTGGCTTCCATCACCTTCCTGGTTTGGGGCCACCACATGTTCGTCAACGGCCAGAGTCAGCTGGCCAGCACGGTGTTCTCCTTCCTCAGCTTCGCGGTTGCCGTGCCGTCAGCCGTGAAGGTGTATAACTGGACGGCGACGATCCATAAGGGGACTATCCGGCTGGATACGCCGATGCTGTATGCTATGGGTTACATCGGCCTGTTTGTGCTGGGCGGGCTGACTGGGCTTTTCCTGGCAACACTGGCTGTGGATGCGCATCTGCATGACACCTACTTTGTAGTGGCCCATTTCCACTACATCATGGTCGGCGGGACCATGCTCGCGTTCCTGGGTGGGTTGCATTACTGGTGGCCCAAATTTACCGGCCGTATGTATCCGGAGGCCTGGGGGCGTGTCGGCGCGTTCCTGATCTTCATCGGCTTCAACGTCACGTTCTTCCCGCAATTCATCCTCGGCTATCTCGGCATGCCGCGGCGTTATCATTCTTATCCGCCGGAGTTTCAGCTTCTCAACATACTCTCCAGCGCGGGCAGCACGATCCTTGCCGTGGGCTATCTGTTCCCGCTCAGCTACCTGATCTGGTCCTTGTGGTTCGGCAAAAAGGCGCCGGCGAACCCGTGGCAGGCGAAAGGACTGGAGTGGACGACATCCTCGCCACCGCCGGCGCATAATTTCCTGCGCACGCCCGTCGTCGATTACCAGCCTTACGACTACGCCAACAAGACGCGTGACAATGGCTAGCGCCGGGATCATCGCCGAGCCGGTTGATCTGCAGCTTGCCGAGCAGTTCACCACCAAGGAGCAGCAGCGCGAGGCAGCGACGCTGGGAATGTGGGCCTGGCTGGTGACGGAATTGCTGCTGTTCGCGGGCCTGTTCCTGTGCGCGCTGATACTGCGCATACAGCACCCACAGTCGGTGACGCTGGTTACCACGCACCTGAAGTTCTGGATCGGCACTACCAACACCGTAGTGCTAATCTGTTCCAGCCTGACGATGTCCACCGCGATCATCACCTCGCGCCTCGGATGGCGCCGGCTCATGCTGGGGGCTATGCTGGCCACCGCGGCCTTGGGAAGCCTGTTCCTGCTGCTAAAAGGCTTCGAGTACTACCAGGATTATAACGAGCACATGATGCCGTTCCTGGCTGATCGCTCCTACGTTCTGGCGCATGATCAGGCGACCGTGTTGTTTCTCGATGTGTATTACATCACCACGGGCCTGCATGGCGTGCATCTGATCACCGGCATATCGATACTGCTCTGGCTGACCTGGAAGGCCAGCAAGCCGGCTTTCCTGCAGACGCACCAGAACCGCATCGAGATTTACGGCCTGTACTGGCACTTCATCGATCTGATCTGGATCATCGTTTTTCCCGTTCTCTACGTTCTCAACCGCTGAGGCTCGTGATGTCGCGCGACGATTGGCAAACGCTATGGCGGCACATGCGGCCGGCCGTGTTCAGCTTCGTGCTCCTGCTGGCGTTGTTGAGCGTGAACGTCACGCTGGGTGCGACCCTGCCATTCTCCTGGGCCTACATCGTGGAAGGTGTGGTGGTGGTGTGCATGGTGCTTACCGTGCTGCTGGTTTCCATGGAGGTGTTGCATGAGCCGCCCTTGATGCCGCTGTTTGCGGGATTGGGGTTTTTCTGGGTGGCGATCATGTTCACCATGACGCTTGTGGATTACCTCACCAGGTAACCACCGACGCTGGTTCTTTCCTTCTGGCGCCCGTAGTCACAGCATTCGGTGGCATCAGGAAGAACGCAGCAGCCCAGCAGCGGATGAGCCAGAGTCTTTGCCCTTTCCAAGAGAAGGTCTTGCTTTCTCACCCACCTGTCATGTGAACGCGTGTCGGGCTAGGCACCCCAACCATCCCGCTCCATCTCCAACCAAACGCGGGAGCGAAAAATGCCAAAACTCAAGCCAATCGGCCAACAAGTCATCGTACTCACGGGCGCCACGTCCGGCATTGGTCTGGCAACGGCCAGGCTCGCGGCGGAGCGCGGCGCCAAGCTGCTTCTGGTGGCGCGAAACGAGGCAGCGTTGACGGAACTGGCGGGCGAGATCAACGCCAAGGGTGGCCATGCAGCCTATGCCGTGGCGGACGTCGCGGAGAAAGCGCAAGTTGACGCGGCTGCTGCGAAGGCTATTTCCGAGTTCGGCCATTTCGACACCTGGGTGAACGATGCCGGTGCTTTCATGTACGGGCGGTTGCTGGATACGAAGCTGGAAGACCAGCGTCGCATCTTCGATGTAGTGTATTGGGGCCTGGTGCACGGGACGTTGGCCGCGGCCGCACATCTGAAGGCGAAAGGCGGCTCCATCGTCAATGTTGGCAGCGTGCTCGGCGAGTTTGCAATTCCCTACCAGGGGCCGTACTGCGCGGCGAAGTTTGCGGTGAAGGGTTTTACGGAGGCGTTCCGGCGCGAGACCGATGCCGCCGGTGATCCGATATCACTGACGCTTATCAAGCCTGCGGCGATCGACACGGCTTTCATGGAGCACGCGCGTAATGCCATGGGTAGCGCCGGCACACGTAACCCGCCGCCTGCTTACCACCCGCATCTTGTGGCGCGGGCCATCCTACACGGTTGCGAACACGGCAACCGCGACATCACGATCGGCGGTGCCGGCGGGTTGTCTTTGGTGATAGCAAACCAGGCGGCGCCGCGCGTCATGGATTGGATTTTCGCCAAGACCGGCCGCATCACACAGACCAGTAGCAACCCAGGCGATCCCGCGCGGCGCGACAACCTTTACGAAGTGCGCGAGGACATGGGTGAGCGCAGCACCTTGCGCCCGTTTACGCGCAAGACCAGCCTGTTGCTCGAAGCCCAGCTCAATCCGGCGGCGACGGCAGTTGCGGCGGCACTTGGGACTTTGGCGTTGGGCGCCGCTG
>CAXTVW010000104.1:6960-12152 GCA_964247675.1 uncultured Acetobacteraceae bacterium
GACTCTTCTGCTAGCCTGCCGGCAAAACTGGTTGGGCGGTAGCCGCCGTTCCGAGCGACGCGCCCATGATGACCATCACGCCGAGTGCCTGCCAGAGCGTCAGCGTCTCGCCCAGGAAAAACAGACCGAGCACCGCGCCAATCGCCGGTTCCATGCTAGTGAGCGAACCATAGACGCGTGTGGAAAGACCGGTGAGCGCGATCATCTCCAGCGAAAACGGCAGCGCGCTTGAGAAGATAGCGACGGCGAACATGCTTGGCAGCAGCCCGGTCCTGAAGTTCGCGAGCTGCATGTGCGCCAGGCCGAACGGCACGATGATGATGGCGCCTATGACGATGCCGAGTGCCGTAGTGGTGATGCCGTGCACGCCGCCGGCGCGTTGTCCGAATATGGTGTAGGCGGCCCAGCAGGCGCCGGCACCAAGAGCGGCCAGTATGCCGGCCAGGTTCAGCGCGTGGCGGGCTTCGCCCAGCGGCAGCAGGCAGAGCAGGCCGGCGACCGCGAGTATGGTCCAGGCGAGATCCTTCCAGCGGCGCGAAAGGACAATGGCAAGTGTAAGCGGGCCGGTAAACTCGAGTGCGACGGCGATGCCGAGCGGAATACGCTGAATGGCGGTGTAGAAAAGCAGGTTCATCACGCCGAGCGTGCTCCCATAGGCGAGCAGCATTGGCAGGTTTGCGCGCGTGATGGTCGCGCGCCACGGGCGGAGGATGGGAAGCAGGATGAGCGCGCTCAGGCCGAGGCGGATCGCGGTGGTGCCTGGTGCGCCGAAGACGGGGAAGAGCTGTTTTGCAGCCACGGCGCCGAACTGGATGGAGACCATGCCGGCGAGGAGCGCGATGAACGGTTTCACAGGAAGGAAGCAAGGCCTTCTTTTTTGAAGAAAAGAAGCAAAAAACTTTTGACTCCGTTATCGCGCGCACGTCCGCAGCCGCCGACAGGGAGAAAAAAACTTTTTGCTTCTTTTTTTCAAAAAAGAAGGCCTTGCTCCCTTAAGCAATGATCGCGGACCGCTCGATGGAAGCACGCACCCAAGCCTCCGCCGCATCATCGTCAAACAACTCGGACAGCTTTTTCATCATGGTGCCGCCAAGCTCTTCCGCATCTACGATAGTCACCGCGCGGCGGTAATAGCGTGTCACGTCGTGGCCGATACCGATGGCGATCAGCTCGACAGTGTCGCGGCTTTCGATCTCGTGGATCACCTGGCGCAGGTGACGTTCCAGGAAATTGCCGGGGTTTATCGAAAGCGTGCTGTCGTCCACGGGGGCGCCGTCGCTGATCACCATCAGGATGCGGCGATGTTCCGGGCGGGCCATCAGGCGGCGGTAGGCCCAGAGCAAGGCCTCGCCGTCGATGTTTTCCTTGAGAAGACCTTCGCGCAACATGAGGCCGAGATTCTTGCGCGCGCGGCGCCACGGGCTGTCGGCGGATTTGTAGATGATGTGGCGAAGGTCGTTCAGGCGGCCGGGGTTGCGCGGTTTGCCGGCGTGCACCCAGGAGTCGCGGCTTTGGCCACCTTTCCAGGCGCGTGTGGTGAAGCCGAGAACTTCGGTTTTTACCGCGCAGCGTTCCAGCGTGCGGGCGAGTATGTCGCCGCACATGGCGGCCACCGTGATCGGGCGGCCGCGCATGCTGCCGGAATTGTCGATCAGCAGGGTGACGACGGTGTCGCGGAATTCCGTGTCGCGCTCATGCTTGTAGCTGAGCGACTGCATGGGGTTGACGATCACGCGGGCGAGGCGGCCGGCGTCCAGCATGCCCTCCTCGAGGTCGAACTCCCAGGCGCGCGTCTGCTGCGCCATCAGGCGGCGCTGCAGACGGTTTGCGAGACGCGAGACGACGCCTTGCAAGTGCTGAAGCTGCTGGTCGAGTTGTTGGCGGAGGCGGGTGAGTTCGTCGGCGTCGCACAAATCCTCTGCGGCGATCTCTTCGTCGAAGGCGCGGGTGTAGGCGCGGTATTGGCTTTCGGTGTCGTCGTCCGGGCGTTCGCGGCGCGGCTGCGGGCCGGCGGGGCGGTCCTCGCCTTCGGCGCCGGCGGTGTCCTCGTCCTCGCTGTCACCGGTCTGGTCGTCAGCCTGCTCACCGCTCATCTCTTCCGGTGATGCGGACAGCATGCTTTCGGATTCGGACTGCTTCTCGCCCTCGCTTTCGGTGGTGTTGTCCTGGGCGCCGCTCTGCTCGCCGGACTCCTCCTTCTGGTCCTCGGACTCCTCCTGTTCCGCCTCGGATTCGGCTTCGGCCAGGTCGAGGACGGCCAGCAACTTGCGGGCCGCGCGGGCGTAGGCGTTCTGGTCATACTGCGCGTCCGCCAGTTCGGCCAAGGCAGTGTCGGCCTCGTCGCCCAGGCCTTCGCGCCAGAGATTCAGCACGGCGGTAGCGGCCTGCGGGGAGGTCTGGCCGGACATGCGCTCGCGGGCCAGCAGAGCGAGTGCGGCGCTGGCGGGAAGCTGGTCGCGCCTGGTCATGCGGTCCAGGCCGTCGGCTTCCACGGTTTCGGTGAGGCGGGCACGCAGGTTTGCGGTCACGCCCTCCATGAAGCGGCCGCCAACGATCTCCACGCGGGCCTGTTCCAGCGCGTCGTAGATCGAGCGGGCGTCGCGTTCGGCGGGGCTACGGGCGGCGTGCACGGCGTCGTCGTGATGGCGGAGCCTTAGCGCGGCGCTGTCGGCGGCACCGCGGAGGCGGGTCATCTCGGCAAGCGGCAAGGCGCGCGTGGGGACGGGCAGGCGGGCGCGTTTGCCGGTGACGCCGGAAGGGCCAGGCTGGAAGGCGACCTGCACGTCGGCCGATTGCGCCATGGCACGCAAGGCGCCGGCCGTGGCGCGCTTGAACTCCTCGGACTTGTTGTCTTTGTTGGTGCCTGACATTCGAGTGGGTCCGTGGGGGTAGAATGGCAAGGTAGGGCCTTCTTTTTCGAAAAAAAGAAGCAAAAAGCTTGTGACTACCGCGTAGGGCGTGTGGGCGGCTTACAACAGGGCCCGGCAACAGGCGGTTGTTGCACTGAAGCTTGCGTCGGTTTTTTCACATGACAACGCGACATGTTGGACCGTTTGAGTTTGCCGATTGATCACTCCATGCACGCTCGCCCCTGAAGGAGGGTTTTGCTGCAACTGCCCTGCTCACGCTAAAAAGCTTCAAGCATGATTATCCATTTATCTTTCGTCATCGTCATCAGCATGGTCGACCCAACAACACCGGTCGCTCGTTGACTGACGAAACCTGGCTCAAAAAAACAGCGCTGTTTCCTGCACGCGTAATAGAAGGACAATCCGGCTCACCGGCAGGGAGTTCAGTCTTCGTGTGAGGTTCTCTCAAACGAATGTCGCAACCACTCCAAAAATGATCGGCGGGTAGCCTAGTTGAGGCTAGAATTCCCGACGATCGCACGATTCATAAAGCCCTTCAAAGGTGGTATATACACATATCGTTCATTTTGGAAGCAAATCTAACGATCTAATTGCTGTCATTCCTGATCTAAGCACGAGTCTCTCTTCCCGACGCGTCGAGAAAGTCTCTTGGATCACGCTTGCTGGACAGCAGACTTGCTGGACAAGCAAACGTACTATCTTCTGACTTTCAAGCCGCAACAGCCGGCAGTTTCGCCCGCAACCGCCGTATTCGCCGCGCGTCTGAATCCAGAACACGGAACTCCGCGCCTGACACGTGAGAGATCACTTCTCCACGGGCCGGCACGCGCCCTGCCAGAGTGAAGACCAGGCCGCCAATCGTGTCTATGTCGGCCTCGCGCTCCTCCTCGGTCAGCAGCGCGCCGACGCGGGCTTCGAAATCTTCCACCTTCATGCGCGCGTCCAGGTCCAGCGTGCCGTCGGCGCGTTCGGTGACCATCGGCGTATCGTGTTCGTCGTGCTCGTCGGCGATGTCGCCCACGATCGTCTCTACCAAATCCTCGATGGTGAGCAGGCCGTCTATGCCGCCGTATTCGTCCACCACAAGCGCCAGATGCACGCGGGCGACGCGCATCTGCAGCAGCAGGTCGAGCACCGGGATCTGCGGAGCCACCATCAGCGGTTTTCGCAGGATGGTCTCCATGCGGAACGCTTCCGGTTTGCCGTCCCAGGCAAAGACGTCCTTGATGTGGACCATGCCGACGATGTCATCGAGCTGTTCGCGATAGACGGGCATGCGGCTGTGGCCCTCGCGGCGTATCAGCTCAACCGCCTGGTCCCACGTCAGGTCCACGGGCATGGCGATGATGTCGGCGCGCGGGATCATCACGTCGTCTGCGGTGGCGCCGCGCAGGCGGAGCACGTTGGCGATGAGCGCGCGTTCCTGGCGGTCGAGTTCGGGGATTTCGCCGTCAGTGTCGCCGGCGTCGGCGGCTTCCTGGACGAGTTCGGCTATGGATTCGCGCACGCCGTGCTCGTGGCGGCGGGCGCGGGTGCCCAGGAGGCTGCCTATGCGGTTCAGCAGGGTGGTGCCGGAGGAGTCGCTCATGGAGCGGCACTGGGACAGGAAGAAAGGCCTTCTTTTTTGAAAAGAAGAAGCAAAAAACTTTTGTCACTGCGCTGGCATGTAGGTGCGCGCCGGTCCTGCAGAGACGCGTTCTGGCAGAACCAGGGCATGTCCCAATGCAGGCGGGGTAGTAAAAGTTTTTTGCTTCTTTTTTTCAAAAAAGAACCGCTTGCCTTGCCTTCCTTCATCGCCGCTTCCACGGATTAGGCACGCCGATCCGGCTGAGGATACGCGCCTCCTCCATCTCCATCCGCCGCGCGTCGCCAACATGGTGGTGGTCATGCCCGCGCAGATGCAGCGCGCCGTGAACGACGAGGTGGGCCAGGTGGTCGCTGGGAAGGCGGCCTGCGGCGGCGGCCTCGCGTCGCACGGTGCCTAACGCGAGGACAATGTCCCCGCCGAGGAAACCGCCGGCGGGGCTGGGGCCGAGGTCGAAGGTCAGGACGTTGGTCGGCTTGTTGCGGCGGCGGTGCAGGGCGTTGAGGGATTTCACCGCGCGGTCAGAGCTCAGCACCACCGTGCCGGCGCCGCCGGCGGCCATGGCGGCGCGGGCGGCGAGGCGGGCGGCACCCGGCACCAGGCGGTTCCAGCCGGCATCCTCCACGAGGATGGTGGGCTGGGTGGGTCGGAACCCCGCTTGCGCGGGGTTAGGACTGGACGGTTCCATCGGGCTCCCGGCGCGTACGGCCTCGGGTGGTCTCCCGGGCCGCGGCCGC
>CAXTVW010000105.1:0-11949 GCA_964247675.1 uncultured Acetobacteraceae bacterium
ACGGCGTGGACTGGGTGCTGGTGATGCTTGTGCGGCGCGAGAACGTGGCCAGCGGCGTCACGTCGATCCACGATCTGCAGCGGCGCTTCCTGGGAAGTTTCACGCTGGTCACACCAATGGAGTCGGCGCTGGTGGATGACGGGCGCGTGTATCATGGCGTGACCGCGATAGAGCCGCTGGTGGCGGGCGCGCCGGCGTATCGGGATGTGCTGGTTGCTACGTTTCGGCGGGAGTGAGTGCGGAAAGTAGCAAGCAAGGCCTTCTTTTTTGGAAAAAAGAAGCAAAAAACTTTTGTTCCTGACGCTGGTGCTATGCTTCTGTTTATTCTTTGGCACCCGTCGCGTTTATGCAGGCGGACGGAATATTGTTACGCCAGCAACAACCGGTTCAACCCGTTCAGCGCCAGATATGTTTCATCCCAGGCTCGGTCGAACGCACCCGCCGCAAACGGCTCGGCGATCTGCGCCAGCGTCCGCGCGCCATCCACGCGGCGCAGTATCGCGGCGGCCAGGCGCGGCATCGGCAGCCGCACCGTCAGCGCGTTGAACTGCGCGGGCAGCGTGCCGTCCGGGCGTATGCGGTCGGCAAACACGCCCATCGGGGTCTCGCGAGCCACCGGCACGCAGGCGGGGTCGCGGTGGTCGCGCGCCGGCAAAGCCGTGTCCGCGCGCACGCAATAGACGATATGGGTGGCCATGTTGCCGGCCAGCGCCTCGGCCACAGCGGCGCGCGCGATCGGGTCCAGCGGCGCCACCCGGGCGCGCAGGCGCGGGTCCGGCAGCAACAGCGCGGGGTCGTAGGCGGCCGGCTCCACCAGGCAGGCGATCTTCAGGCCGGCGCCGTGCAGCAGGCTGGCAAAGGCATCGATCGTGTAGGCGCGGTCGCGTGGGTTCAGCAGCAGGTCATACAGCCCGGCATCGCCGCCGGTTGTGATGTCGGTGAAGTTGGGGTTGGCCGCCAGCCAGGCGGTCCGCGGCAGATGGCGCAGCACACGCCGCGCGGTGTCCAGCCGCGCGGCGGCTGGCTCGTCGGGTGGCGCCAGCCGGGCCAGCGCGTCCTGCACCATGTACACGCCGGTGCGGCCATGCGAGGCGTAGACCATCAGCCCCATCCCGCCGCCTGGCGCCAGCACGGACAGCAGCGCGCGCAAGCCCTCCGCCGGATCCGGCAGATGATGCAGCACGCCGCAGCAATCGATATAGTCGAACGGCCCCAGCCCGGACCCGGCCAGGTCCAGCAGCGAGCGGCTTTCGAAGCCGATATTGCCCAGCCCACGCGCTTCCGCCCGCCCCTCCACGATCCGCCGCGCCGCCTGGCTGCGGTCCAGCCAGGTCACCTGGCCGGCGCGGCCAGCCCACGCCATCTGCTGGGCCAGCATGATGGCGCCATCCCCCGTGCCGCCGCCGGCGAACAGCGCCCGCAGCGGGCGCGCGCCGCCGAACAGCCAGTGGTCGATCTCGCGGAGGTGGCTTGGGCTGCCGACGTTGAGGTGGCGGGCTTCGGCGCGCGGGTCGCGGGCTGGATACGGGAGCGCTTCGTATTGCGCGGCAAGGTGGGCGTCGGTGGCGTCGGTCATGAGGAAGCAAGTAAGGCAAACAGTCCTTTTTTGAAAAAAGGACCAAAAAACTTTTGCTTCCCCCCCCTGCACCGTGGCGCGCGCTGGTTCTGCTGGCGCGCGCGTCTGCATCGGCGTCAGGAGCAAAAGTTTTTTGCTTCTTTTTTTCAAAAAAGAAGGCCTTTCTTCCTTCATGCAACACAACCGCGGCTATTTCGGCATAGGCGCCGAGGGCGTCTCCAAATCCGCCAACGTCGGCGCCCTCCTCCGCACCGCCCACGCCTTCGGCGCCGCGTTCTGCTTCTCCGTGGGCGCGGCCTGGGACGCGCGCGCCGGCCGCACGTCGGACACCGCGGACACGCCGGCCCACGTGCCGTTCTACCGCTTCACCGGGCTAGACGAGATGACGCTGCCGGGCGGCTGCGCGCTGGTGGGGGTGGAGTTGCTGGACACTGCCGCGGACCTGCCCAGCTTCCGCCATCCGCTCCGCGCCGCCTACGTGCTGGGCCCGGAGCGCGCCGGCCTATCGCCGGCCATGCTGGCGCGCTGCCGCCACGTGGTGCGTATCCCCACGCGGTTCGCGCTGAACCTGTCGGTGGCGGGCGCGCTGGTGCTGTATGACCGGCTGATCCAGCACGGGCGTTTCGCGGACCGGCCGGTGGCGAGCGGCGGGGCGGCGCAAGCGGCGGCGCCGGCGCGGCATGGGGACCCGGTGTTCCGGCGCACGCAGCCGGATTGGAAGTGAAGGCAGGCAAGGCCTTCTTTTTTGAAAAAAAGAAGCAAAAAACTTTTGCGCCTGACGCCTGCATCGAGGCGCGCGCCGGTTCTGCATAGACGAGCGCTGGCAGGACCAGGCCGGGCCGTCGTACAGGGGGAGGAGCAAAAGTTTTTGCTTCTTTTTTTCAAAAAAGAAGGCCTTGCCTTGCCTTCCTTGCCCTACCCGTCTCGCAGCCGTATCTCTCCCGCCAATGCGCGCCGTCCTGCCCGCCCTCCTCCTCTGCCTTACCACGCAAGCTATCGCGCAGCCGGTGCGCCCCCATGCCATCGGCAAGTTCGGCCAGTGGCAGGCGGCCACCCACGCCGAAGACGGCGGCACCACCTGCTTCGCCTTCACGCGCCCCGAGGCCAGCCCGCAGCGCATTCCCGGCCGTGGGGACGTGGTGCTCAGCGTCACCCGCCGGCCCCGCAGCCATGACGTGGTGGCCATCAGCGCAGGCTTCCTGCTGTCCGGCCATGAGGACGCGCCGCTGCAGGCCGGAGCCACGCGCATGCTGTTCTACATCGCCGGCCGCTCCGCCTTCGCGCACGACAACGCCGCTGCCATCACCACCTTCAGTCATGAGGCCAGCGTGTATGCCCGCCTGCCCGGCCCGCGCGGCATCACCGCCAACGACCGTTTCAGCCTGAAGGGTTTCGGGGAGGCGCTGGCCGCCATGTCCAAGGCCTGCCCGGTATGAACGCCTTGCCGCCCCGCAGCGGGAACGCTGTGCCGCCCCGCGTCGTGTTTTCGCGAACACCTGCCAGCGCCGAGCTGACCGAGGCCGAGCGCACCCGCATCCTCGCCAAGTCCGCGCTCTTCAACCCGCCGCCACACGTGCTGGCAGATGGCCGGCGGGACCTGGTCGGCCTCTCGCGCGAGGAACTGGCGACAGAGATCGCCGCCATAGGCGAGAAGCCGTTCCGGGTGAAGCAACTCTGGCACTGGATCTACCACCAGGGTGCGACCGATTTCGCCGCCATGAGCTCGATCGCCAAGCCGTTGCAGGCCAAGCTCGCCGAGCGCTTCGTCATCGGCCGTCCCGAGGCCGCCACGGTGCAGACCAGCACGGACGAGACGCGCAAGTTCCTGTTCCGCTTCCGCGACGGCCAGGAGGCGGAAACCGTCTACATCCCCGACCAGCAACAGGACCGCGGCGCCGTCTGCATCAGCAGCCAGGTCGGCTGCACGCTGTCCTGCCGCTTCTGCCACACCGGCACCCAGACGCTGGTGCGCAATCTGGGCCCTGCCGAAATCGTGGGCCAGTTCATGGCCGCGCGCGACAGCTACGGCGAATGGCCGAGCCCGCAGGGCGAGACGCCGCGTCTGCTTAGCACGATCGTGCTGATGGGCATGGGCGAGCCGCTGTATAATTACGAGAACGTGGCGAAGGCGATGCGCATCGTCATGGATGGCGAAGGCATCGGCCTGTCGCGCCGCCGCATCACGCTGTCCACCAGCGGCGTTGTACCGATGATGGACCGCGCCGGCGCCGAGCTGGGCGTGAACCTCGCCGTATCGCTGCACGCGGTGCGCGATGATCTGCGCGACGAGCTGGTGCCGCTGAACCGCAAATACCCGATCGCCGAGCTGCTGGACGCCTGCCGCCGCTACCCCGGCGCCACCAACGCGCGGCGCATCACCTTCGAGTACGTGATGTTGCGCGGCGTGAACGACAGCGAGGCGGAGGCGCGCGAGCTGGTGCGGCTGATCGCCGGCATTCCGGCGAAGGTGAACCTCATTCCGTTCAATCCCTGGCCTGGCAGCTCTTACGAGGCCAGCAGCGGGAATGCGCTGCACCGGTTCTCGAAGATCGTGATGGCGGCTGGGTTTGCCTCGCCTATTCGTACACCGCGGGGGCAGGATATTCTTGCGGCTTGCGGGCAGTTGCGGACGGAAAGTCAGCGAAGGAAGTAAGGCCTTCCCGCCGGCATCAAGGCGCGCTCTGGTCCTGCAACGGCGCGCACTGGCAGAACAGGCAACACGCCGATGCAGCGGGAGAGATAAAAGTTTTTTGCTTCTTTTTTTCAAAAAAGAAGGCCTTCCTTACACCTCCCGCCCCAGCACAAAATCATCAAACCTCGCACTGCCCACCTGAAACACCCGCGCACCGATCTCGCAAAACCCCTGCCGCCTATAGAACGCCACCGCGCGCTCGTTCCGCTTCAGCACACCGAGCACCACCTGCCGCGCGCCACGTTGCGCACTCTCCGCGATCGCGCGGGACATCAGCGCGTGCCCGGCGCCCGTGCCGTGATAGCGCGAGAGCACGTAGATGCGCTGCACCTCCAGATCATCGGGATGCGGCGCGTCACCGGGCAGCGTCGCCGGCATCAGGACCAGGTAGCCGACGGCATTGCGCCGCACCGTCTCCGCAATCCAGATGACGACGCCGGGGTCCGCCAGCCAGGCCTCGTAGACCGAAACGGCATGGCGGTGCTCGCAATGCGCCACGATGTCCGGGCCGTCCACCAGCTCGGCATACGCCTCAAGCATGGTGGCCGAGCCAAGCAGGGAGAGTGCACGCGCATCGTTCCGACCCGCCAGCCGGATGGAGAGATCGTTCACATGCATCGCGGCTGAATCAAGAGCAAACTTTCAGTCCCCGTCTGCGGATATTTGAACGTTCGCCGACAGGGAGCAAAAGTTTTTTGCTTCTTTTTTTCAAAAAAGAAGGCCTTCCTTGCCTGACTACATCGCCTTACGCGCCAGTATCAACTGGCTCTTCGGCGCGAAATCATCAAGCGTGCGCTTGATTTTCGCACCATCCTTGGTCTCCAGAACCTTGATCCAGGTCTGCGACCACATATCCAGCGCAGGATGGCGCTGGCCGAGGTCAATGTTGCAGCTCCAGAACATCGCCCACCACATCGCCCAGAAAAAGCCGTACGTGTGCGTGCGCTCGATCACCAGCCCGGCGTCGGTCAGCAATTTGGCGAACTCCGGCCTCTGCAGCACGCGCACATGGTTCGGCACCTCGAAATAGGACGGCGGCGCCAGCGGCTTCTGCAGGCTTTCCATAACCGGATCGGGAATGGAGACCATGTAGCGCGCGCCCGGCGCCCCCACGCGCACGAGTTCGGCCACGAAAGCCGCGGCATCCGGCACATGCTCGATCACTTCGGTGCAGATCACCACGGTGGCGAACCCATCCGGCAGCGGGATCGGGTCGCACGTGCTGACCATCGGCGTCACCGCGCGCGCCCGGCTCTGCCTGGCGCGCCGCTCCGTCTCCGCCACCCGTCCGGCATCCATGTCGACGAACGCCACGTGCGCGCCCTGCTGGCCGGCGAAGTAGATGTTGCCGCCGTCGCCGCAGCCCACGTCCAGCACCAGATCCGCCGCGGTGATCGGAAACCCCTCGATCAGCTCGCCGGTCTCGTTGCGGAACCAGCCACCGGCGGCCGCATCGATCAGGCCGACGCGATCGGGGTCACCGCCCGCCTCGAAATCAACGATCCCGTGCTTGTCGGGGGCCACCACCGGTTCCGGTTTCCCGCCGCGTAGGCGTCTGGCTAGGGCGGTTAGGGTTGCGGACATGCTGGACTCCAAAGGAAGGAAGGCCTTCTTTTTTGAAAAAAAGAAGCAAAAAACTTTTACTACCTCGCCTGCACCAAGGTACCGGCTAATCCTGCCAGTGCGCGCATCGGCAGAACCCGCGCCCGTCGCAGTGCAAGCGGGGTAATAAAAGTTTTTTGCTTCTTTTTTTCAAAAAAGAAGGCCTTTCTTCCCTACCAACGCAACGGCGCCTTACGCGCAATGATCAACTGGCTCTTAGGCGTAAGTGCATCCAAAGCCGCCTTGATCCGCGGCCCGTCCGGGCTCCGCAGCATGGCGATCCAGGCGCGCGACCAATGCACCAGCGCGGGGTGCTCGCGCCCCAGCCCGGCCGCCTCGCAGCTCCAGTAGAACGCCCACCACACCGACCAGAAGAAGCCGTAGCCCTGCACCTTCTCGATCAGCAGGCCCTGGCCGGTAAGCAGCTCCTGAAACTGCTCGCGCCCGAACACGCGCAGATGGTTCGGCGCGCGGAAGAAACTCTCATCGGCCAGCTTGCGCTGCACGCCCTCGCTGAGCGGATCCGGCACGGAGATCAGGTAGCGCGCGCCGGGTGCGCCCACCCGCACCAGTTCGGCCACCAGACGGACGGGGTCCGGCACGTGCTCCAGCACCTCGGTGCAGATCACCACGCTGGCGAACCCATCGGGCAGCGGAATGGGGTCGCAATCGCTGACGATCGGTTGCACGCCGCGCGCACGGCTGGTGGCGGCGCGCCGTTCGGTCTCCGCCACGCGCGCCGGCTCGATGTCGGTGAACGCCACGTGGGCGCCCTGCTGGCCGCAGAAATACAGATTGCCGCCGTCGCCGCAGCCCACATCCAGCACCGTGTCGGTGTCGCGTATGGGAAAGCCGGCGATCAGCTCGCCGGTATCGTTGCGGAACCAGCCGCCGGCAACCGCATCGATCAGCCCGACGAGTTCCCAGTCGGGAGCGGACAGATCGCTGACGGCCGATACGCCGGAGGCGGCAAAGGTGTCGATCTGGTCGGGCACTAAAGACATCCGGAGGTTGTGCTAGGCAGCAAGCGCATCCTGTATGGCGAGTTGCAAGCGGGTGAGCACCACGGAAGCGCTGCAATGGCGGCGCAGGGATTCCGTGGCGGCCAGGCTCATAGCGTCATAGCGCGACGGATCGCCGCGCGCATCCTGGAAGCTTTTCAGATACGCGCGATCCAGGCTCGCCGCATCGATGCGGCGGCGGCAGGTGCGCAGCGCCCGCCGCGGATCCTGCGGCCAGAAGGTCGGCTCGGCGCTGCTGGCCAGCAGATAGGCGCAGTCCGCGGTCACGTAGTCCGTCATGCCGGTGTGCGGCGGGGCGATGGCCGGCTTGCCGGCGGACATGAACTCCATCAGCGGCAGGCACTGGCCCTCGCCATGCGCGCTGTTCACCACGTAGGAGGTGACGCGCACCATCTCCCGGTACGACTCGTCGTCCAGGAAGCCGTGCACCAGCACCACGCGGCAGGCGAACGGTGCCAGGCGCCAGAGCATCCGCAGGATCAGCGCCAGGCCCTGCGTGCCGTCATGATGGGTGAGCTTCAGCAGCAGGGTGGCGCCCGGCTCGTCGGCGAAGCTGCGGCAAAAACAGGCCACCATGTCCGGCCAGTTCTTGCGGCCGTCCTCCGGGTTGAACACCGAGGTGTAGATCACGCCGTCCAGCGTGACGTCGCGGCCGCCCTGGTGGCGCGCCCGCGCGTCGGACACCTCGCCCGGCCAGTCATGCGCATGCGCCAAAGCCGGCCAATCGAGGTCCCGGCTGTCGATCACCGTGCCGCGCACGTGCAGCCTGGCGCTGCGTGTCCACGGCCGCTCATGGCCGGCGGCGGCGAAGCGGTCCCACACCGGCGAGGGGATGCTGGTGACGGGGAAGTCGGCGCCCAGCGACCGGCGCACCAGGCCGGAGGTGCTCTCCGCGTGCACGATCGCGCGGCCCAGCCGGCGCAGCGCCCAAACCCAGTTGTTGCGGCGTTCGCCGTCCCACATCTCGTCTGGCAGCGTGTCGAACTCCCAGGCGAACACCGGTATCGTCGGGCAGGACAGGCTGACCTGCGTGCGATGCGGCGGCGAGAAGCTGAGGAACACGCAAGGTTCGCCCAGGGCGCGGGCGTTGCGCCAGATCGGGTCCACCTCGGTGGCGGGGTCGGCGACCGGCACCACCACGCCCAGCCGCTCCAGCAGCGGACGAAATTCGCGCAGCACGAAATAGTAGCTGTATTCCGCCCGGCCGAGCTGGCTGCCTATGGTGGAGTCGGTGGTCTCCGAATGGACGAGCAGGATCATGCCGTCTGGCGGACCGCATCGGGCACGCGCACGCCCACGAACCTGGCCAGCGTGCGGTCCCCCTCGGCGTTGAGCTGGGCCAGGCGGCGCATGGCGGCGTGCTGCTTGCGCGCGTAGGCGTCCGGCTCGGCGGCCAGCGCATGGGCGCGGGCGAACGCCTGGCAGAGGCTCTCCCAGTCCAGCCGGTGGGAGCGCGTCAGCAGCCGCTCCCCTGGATCGCCCGGCCAGTAATCGTGCGCCAGGGAGGCGGCGACGAGCAGCGCGTTGTCCTCGTCCACGATGTCTGCCAGCGCGCCGTGGACGGGCGACACGGCGGGGCGGCCGCGTGCCATGAAGCCGATCAGCGGCAGCGGCGCCGCCTCGGCGTGGCTGGCGCAGACGTAGTAGGCGCAGGCGTCGATCAGCGCGTCGGCCTCGTTCGGTGACAGCCGCGCGTCCAGCAGGACCACGCGGCAGCGGAACGGCAGCAGCCGGCGCAGATAGGCGGCGAGCGATTCCCGCGTGCCTGAATCGATCCCGGCCGAGCGTATCAGCAGGGTGGCATCCGGCTGATGGCGGAAGGTCCAGACGAATGCCGAGATCGCATCCGACCAACTCCTGTCCCACATGCCGTGCACCGCGGCGAACACCGTGCCGGACAGCGAGAGTTCGGCTACCGGCCACGCCGGCGCAGCCGCCGCCTCGCCGCCGCCTGGCAGCGCCAGCGGCAGCGGCGAGTGATCAGGCTTGCGCAGCAGGCCCAGTTTCGCCGCGCGCGCCAGGCCGCGGCCGGCGGCCGCGCCGGCGCGCGACACACGTGCCGGCACCAGGTCCTGCACCGCGTCGCGATACCATTCGCGGGCGTGCAGGCGGGTGGTGCCGAGGCGGTAGCGCAGCGTCTTGCGCCAGGGCGGCGGCGTGCGGAACAGCACTTCTTCGGCCGGTGTCGCGGCCACCACGTCGGCCAGGTCGTCTGCCGCGTCAAACGCCACCACCGGCGGCCGATGCTGCGTCCAGGTCGCGGTATCCAGCATGGAGAAGCTGCCGATGACGGCGCCCGCCCTCAAGCGTGCCGGCAGGCCGGCGGGCAGCATTGCCGGCGGCGTGATGGCGCAGACGGCGAAATCCGGGCCCATCGCGTCGGTCACGGCGGCGGCGGCGGCCCTCGACAGGCAGATCGCCCGGCCGAACCGGCCGAGCGGCTGGCGCCAGTCCGGACCGGGGGTCTGGCCCGCCTGCGTCGGGATATGCTCCAGGCCGCAGCCGAAAACCGGCACGGTCCGGCAGCCGGTTACCTCCACGCACTCGTCGGGCGGCGCAAAGCA
Source organism: uncultured Acetobacteraceae bacterium (assembly GCA_964247675.1). Lineage (GTDB taxonomy): Bacteria > Pseudomonadota > Alphaproteobacteria > Acetobacterales > Acetobacteraceae > BOG-908. The sequence goes on from CAXTVW010000105.1 coordinate 9,457, forward strand.
GAGATGTACGCAGGCATCGGCAGGCCTGGCGCGCCGCGACGCTGCCTCCGCCTCGGCATGGGACGAGACGATGGTGACGCTGCCGCCCGTGGCGGCCGCAATACGCTCACAGGCCTTGGCGAAAGCACGCAGGACGGCATCCAGGCCGGCCTCCGGGCCACCGCCGCCGAAACTCGCACCAGGATCGGCCCGCCCGGTTGATAACAGGAAATCCAATGCGCGGACGCCCACCCTCTTTCGTAACGTCCTGCTCCTTTACCGAACGAAAAAGAAGTCACGCACGTTCACAATTACTTACAGCTCGTTACACGTCCGGGAAGCCCGCCCAGAAGCGTGTCCCAGGCCTGGCTCACGGCAGCGGGGCGGAACCGCGCCAGCACCCGCTCGCTTCTGGCCCGCAGACCGGCCACCAGCTCTGCATGGCCGGGCTTGCTCGTCAGCCGCTCGATCCCGGTGGCGATCGCATCGGTGTCATAAGGATCCACGTAGATCGCCGAGTTGCCGAAGATCCAGCGGAACACGGGAAGATCGGAGACCACGCAAGGCGCGCCGGCCTGCATGGCCTCAATCGGCGAGTAGCCGAAGCCCTCGTTGAACGACGGGAACGCGAAGCAGGCCGCTCCACGCATCAGCGCCTGCAGCTCCTCCTGCGGCAGGTCCTGCAGATGCAGGATGCGGCCGCTCTCCACGCCGGGGCGCATCTCGGCCAGCACCGCATCCTCCCGCCAGCCAGGGCCGCCCACGATGATGAGGCGCAGGTCGGGGTCGCTGCGCGAGACGACACGTTCCCATCCGCGTATCAGGCCGGGAAAATTCTTGCGCGGCTCCAGGGTCGATACGCTGAGCACGTAGCGCATCCCCGGAGTGGGCGGCTGCCATCCGGCCGGCGCGGCCGCGGTCTCGCCACCCGCCCGGGGGCCAAGCGCGCGGAAGCGCAAATGGCGCCGCACGACCGCGCACAGGTCGATCCCGTGCGCCGCCTTGTCGGCAGGCGCCACCGCGCACGGGATCACGACGGCCCGTTCGGCGCGGCCGGGGTCGAGGCTCGTGAGGCGCTCCAGGCTCTGCGGCGAGTTGCAGACGAAGATCGCGTCCTGGGCACAGGCGCGCACCAGGCGGGAATGCGCCAGCGCCACGCGCCAGCCGACAACCGTGTCGGTGTCCGTCACCGGCACCGCATCGTGGAAACGCACGATCTGGCGCACGCCTGGCGGCAGGCGCACCGGACGCGGCATGCAGAACAACACGGCGTCGAAACCACCCGCCGCGAGCCGCTTGCGCAACGGCACTGGCGGGTGGGCGCACAAATCGATGATGGAGCTGACGGAAAGGTCCGTGGCGAAGAAGCCCTGCGCCAGCACCCCGGCGCGCTGGTCCGGCGCCAGCGTCTTCTCGAACAGCACCCGCCACAGCGCGTTCAACTGCCCGCGGTCTTCGAGCGGCAGGAGCTGGTGGGACGTACGCACGATCTGGCGCAAGGTCTGGGCACGCTGCAGCAGGCTGAACGGGAAATGCCGCCGCTCCGGCCGCTCCCAGTTTCGTTCCATCCAGTGCAGCACGGCCGCGGTCAGCGCTGCGGCATCCGCCCGGCCCGGCCGCACATGCGGCAGGTCATGGCGGCCCGTCGGCATCAGCAGGCCCGAGACTTCGACCGCGGGCAGGTTGCAAAGCATGCCGAAGATCAGCCGCAAATCCTGCGCCACGCCGACATAACCGTCCGCCGCATGGCTGAGATCGACCAGCACGCGCGAGGACACCGCGCGTGTCATGCGCGGCATATCCTGGCGTGGCAGCCCGGGGTCGAGCTGCAACGGGCGGTCGGCACCACCGAGGTTGCGGGTCAGAAGCAGGTCGGTTTCCAGAATTTTTCGTTGCAGGCCGGCGCGTCTCATGCGCGTCACCAAAGGTTAACGCGAATGCCCGCCACGTTGGCTTTCACTTGCGCAACATATCAACCCGGATCACAGGGACTTGACAGACTTCAGGACGCGCGCCGGCCGCTTCGGGCAGTTACGCCACGGCTACGAGCGGGCGAGACGTCCTGCCGGCAGCATCAGAGCGCGCCGCCGCGCCGTCCGGCACTGGCGCCCAGCCGCAGCCGCAGCGCGTTCAGCTTGATGAACCCCTGCGCATCCACCTGGTCGTAGGCGCCCTGGTCGTCCTCGAACGTCACCACCTTGGTGGAATACAGGCTGTTCAGGCTCTCGCGCCCAACCACGGTGGCGTTGCCCTTGTAGAGCTGCAGCCGCACCTGGCCGCTGACGCTCGCCTGGCTGGTGTCGATCAGCGCCTGCAGCATGCGGCGCTCGGGCGAGAACCAGAAGCCGTTGTAGATCAGCGACGCGTAGCGCGGCATCAGGCTGTCCTTCAGGTGGCCCGCCTCGCGGTCCAGCGTGAGGGATTCGATGCCGCGATGCGCCGCCAGCAGGATGGTGCCGCCAGGCGTCTCGTAGATGCCGCGGGACTTCATGCCGACGAAGCGGTTCTCCACCA
>CAXTVW010000106.1:0-5210 GCA_964247675.1 uncultured Acetobacteraceae bacterium
GTCCGCTCTTCAATAACAAACCGCACCGGCCGGTCCGGCTGCGTCGTCACGATCCCCCGCGGCACGACCGTTCCTGCGCCGGACAGCGAGATCCGGAACCGCTTCATCAGCCGTGCCAGAACGAGTGTGGCTTCCGTCAGCGCAAACTGCGCGCCTACGCAGATTCGCGGCCCGGCGCCGAACGGCATGTAGGCGTAACGCTCCGGCGGGGTGGCGCCTGGCAGGAACCGGCCCGGATCGAACGCGTCCGGCGCGTGCCAGCGTGCGCGGTGGCGGTGCAGCACCCAGGGCGAGATCGTGACCGTCGTTCCCGCCGATATCTTGTGGCCCATGATCTCGTCCGTTTCCTGCGCCTGGCGCACCAGCAGGAACGCCGGCGGGTACAGGCGCAGCGCCTCGTCCACATGCGCGCGTATCTGCGGCATGCGGGCCAGGGCGGCGGCGGCATGCGGGGCGTCCAGGTCGATCCCGGCCACCTCTTCGGCCAGCACGTCCTGCTGCTCGGGGTACAACGCGGCCAGGTACACGGACCAGAACAGCGTCACCGCTGTCGTCTCGTGCCCGGCCAGGATCATGGTCGAGACCTCGTCGCGGAGTTGCGCGTGGTCGAAGCCGGCGCCCGTCTCGGGGTCGCGCGCGGTGGAGAGCAGGTCGAACAGGTCGCGCGGGCGGTGGTCGGCGGGGGCGAACCCGCTGCGCACCGCGATCAGCCGGTCCAGGAACGCCAGCCACTCGGTGCGGAACGCCGCGCGGCCGCGGTCCACCAGCGACGGCACCTGTTCCGGGAGCATCAGGTCGAGGATGCCGGGCTGCGCGTAGCGTGCGCCGTAGCTCATCAGCAGCCGGCGCAGCTCGCCGGCGAACCCGCTCATTTCCAGCGAGAACATCGACTGCCCGGCGATCGCCAGGGCCAGATGCTGCAGGTGGCCCAGCAGCTCGATCGGCCGGTGCGTGAGCGCGGCCAGTTCGGCTTCCTTGGCAGCACTCGCGGCCACCACGTGATGTGCCAGGATCGGCATGGTGCGCGGCGAAAGCGCCGGCGCGATGGTGCGGCGCTGGTGGCGCCATGCCTCGCCTTCGGCCAGGAACAGGCCCTGGCCGAGCACGGGCTGCAGGACCCGCCTGGTTGCGGGGTTGCGCCGGTAGTTCTCGGCATTGCCAACAAGGACGTGGCGGATCGCTTCCGGCGCGTTCAGCATGATCTGCTCGCGACCCAGGAAACGGCCGGGCAGGATGTCCTTCTCGTAGGCCAGCTCGCCCCACAGCTCCAGGGGGTTGCGGCGCAACACCAGGAACGCTTCCAGTTGCGTGCGCAGCCGGGTCGGGACGGGCGGGCGGGGCGGAAGGGTCTGCAGCATTGCCCGTAGGTGGGGAGGCAAGCCGTCAGGCAATCGCCGGAATGTAAAAAACCCGTCATTCGGGCATTTTCAGGACTACAGCGAGCCGAAATGCCGGCGGAGGAGCGAAAGTTTTTTGCTTCGTTCTGTTAAAAAAGAACGCCTTTCTTTCTTGCTTTCGTCAGATCCAGAAGAACGGCGAGCGGGAACCAGGCCAGATCCCGAACATACCGGCCCAGCAACCGCCGCGGCTCCTGGCGCACACGCCAGAGCCACTCCAGGCCGGCGCGCTGCCACAGCGCCGGCGCGCGCTGCGTCAGCCCAAGATGCACGCGCACGGCCTGGCCGACGCACAACACCCAGCAGGCCGGCAACGCCTGCCTGTGCAAGTGGACAAACGTTTCGCTGACGGGGGCGCCCAGCGTCATCACCAGGATGTCCGGCGCCGCGGCCGCGATGGCATGGGCCAGGCCGGCTTGCGCTGCGCTGTCGGCTGCAAGCTTCGGCGGGGCGGTCAGGACTTGCAGGCGGTCCAGGCGCCGCGCCTGGGCCCAGAGCCGGATCGCGGCTTCGCTGGCGGTGCTCTCCGTGACGATGACGACGCGCTTGCTGACCAGCTCGCCGTGTTCGGCCAGGCGGGCGAACAGCTCGCATCCGGTCACCCGCCGGTTCAGCGCCAGGCCGCGTAGCCGGCCGTACAGCAGCACCGGGAAGCCGTCGGGGCAGACGAGCTCGGCACCGGCATAGGCCTTGGCGAAGGCGGGCTGCCGCAACAGGCGCAGATGGTCGATGTTCGGCGTGACGATGAGACGCAGCGCGGCTGGCTTGTCGTCCATAACGCGGGCGATCACCTGCGGCGCCGTGAGAGGCGATAGCGCCAGACCGAAAGCGCGCGCCGTTCTGGGCGCCGTCAATCGCGCGAACAGCGCCTGGTGCGCGTCCGCGCAGGAAGCCGCCGTGAATGAAGCGGCCCTGGCCTTGAGCGCCGCCGGATCGTGTTTGCTGCCGAGCACGCCGGCGATCGAAGCGGCCAGGGCGGCCGCGTCGCCTACCGGCACGAGAGGACCATAGCGGCCGTCTTGCAGGATCTCCGCTGGCCCGTGCGGACAGTCGGTGGCGACGACAGGCGTGCCGCAGGCCAGCGCCTCTATCAGCACGTTGCCGAGGCCCTCGTAGCGGGACGGCAGCACCAGGCACGCGGCATGCGCGATCCAAGGCAGCGGGTTGGCGGCAAACCCTGCGAACAGGACCTTGGCGGCGATGCCAAGCCGGCTCGCCTGCTGCTCCAGCGCGCCCCGAAGCGGGCCCTCGCCCAGCATGACCAGCCGTGCGTCCGGCAGCAGCGCCAGCGCGTCCAGCAGCAACGCCGGGTCCTTCTGCGCCGTCAGCCGGCCGGCAAACACCAGCACGGGCGCGCCCGCGTCCGCCAGCCAGGCGTGTGGCGGGCCGCCGGCGGCGCGCGCGGCGAAATCGCCGGCGATCACCGGGTTGTAGATCGGCGTGATGCGGGCCCGGCCGATGCCGGCCACCGCCGCCAAATCCTCCGCCACGCCGCGGCTGACCGCTATGATGCCGTGCGCGCGCCTCTGCAGCAGCCAGTACAGCCACGGGATGCAGCGATACTTCCAGCCCATCGCCAGCTCGGCTGACAGCGCGTTGTGCTGGCAGATCACCACCCGTGTGCGGGCCCTCGCCAGCCAGCCGGCCAGCATGGCGGTCACGTTGTTATGGTCCAGGCTGGCTACCAGCACGTCCGGTTGCACGCTGCGCAGCGCGCGCGCCAGCGGCAGCACGGTGGCCAGCATGCCTTTCCGGTTCAGCGTGATCACCGGCAGGTCGGGTGGCACCAGGCCGGCCAGTGCACCCTCGCGGCGGGCAAGGATCAGGGTCACGGTTGCGCCGCGGGCGCGCAGCTCAGCGATCAGGGCCAGGCGCATGCGCTCCACCCCGCCGCCTGAGAGGTCGTGCATGTAGAAGGCTATGGCGCTCATGGCTGAGGCAGGAAGCAAGCAAGGCCTTCTTTTCTGAAGAAAAGAAGCAAAAGACTTTTGGTCCCTGTCGGCGAGCGTCCGGCTAGCGCGCGACAGCGGAGAAAAAGTTTTTTGCTTCTTTTTTTCAAAAAAGAAGGCCTTGCTTGCTTGCCCCTCATGCAACCGCCAGCACGCCGGAAAGCACAGGCGCCCGGCGGACCACACCGCGGCCCGGAATACAGGCCGTGGTTGCCACCAGGCACACCAGCACAGTGGATTTACGGCCGAGCGAGTTGCTGGAGGAGGCAACGACCAGCGCGCCCACCAGTAGCGCGCGTCCCGATGGTCCGGTCCTGCGCCAGCACCACGCGAGCAGCGCGCCGAAGCCTGCCAGGAACAGCGGAAACCCCGCGGCACCCAGGCTGACGAACATCAGCAGCCAGAAATTTTCTATCACCTCAACGCCGGTGCCGAGCCGCAGCCGGTTCAGCATGTGCAGCAGGTCCTCGCGCGGGGTGCCGAACAGCGCCTGCCAGACATCTAGCTGGCCGAGTATCTGCCACTGCGCCAGGCGGACCTGCGCGCTCTGGTCCCAGAACATGTGCGCCACCAGGCGGTCTCCCAGGCCCGCGGCCAAAGCTGCCGCAAGCAGGGCCGCGCATCCGCCTGCGCCAAGGCCGGCCGCCAGCAGCGTCCAGACCGCGCGCCGGTCACGCGCCAGCAGGAGTCGCCAGCCGCGCCAGGCCGCGCCGGCGGCGGCCGTCAGGAGCGTGACGCCGAGCGCCATGCGGCCGCCGAACGCCACCAGAGCGGCCCAGACTAGCGCCTGGTAGGCGAGGCGCCATCCTCTGGCTGTGGGGGCCAGCGTCAGCGCCATCATCATCATCAAAGCGCCGGTCAGCGGATGGTCGAACAGGGCGGTCGGGCGGAAATCCTCGGTCACCGGGTTGTAGGCGTTATCGTTCAGGTAAAGTGGCACCAGGGTCGCCTGCATGGCGCGCTCGGCGAGCGCCAGCACCGCGTTGGCTGCCAGCAGGAGCTGCATCGCCAGGCGCAGCCGCGCCATCGTGCAGGGTGTGGCGCGGCCCAGCAACGCGGCCAGCAGCCCGGCCGGCAGGAAGGTGTCGAGCAGGACGATCAGGTTGGAGGGTCCGGTCAGCAGGGCGATGGACAGGATGCATCCGCCGATTGCGGCGAAGAACACGAGCAGCCTTGCATCCAGCGCGCGCACCCAGCCGGCCGGACCGTAGGCCAGCGCCGCGAGGGTGGCCGCTATCAGCAGGTCCGTGCCCGGATGGAACTTCAGCGGCAGCGCGCCGCCATCGGTGACGTAAGGCACGCCGGCCCAGGTCAGCAGGTTGGCGCTGATGGAGAGCTCCGCACACACCGCGGCCACCGCAAGGGAAGCTGCCAGTCCGGGCAGGCGCGCCGCAAGCATCAGCCAGCCCGGCGGAGCGGGTTGAAGCCGATCCTGGGTGCGTCGTGCAGGACCGTGCCGAGCAGGGGCGCGCCGGCGCTGGCCAGCTGGCGCGCCGATGCACGCAGTTGCGGCAGCGTGGTGCGGCCGGCTTCCACCGCCAGCACGCTGCCGTGGCATAGCGACGAGACGGCGAGGGTACGCGGGTCGGCGGCCACTGCTGGGCAGTCGATCACGATCATCCGGAACGCCTGCGGGCCGGCCAGCCAGGCGGCGAGCGGCACTTCCAGCGGGCCTGCCCGCTCCAGCGCCAGGGCGGTGTAGTAGAGGCCGGCCACGTACGTGTCCGGCGTGATGCCGTCCGGCTCGCCCCCGAGCGTGCCGGTCATCAGCCAGGACAGCCCGCGGATACCGGCCTCCTCGCGCGCGGCGCGGCGCCGTGGTCGGTGCGCATGGTGCGGAACTTGAAGATGACGAAATCGCGGC
>CAXTVW010000106.1:5310-11778 GCA_964247675.1 uncultured Acetobacteraceae bacterium
GCGGCGCCGTGGTCGGTGCGCATGGTGCGGAACTTGAAGATGACGAAATCGCGGCCGCACCAGCCGCGCCTGGTCTGGCGGAAGATGACGGGGCCAGGGCTGGTGACCGCCACGGCCAGGGCGCTGGCGACCAGCACCAGGGAGAACACGGCGAGCAGGACGGCCGCGCCGGTCTTGTCGATGATCGTCTTGGCCATCAGGTCCCAGTGCTTCATCGGGCGGTCGGCAACGACAGTCATCGGCATGCCGCCCAGCATGCGCACGCGCGGCGCGATCTCGCTCCGCCAACCATCCTCCGGGCAGACCGCCACCTGCAGCGGCAGCGCCTTCAGCCGCTCGATGATGCGGGCCGCCTCGCCATGCTGGTCGCGGTCGAGCGCCAGGATGACGGAGTGCACACCACCCTCCCTGCCCATGTCGAGAAGCTGGTCCATTTCGTCGGCGCGATCCGGACCAGGCCCGTTCGGGCCGGTTCCGAACAGCCCGACCACGTCCACCTCGCCGGCGATACGCGCCGCCATGCGTGCCCGTGCGGCGGCGGTTCCGATCACGGCAACCGCTTCACGCAACGAGCCGCTTCTCTGCAACCGGCGCAGGTAGCTGCCAGCCGCGAACCGCGTGCCGGCCACGATCAGGGTGAACAGACCGAGCCAGGAGAGCAGCCAAAGACGCGCCAAATCATCGGTGGCGCGCGTCGCCAGGCCGACCGCGATCAGCACGGTAAAGGTCAGCAGGCATTTGCCCTCGGCGGTCAGGATCAGCTGACGGGTCGTGCGGAACCGGGGGTTCAGCTTCTCCGCCGGCGACCGCAGCGCCAGGGCCGCGATCAGGCTGCCGAACACGATGTCCCGCCAGAACGGGCCGGAGCTGGAGAAGTCCAGCTTCGCGGTCAGAACGTAACGGCCATAGAGCGCCAGGGCGGCCTGGCCCGCGACGGCACACGCCAGGAAATCCCAGCATGTGAGCAGATCCGCCACGATCGGCAGGAAGTCCTGCGCCTTGCGGGGCCTGCGGGGAGAAGTGGCAAATTCGACGTCTGACCAATCGTGCATCACTTGCCCTGGGATCGGTGTATTCGTTTCAATATGATCACAGTTTCACATCGCGAACACAACCGCAAGTTTCGCACGCAAGGCAAATCGCGCCAAAAAGACGCTGGCGATTCGTATCTACACCGGAAAAGGCATTACGAGTGTATTCCGATTGCAACGTCGAACGAAGCTGCACATCGCGGCTGCAGGCGGCGCTGACGGATCGAGATTACACGTAGGTTTCGACAGCCGCAGCAAAGCCACGACTGTCGGCAGCAATAAAGTCTTGAGGACACGCCTGGATTGTATCCGTTGACTGTATGTGCAACCAAGATTTTTTGTCAGCTAGCCTGGGCCGAAGCCTCGCTACGTGTAGCTCCGACGCGTGCGGCCAGTGCCGCAGCCATGAAATCGTCCAGATCCCCATCCAGCACGGCGCCAGGATTGCCCTTTTCCACCCCGGTGCGCAGGTCCTTGACTAATTGATACGGGGCCAGAACGTAATTGCGTATCTGGTGGCCCCAGCTGTTCTCCGTCTTGCCGGCTTCGGTCAGCGCGGAAGCGGCCTCGCGCTTCTGCAACTCGGCCTCGTAAAGCCGGGCTTTCAGCATACCCATCGCGGTCGCCCGGTTACGGTGCTGGCTGCGGTCCGTCTGGCATGCGACGATGATGCCTGTCGGCATGTGGGTGATGCGTATGGCGCTCTCCGTCTTGTTGACGTGCTGCCCGCCGGCGCCTGACGCGCGGAACGTGTCCACCTTCAGATCCGCGTCGCGTATCTCGATCTCGATGCTGTCATCGACCAGCGGATACACCCACACGCTGGCAAAGCTCGTCTGCCGCCGTGCGGCCGCATCGAACGGGCTGATACGCACCAGGCGATGCACGCCGGCCTCGGTCTTCAGCCAGCCATAGGCGTTCGGCCCGGTCACCTGCAGCGTCACCGATTTCAGGCCGGCGCCCTCGCCCTCGCTGGCCTCCAGCATCTCCACCTTGAAGCCGTGCTGCTCCGACCAGCGCGAGTACATGCGCATCAGCATCTCGGTCCAGTCCTGCGCCTCCGTGCCGCCCTGGCCGGCATTCAGCTCGACGAAGCAGTCGTTGCCGTCCGCCTCGCCGGACAGCAGGCCGAGTATCTCCTGGCGCTTGGCCTCTTCGGCAATTGTGCGTAGCGCATCGATGCCCTCGGCCACCATGGCGGGCTCGCCTTCAGCCTCTGCCATCTCAATCAGGCCGACCGCGTCGGCCACGCCGGCTTCGAGGCGGCGGAGGCCCTCGATGCCGCTGGCCAGCCGGTTGCGTTCGCGCATGATCTTCTGCGCGCCTTCGGCATCGTTCCAAAGGGATGGGTCCTCGACCTGGTGGTTCAGCTCTTCCAGGCGGGCGGTTGCTACATCCCAGTCAAAGATGCCTCCGGAGCAGGGCTACGGACTGGGTTATCTGTTCGTGTAGCGCGTCTGCTTCGGCTGCCATGTGTCGAGACCTACAGAAAGGAAGGAAGGCCTTCTTTTTTGAAAAAAAGAAGCAAAAAACTTTTACTCCTGACGCCTGCCCCGGCGCCGGGAGGTCCCTCGAGATGGTTCACCAGCGACAGGAAGCAAAAGTTTTTGGTTCTTTTTTTCAAAAAAGAACTGCTTCCTTGCCTAGCCTCAGTACAACCCACCCACGCCAGGATCCGCACCCGTCCCAGCCGGCTTAGGCGGCGGCGGCGGCGCGTCAGGATCGGGGTTGACCATCTCGACCGGGCTCTCGGCGGCCACGGTGCTCACAGACGCGCTTTCACCACCGCCGCCGCCACCGCCGATGCCGCCCGAGCCAGGCACCTGGTCCGGCTTGAATGCGTCGATGCATTCGTGGCGGCCGCAGCCCCAGCGGGCGAGGGTGACGCCGTCCGGCACGCGGAAATCCAGCACCGGCTTGTCGGCCAGGGCGGCCACCATGAAATCGTGCCAGATCGGGCCGGCGACGTGGGCGCCGTCCTGCTTCTTGCCCAGGGATTGCGGGTTGTCGTAGCCCATCCAGACGACGGTCACGAGGCTGGGCGTGAAGCCGGCGAACCAGCCGTCGTTGAAGTTCTGCGTGGTGCCGGTCTTGCCGGCGATCGGCCGGTCTATGCCGGCACCCACGGGGCGGCCGGTGCCGTAGAGCACCACGCCTTCCATCATCTTGAGCACCTGGAACGCGCTTTGCGGGTCGGCGATCTGGGGACGCGGATCGTCGAGCGTGGGCGGCTGGGCCGGGTCGCCGGCGCCGAGCACCAGGCCGGTCGGGCGCCAGATCATGTGGCCGTCACGGTCCTGCACGGAATCGACCAGGCTGGGGACCACCTCGCGTCCGCCCTGTTCGAGCGAGGCGTAGGCGCCGGCCTCGCGCAGAACCGTCGTCTCAACCGCGCCGAGAGCCGCGGGGAGAACGTGCGGCATGGCATCGTAGATGTGCTCGGCGATCGCCGTCTTGGCGATGGCTTCCATGCCGACATGCGAGGCCACGCGCACGGTGACCAGGTTCAGCGACTCCTCGAGGGCGATGCGCAGCGGGGTGGGGCCGCCATAGGTCAGCTCGTAGTTCTCCGGATGCCAGTCGCCGAGCGAGAACGGCTCGTCCTCGAAGCGCGCGCTGGGCGAGATGCCCTGCTCCATGGCGGTCAGGTACACGAACGGCTTGAAGGAGCTGCCCGGCTGGCGCTGCGCCTGGGTGGCGCGGTTGAACTTGCTGGCCTCGCCGCTCCATCCGCCGGACATGGCGAGCACGCGGCCGGTGCGCGGATCGAGGCTGACCAGCGCGCCGGAGACGCGGGGAATCTGGCGCAGGGTGAGCCTGTCCAGGCTGACGACCGTGGCGGGCCGGGCGTGGCCGCGCGGTCCGCGCGCGCCGGGCATCCGCATCTCTTCCGTGCCGTCTTGCGGCTCCACCATCACGATGTCACCGGGGGACAGCACGTCGCCTATGCGGTGGGGCGAGCCGCCCAGCTCCCCGCCGGACAGCACCGGACGGGCCCAGCCGAGGGTGGAGAGCAGCACCTCGCCGGTGCGGGCTTGCGTGCCATCGCCTGCCTCGTCTGGACGCAGGTAGCCGAGGCGTGCGCCGGACGGGGTCTCGTCCAGCACCACGGCCAGGCGCCAGTTCGGCAGCATCCCGGCCGGCTTGGGAATGCGGCCGAGCGCGTCTGCCCAGTCGGCGGTGAGCGCGGACATGCTGCCAATGCGCGCGACCGGGCCGCGCCAGCCGCCATGCGCACGGTCGTAATGCATCAGGCCGGCGCGCAACGCGACGTCGGCCTTGGATTGCAGGTCGGCGTCCAGGCTGGTGTGCACGATCAGGCCGCCTTCGGTCGCCTGGTCCTGCCCGAAGCGCAAGGTCAGTTGGCGGCGCACCTCCTCGGTGAACCACTCGGCGCCGGGCACGGTGGCGGGTGCGCGGTATTTGTTCGGCGTCAGCGGTTCGGCCTGGCCGGCATGGGCTTCCGCGGCGGGGATGGCGTGCGTCTCCACCATGCGGTCGAGCACCCAGTCACGCCGGGACCTGGCCGCGTCCGGAAAGCGGAACGGGTTGTAGTTGCTTGGCGATTTCGGCAGGGCGGCCAGCATCGCGCATTCGCCGACGGTGAGCTGGTCCAGTGGCTTGTTGAAGTAGGTCTGCGCGGCGGCGACCACGCCGTAGGCGCCCTGGCCGAGGTAGATCTGGTTGAGATACAGCTCGAGTATGCGCTGCTTGGTCAGCACGTGCTCGATGCGCAGCGCCAGCAGAATCTCCTTGAACTTGCGCTCCTTGCTCAGCTCGTCGGAGCCCAGAACCATGTTGCGCGCCACCTGCTGGGTGATGGTGGAGGCGCCGACGGGACGGCGGCCGTCGCCGAAATGCTGGATGTCCGTGAAGGCGGCGCGGGCGATGGCGAACGGGTCCACGCCCTTGTGCTTGTAGAAATTCTGGTCCTCGGCCGAGATGAACGCCTGCTTCAGCTTCTCCGGGATGGCGCTGAAGGGCGCGAAGATGCGGCGCTCGCTGGCCAGCTCGGCCATCAGCCGGTCGTCGCCGGCATAGACGCGGCTCATCACCGGCGGCTGGTAGGTGCGCAGGCCGTCCAAAGTCGGCAGGTCCGCCGCGTAGCGGTTGTAGATGGAGAAGCCGATCAGTGCCGCGGCGCCGGCGCTGACCAGGCCGACGGCGAAGATCAGCCCGAACAGGCCGCGCACGAAAGCCAGCACGCTGCTCTGGCGGCGCTTCGGGCGCGGGTCGCGCGGCGGCGGGGCCGGCCTGGATTGCTTAGACGGCACGATCAAGCGCTCGCGTGGTCCGTCCATACGATACGAAATCCCATATTAAGGCGGCCGCGCCGCGGATGGCGCGTCACCGGCGGCCGAAGCGCGTCAACCGATACGCGGCAGCTGCCCGGCGGATGCAAAATAGCCGTCCACAGCCTTGTGGATGGCGGTCGCCACCATCGCACGATGGCCGGGCTGGCACAACGCAGCCTCGTCATGCGGGTTGGACATGAAGCCCATCTCGACGAGCACGCTGGGGATGTCCGCCGCCTTCAACACGGCGAAACCGGCGTGGCGCGCCGGGTTCTCCAGCAACGGCACGCTCTGGCCCAGCGAGGCCACCGCATGCTGCTGCAAATGCGCGGAATCCACCCGCGTCTCGTGCCGGACCAGGCTTGCCAGGATTTCCGCCACATGCGGCGGAACACCGGCCACGCCGCTGCCGCCATACCGGTCCGCCGCGTTTTCGTGGTCGGCCAGCCTGGCGCTCTGCGCGTCCGACGCCGCCGCGGCCAGCGTATAGACGCTCGCGCCACGCACGGTGTGGTCCGCCACGGCATCGGCGTGCAGCGAGATGAACAGCGACGCCCCCTGCCCTTGCGCGATCGCCACGCGGTCCTCCAGCGGAATGAACACGTCGTTCTCGCGCGTCAGCGACACCCGGTAGCGCCCGCCCGCCCGCAACTGCCGCGCCAGTTCGCCGGCGGCCGCGAACGCCACATGTTTTTCGAACACGCCCGAGATGCCGATGGCGCCCGGGTCCTTGCCGCCATGACCGGGGTCGATCACCACAAGCGGCGCCGTCCGCGCCGGCACCGCTCGCCGCGCCGGCCGCGCGCTGGCGGACGCCGCCACGGCGGGCAGCAGAAGGGCGGCGCCAAAGCCGTGCCCCAGCAGTAACCGTCGTGTGTAGGCGGGATCGCTCGTCATGCCGGCAAGCTAACATAGCGCATTGGGAACACGGCGTTAGCCGCTGATTAATCATCAGAAATGTGGCGGGTCAGCAACAAGTATCGCAGTCTTGAGAAGAATGGCGACTCGTGGATTGTTGCTTTGGCGGCGGCGGTTTGGGCGAAGGAAGCAAGCAGTCCTTTTTTGAAAAAAAGGACCAAAAAACTTTTGCTCCCCCGGCTGCACGCAGGGCGCGCCGGTCCTGCCGGAACGCGTGTTGGCAG
>CAXTVW010000107.1:0-11579 GCA_964247675.1 uncultured Acetobacteraceae bacterium
CTGCGCGACACAAGCAGATGCCGGCTGGCGCTCATCTACGGTGACGATGAGGGGCAGATCCGCGAGCGGTCCCAGTCCTTGATCCGCCAGGTTGCGGGCAGTCTGAGCGACCCGTTCCTGGTTGTGGAACTCAGCCGGGAAAGCTGGGGGCGGATACCGGCCGAGATGACGGCATTGTCGATGATCGGCGGCCGGCGCGTGATCGTGGTGCGTGATGCCGCCGAGTCGGTGCTTGGCCCAGCTACGCAGGCGCTCAAGAGCCCAGGCGAGGCTCTCCTGATTTTGGAGGCACCGGGGTTGAGTAAAGGGAAGTTGCGCAGTTTCGCCGAGGCGGCGCCGGATGCGGTGTCACTCGCATGCTATCCCGATGAGGGCCGCGCTTTGTCCGATCTGGTCCGGGCAGCGCTGGCGGACTTAAAGGTTAGCATCGATCAGGACGCGCTTGCCTGGCTTGGCCAGTCGCTCAGTGGAGACCGCGCCGTCATACGCAACGAGGTTGAAAAACTCGCTTTGCTGGCTGGGCCGGGCGGGCAGATCGATTTAGATGCCGCTCGGGTGTCTGTCGGGGAGAATGCGGCGGGTAGCGCCGATGAAGGTCTTCTTGCCGCCATGAGTGGGTTCATCACGGCGGCTGACGCCGGCGTGGAGGCAGCTATACAGGACGGGCTGGCGGGCGTTGCCGTGATACGGGTTGCGCTATCATTGATACAGCGCCTGCATCAGGCCCGTTTGCGAATGGACAATGGTGAGAGCGCGGCCGATGCCATGCGCCTGATGCGCCCGCCAGTGTTCTTCCGCGCCCAGGCGGCTACCGCCGCCTGTCTTGCGCTCTGGTCGAGTCAGGGACTTCTCAGGACCCTTGAAGAGGCCAGACAAGTGGAGTTGGCGTGTAAACGGACGGGAAGCCGGCAGGAACTGCTGGCGCGGCGGTTTGTAGCGGGATTGGCCCGGCAAGCTGCGGCTCGAAAGTACACAACATCGTCTTGAGTTTCGGCCTGGGCAAGGCGCTCTGTTAACGTCAGTGCCCTGGGTTTAGGAGTGCTATCAAGCCGTCGAGCTGATCCAGGCTACGGTATTTGATCGTCACGGCGCCACCGCGGCCGTCAAACGCGATCTGAACCGTGAGGCCCAATCGCTCGGACAGGTCGCGTTGCAAGGCTTCCGTCTCGGGATCCTCCACACGCTCCCGGGTTGGTTTGGCGTCGCCGGCTTTACCAGCGCACAACGCTTCGGTCTGCCGTACGCTGAGGCCGCGGGCAATCACCATCTTTGCGGCCTCCGCCGGATTTGGATGAGACAGGAGAGCGCGAGCGTGTCCAGCTGACAGCCGGCCATCCTGCACGTCAGTGCGCACTCCGGCTGGTAGCTGCAGCAGCCGCATGCTGTTAGCAACGTGGCTGCGGGATTTGCCGACGGCGGTGCCGAGTTGCTCTTGTGTCAAGCCGAACTCGTCGATGAGACGGCGGAAACCCTCTCCCTCTTCGATCGGGTTCAAGTCCTGCCGCTGCAGGTTCTCCACAAGCGAAGCCGCCATCGCATCGGCGTCTGACAGGTCTCGGACTAAGACAGGGACTTCATGCAGCCCGGCTTGCTGGGCAGCCCGCCAGCGGCGCTCCCCTGCGATGATCTGGTAATGGTTTGGCTGGCCTGGGTGCGGGCGCGCCAGCAACGGCTGGAGAATGCCGCGGGACTGGATCGACGCGACCAGTTCCGCCAGGGAGTCTGGATTGAAAGAGGCGCGCGGCTGGAAGGGACCAGGCTGAAGGTGTTCGATGGCAAGGCTACGGACCGGCGCACTGGATGCGTCGTTCTCCTGTCCACGACCGTCACCCATCAACGCCGCCAGCCCGCGTCCGAGACGTGGTGCGGTGGTCATTGCACCCCCGCCTGTTCTCTTGCGAGCAGTTCGGCGGCCAGCTTCGTGTAGGCAACAGCGCCGGCAGAGGTTTTGTCGTAGATCAACACGGGCTTTCCATGACTTGGCGCTTCCGACACGCGTATGTTCCGGGGGATCATCGTCTCATAGACGCGATCGCCGAAAAAGCTCCTTGCGTCCGCCGCTACGAGATCAGAGAGGTTGTTCCGCCGATCAAACATCGTGAGCACGATGCCTTCCAGCCGCAACGACGGGTTCAGGCCGCGTTTGACCCGCTCGATCGTCTGCACGAGCTGGCTAATTCCCTCGAGCGCGAAGAACTCGCATTGCAGGGGTACGATGACGGACGTGGCCGCTACCAGGCCATTAAGGGTGAGCAAGCTTAGGCTCGGCGGGCAGTCGATGATGATGTGGTCGAAGTGCGTGACGGCCTGCAGCGCCTCGCGCAGGCGATATTCCCTCCGCTGCATGGTCACCAGCTCCACTTCGGCGCCAGCGAGGTCAGGATCTGCGCAAATTACATCCAGGCCAGCGATCTGTGTTGCCTGAAGCAGGCTGGTCGGATCCTGCGTATCCAGCAACATCGCGTAGGTGCCAGACCCGCGCCGTTGCCGGTCGATACCCAACCCGGTCGAGGCGTTACCTTGCGGGTCGAGGTCAACAAGCAGAACGCGTTTGTGTTGCTGGGCGAGAGCGGTGGCCAGGTTGATTGCGGTTGTCGTTTTACCCACGCCGCCCTTCTGGTTGGCGATGGCGATCACGCGCGCAACTCGCCGAAGATGTGTGTCAGGCACGTGCGACCTCGCTGATGCGTAGGATGACTCCGCCTTCGCTAGTCAGGCTTATATGACGCTCCAGGCGCATGGTCCATCTGCGCTCTGCGTCGGCAATCTCTTTCTCGACCTGGGCGCCCTTCAGGAACAGCATGGTTCCGTCAGTCTCCAAAAGGGGCGTTCCAAGTGTCAGAAGCGTATCGAGGGGCGCCAGAGCCCTTGCAGTAATCAGGTCAGTTCTCGGCAGCCTGACATTTTCGATGCGAGCGTTGAGTATGGTCACTTCGGTTCTGGTCAGGCGCGCAGCTTCCCGGAGGAATGCGGCTTTTCGCGCATCTGCTTCGATTAGTGTGAAACGGAGGCCGCATGTAATTGCCAACACGAGCCCCGGGAAGCCAGCGCCTGAACCGAGATCAACAGCGGATTGCGGCTCGTTTGGAAACAGGCGGAAAAGCTGAAGCGAGTCTAATACGTGCCGGGTCCATAAGTGGTCGGTGTCGCCGTGACCGACCAAGTTTATCCGGGTATTCCAAACTTGAAGCAGCGTAACGTAGGTTTCGAGGCGCTCAAGAGTTTCACGTGAAACACCCTCGAGCAGGGTTTCACGTGAAACAGTCATCCCATTTTCCGGAGGTGTGCCATCACGACAAGCGAAGCGGTTGGTGTTAATCCTGGAAGCCGTCCTAGCGCCCCAAGCGAGCTCGGGCGCGCCGACGCAAGCCGCTCCCGAGCCTCTGTCCCGAGCCCCGCCACCTTCTCGTAATCAAACTCAGCTGGAATGCTTGCTGCCTCGGAAGCGCGAAAGTGTCGCATCTCGGCATCTTGCCTGCCGAGATAGCCCCTGTAGAGGGCGGCGTTGACGACCTGCTGACGAGTTTTTTGTGTCAGGCGTGAAAACCAGGGGAATGCTCGATAAACGGCATCTGTCTCGCCAACTTTGACAATTGCGTCCTGAATAGTTTTGGGCTCACCGTCCTGCCGAACCGGGATGCTACAGGCGTGAAGTTCGGCGGGTGTTCGCGTGTCTGTAACCGAAGCGTTCAAGGCAACGGCAACTTCAGCCGCAAATTCTGTGAACGATCGCTTGCGTGGTGATCCGATACAGCCGGTCAGCACACCAAGGGGCGTAAGCCGCAGATCCGCATTATCGCATCGCAAGGACAGCCGATATTCCGATCGCGACGTAAACATCCTGTAAGGCTCGCTAACGCCCTGTGATGTTAAATCGTCTATCATCACGCCGATGTAGCTGTTTGTACGATCAAGGCTGAGCTTCGGCACGTCTCGAGCGTGGGCGGCCGCGTTGATACCAGCCAGAACGCCCTGTGAAGCAGCCTCCTCATAGCCGGTCGTGCCGTTTATCTGGCCCGCAAGAAACAAGCCCGCCACGTCCCTCACTTCCAGGGAAGGCTTCAAGGCAGTGGGGTCTATGAAATCGTACTCAACCGCATAACCAGGCTGGGTTATTCTGGCCTTCTCGAGGCCAGGGATTGTCGCCACGAATTCCGATTGCACCTGCGTGGGAAGGCTTGTCGATATCCCGTTGGGATAGACGGTGTTGCCGTCGATCGTTCCAGGCAGTCCTTCTGGCTCCAGGAATACCTGGTGCCTGTCACGGTCGGCGAAGCGGACGATTTTGTCTTCGATAGACGGGCAGTATCGCGGGCCACGGCCTGAGATGGCACCGCCATACATTGCCGACTCGCCTAGGCGGGATCTTACGATCGCATGCGTAGCCGGCGTCGTTGCCGTAATCCGGCAATCAATCTGGGGCGTGGTGATCTGCTGCGTCATGAAGCTGAACGGTACTGGGTCCACATCGCCGCGGTCTTCCGGCAGTGCATCCCAGTCGATGCTGTCGCGCGCCAGCCGTGGCGGTGTCCCGGTCTTCATTCGCCCGAGCGGCAGTCGCAAGGCAGCAAACTGTTCGGCGAGCTTTATGGACGGCGGCTCTCCTACCCGCCCGGCCGGGCTTTGCGTATGGCCGACGTGAATCACCCCACGCAAGAAGGTTCCAGTCGTAATAACAACGGCCGAGCTTCGGAGCATCTTGCCGTCCGCAAGCATCACCCCAGTGACACGGCTGAACTTTTCGAGGATGAGTTCCTCGACTTGCCCCTCGCAGGTTTCGAGATTCGGCGTTGCAAGCAGCATCGCCTGGATCGCATGCCGGTAAGCTGCGCGATCGACCTGCGCACGCAAGCCGCGCACAGCCGGCCCCTTGCTACGATTGAGCAGCTTGAAATGTATCCCAGCTGTGTCGGCCGCCCGCCCCATTAGCCCGTCAAGCGCATCGATCTCGCGTACCAGGTGCCCCTTGCCGATACCGCCGATTGACGGGTTGCAAGACAACTCGCCGATGCGATCCAGCCGCTGCGTGATCAGCAGGGTTCTGGCGCCCATGCGAGAGGCAGCCGCGGCCGCCTCGGTGCCGGCGTGACCGCCACCCACAACAATCACCTCAAAGTCTGCCGAACGTGGCATGCTTACCTACTTGCCGATACAGAACGCGCCGAATACCACATCCAGCACCGCCTCAACATCGACCTCGCCGGTGAGCCGCGCCAGGCTCGCGCGTGCGAGACGCAGTTCTTCAGCCCGCAACTCGGGCTGGTCGGTGTCCATAGCCGCCTGGAGAGCAGCGCGCGTGTCCCGCAGCGCGGCAACATGGCGGGCATGGCTTAGCAAGGGGTCCTGCTCGCACCGGACAAGCGCACGGGCGCGGTTCGCAAGTACCGCAAGCAGATCTGCAATGCCGTGCCCTGTTCTGATGCTCACGCCGAGCACGCCTGCCGGGGCTGCTGCCAAGTCGCACTTGCTCGCAATCTGTAGCTTGCTGATCACCTCCAACATATCCGGAACAGCGTTGCCCGCTTCGGAAACCTCGATCAGCAGGTCCGCCTGCTCGATATGTTGGCGCGCACGCCGCACGCCTTCTGCCTCTATCTCGTCGGCCGTATCGCGCAATCCTGCCGTATCGACGAGCGTCACCAGGATGCCCGAGAGCTCAAGCTGTGATTCAAGACTGTCACGCGTGGTCCCGGGGCGAGGCGATACGATGGCAGCGTCGCGGCCAGCCAGGGCGTTGAACAACGAGGATTTGCCCACGTTCGGCGGCCCGGCAATCACGAAGACAAGGCCGTTACGTATTTTCACGCCGGCCGCTGAAGCGGCAACTTGCCCGTCTATCTCCCGAAGAAGCTGGGCGATCTCACGCGCATTGTCCTGTTCCACACTCGGCGACAGGTTGTCGTCCGCAAAATCTATCAATGCTTCCTGCAGCGCCAGGCAGCGGGTGAGCCGCCCAGCCCAGTCCTGCAAAACGGAACCAGCCTTGCCTTGCAGCTGGTTTAGCGCCTGAATACGTTGCAAGTCCGTTTCGGAATTGCCGAGGTCGGCCACGGCTTCGGCTTCGAGCAAGCTCATGCGGCCCGCGAGGAACGCCCGTCTGGTGAATTCACCAGCATCGGCCGGCCGCGCTCCGGCGTGCAGCAGGGCAGACGTGACCGCCTGGACCACAGCGCGCCCGCCATGCACCTGCAGCTCGGCACAATCCTCGCCCGTGTAGCTTCCGGGCCCAGGAAACCAGAGCACAAGTGCACGGTCCAGCAAGCCGCCGGCGTGATCACGCAAGCTGCGCAAGGCCGCCTGGCGCGGCGCCGGCATGGAGCAGAGAGACGAAAGGATGATGCGGCTCTGCGGACCGGAGAGCCGCATCACGGCAATGGCGCTCCGGCCAGACCCGCTGGCCAGGGCGAAGATGGTGTCCGACGCCCTGCCACGCTGCGGCGGCGCAAGGCTCATCTGTCGAGCAGCAAGCCTTCCGCTCGCCCGCCAGCTTGCAAATGGGCAGCCAGGATGGTGTCCACGTCACCTGTCGTGTCGACCCGATACCAGATGCCCTCCGGGTAGACCACGACGCACGGCCCGCTCTCGCAACGGTCGAGACAGCCTGAACTGTTGATGCGCACGCTTGGCAGCCCGAGTTCCTTAACGCGTGCTTTCATGTAGTCGCGAAGATGCTCGGCGCCGCGCCCTGCGCAACTGCCGCGCGCGTGGCCCTCAGGCCGCCTGTTGGTGCAAACGAAGACGTGGAACGCGAAAAACAAAGGGGGATCGGCGGAATGGCGGCTGCCCATCGGCGCGTTTATCCTTGCAAGCTGATGCATGAAGCTGGGTGCGCATGGCCGCTTTTCCAAAAGGACCGCGGTCTCTCCTGCTCCACCCCTAGCGCCACGCGAGAAGCAACGCTACTCATCGCGTCATGCCGCAGCTCTCGTTCCACACGCCACTCGGCGCGTTGACCTTGTCTGAGGAAGACGGCGCTATCGTCTCGCTCGACTGGGGTTTCGGCCGAGACCAGGTCGAAACGCCGCTCCTGCTGCAAGGCCGTGCTCAGCTCCAAGCCTATTTCGATGGCGAGCTGACCCAATTCGACCTGCCGCTCGCGCCGACCGGCAGCGCCTATCGCCAGCGCATCTGGCAGGCGCTGCGCAACATCCCTTACGGCGAGACGGTTTCCTACGCGGCCCTCGCGGCCCGCGCCGGCGGCTCGGCCCGCTCCGTGGGCGGCGCCAACGGAGCCAATCCCATACCCATCCTCATACCGTGCCACCGCGTCGTGGGCGCGGCCGGCGCAGGCGGCTATTCCGGCGGTGACGGGATCGAAACTAAGACGTGGTTGCTGACGCTTGAACAGGGCACCCCCCCGCACGGCGCACGCCTGGAGGTCAGATGAGCAAAGCAGTCCGGATACATGCCTATGGCGGGCCAGAGGTACTGCGGTGGGAGGATGTGCCCACGCCGGAGCCCGGGCCCGGAGAAGCCTTGGTCGAGCAGAAGGCGATCGGGCTCAATTACATCGACGTCTATTTCCGCACCGGCCACTACAAAGTGCCAGGCTTCCCCGCCGTAATCGGCCAGGAAGGCGCTGGCATCGTGAAAGCCCTGGGCCCGAACGTGAATGCGGTGGCGGTGGGAGACCGTGTGGCCTATGCCGGCGCGCTGGGCGCCTACGCCACCAACCGGGTAGTGCAAGCGGACCGGCTCGTGCGGCTTCCGGAGACGATAGACTACGCGACGGCTGCTTCGCTCATGCTGCAGGGCCTGACGGCGCAATACCTCCTCCACAGCACCTACCACCTCCAGGCAGGCGAGACGGTCCTGGTCTATGCGGCGGCCGGCGGCGTGGGGCTACTGCTCTGCCAATGGGCGCGTCATCTGGGTGCCACTGTCATCGGCGTGGTCTCGACCGAGGCGAAGGCAGACCTGGCGCGGCAAAACGGTGCGGACCACGTGATCGTCGGCCAGCAGAGCGTGCCGGCCGAAGTCAAGCGCATCACCGGCGGCGCAATGGTGCCGGTCGTCTATGACGGCACCGGCAAGGACACGTTCCAGGCGAGCCTGGACTGCCTGGCCCCGCGCGGGCTGATGGTCACTTACGGCTCCTCCTCCGGGCCCGTGCCGCCTGTCGATGTCAGCATACTGGCCGCTAAGGGTAGCTTGTTCCTGACGCGCCCGAGTCTGGCCACGTACGTTGCGAAACGCGCGGACTTGGAACGCATGTCCGCGGACCTTTTCGCGGTGGTGGCAAGCGGCGCCGTCCAAGCCGGCGTGCACCAGACATTCGCGCTTAAGGACGCCGCGGCCGCGCATACGGCGCTGGAGAGCAGGGCTACTACTGGAAGCACCGTTTTGCTGCCGTAAAGCTTCAGGAAAGCAAGCAAGGCCTTCTTTTTTGAAAAAAAGAAGCAAAAAACTTTTCTCCTGCCGCATTTGCTTCAGTCGCTTGCTTCCGGAAACGGTAGGCGGCTGAGCGGCGGTAGAGCGAAGGATCCCTTTTTCACAAAAACGGGCCCTGCTTGCTTTTGCCCGTGCTGCTCCAGCAATCTTCTGCTGTGATCTTCCGTGACATTTCGTCGCTTCGATCCTTACGTTGCAGGCGCAGATAGGTCCTGGAACGGAGGATCAATCATGGTTTGGCGCAATGCTCTGAAGACAGGTCTTGTTGCCGGCGCCCTGGCCCTCGGGGCCGCTGCCATACCGGCGGCGCCCGCTGAGGCAGCCTGGGGTGGCGGGTATCACGGCGGCTTTCACGGCGGCGGCAGCTGGTCTGGCGGCATACATGCCGGCTTCGGCTTCCGCGGCGGTTGGGGCGGCTGGCACGGAGGCTACGGCGTAGGCTTCGGACACCCCGGCTGGGGCTACGGCTATGGCTGGCGCGGCTATCCCGGCTATCGTGTCGGCTACGGCTACGGTGTGGGCTACGGCTACGGCTATCCGAGCTACTACGCGGCACCGGTCGTCGCATACAGCGCGCCGGCCTACGTGCAGCCTTATGCCGTGCCGGTGTACCACCATCACTACTATCATCATGTGACGCACGTGGTCTGCCGATAACCAAACAGGGGGCAAACCGTTGTTCCCTGTCGGCGCCTGTGTGAGCACGCGCCGACAGGGAACAGAAAACTCGCTTCAAGAAGGGAAGGCCCTCCTACCCGTAAGCCCGGGCGAACAACGCCACGGTAAGCACCACCCCAATCCCCACCACCCCCATGCGCAGCCGCCGCTCGTCCACCCGCAGCATCAGCCAGGCGCCAACCTGGCCGCCCACAATCGCCCCCAAGCCCACCGCCAGCGCCGCAAGCCAGTGCACGTCCGGCGAAAACGCGAAGATCAGCACCGCCGATGCGTTCATCACGCCGGCCAGCACGTTCTTCGTGGCGCCGGCCCGCCGCACCGCCAGGCCCGCCAGCGTGAGGGCCGCCAGCATCAGCATCCCGATCCCGCCGCCGAAGTAGCCGCCATAGATCGCGATGCCGAACTGGGCCACGCCCGCCCATAGCGGCGGCAAATGCGCGCCACCCTCACCCTCCCGCCGGAAGAAGCTGCCCCAGGTGAACACCGCGGTGGCGAACAGCACCAGGAACGGCACCAGCCGTTCGAAAAAGCTGTCCGGCGTCTCCAGCAACAGGACGGCGCCGAGCCCGCCGCCGATCAGGCTGAGGATAACGAGCGTGCGAAAGCTCAGCCCCTCCGCCCCCGAGACATGTTTTCGCCCCGCCCAACCGGTCGCGAGCTGGCCGGGAAACAGCGCCACCGTCGAGGTAATGTTGGCCGCCCGCGCTCCCATGCCGAGCAGCAGCAGGGCGGGAAAGGTGATGAACGAGCCGCCACCTGCCAGAGCGTTCTGGGCACCGGCGAAAAGGGCCGCGATGACCAGCAAGGCGTAGAGTGGCAGGTGACCCAATGGCTATCCTTGTGCACCAGCCTGCGTGTGACTGACCGCGGAGAAGGAAGAAAGGCTTTCTTTTTTGGAAAAAGAAGCAAAATTTTGGCCCCGCCCAGGCTAAACCGCCGAGGCCTGGCCAGGAGCACCCGGCTGCCGCGCAAGCTGTTTGGCCCGCTTTTCAACAACGGACTGCTCGCTTCCCTCCGCTAGCACCCCGCACACATCTTGGTTAGAACGCCCAGGCAACGCTTTGGAACGCCGGCATGTCGGACACGACCGCGCAGAAAGAAACCGCCGACCAGGCGCTGGCGCGCGCGCTTAACGCGGCTAAGCTCCGCCGCATAAACGAGGCCATCGGCATCTGCCGGGACCTGCTGGCCGCCACGCCGGACCTGCCGGGCGCGCTCGGACTGCTGGGCGGCATACTCGGCCAGGAAGGCCGCGCGGACGAGGCGATCGAGCTGTTGAAATCCGCCGTGGCAAAGCAGCCGAACGTCGGCAACTGGCACCTGAACCTCTGCGCCCTCTACCGCGGCAAGAACATGCTGGACGAAGCGCTGGCCGCCGGCCTGGACGCCATACGCACCAGCCCGGACACCGCAGCACACCGCGTGGAGCTGGCGCTCACCCACCTGACCCGCGGCGAACGCGACCTGGCCTCGCTCCGCTATCGAGAGGCGATGGGCCGCGAGCCGGAGCACCCCGCCGCCCACATGGGCCTGGGCGAGCTGCTCCTCTCTTTGGGTGAATACGGCCCAGGCTGGATGGAATACGCATGGCGCAACAAGTTGGACCAGGCGCGCGGCACCCTGCCGAAGATGACTGCGGCCCAATGGAACGGCATGGCCTTGCCAGGCGGCACGCTGCTGCTGGTGGCCGACCAGGGTTTCGGCGACATGATCCAGTTCGCCCGCTACATCCCCTGGGTGAAACAGCGCGTGCCGAAACTGGCGGTAGGCTGGGGTCCCGAGGTCACCGCCCTGCTCGGCCACCACCCGGACATCGACATCTGCTTCGCCAAGTGGACGGACGCGCCGCCGCACGACGCCTACGTGCTGCTCTCCAGCCTGCCGCAGATCTTCGGCACCGAGCTGGCCAACATCCCGGCCCCGATCCCCTATCTCAGCGTGAACGAAAACCGCGTGGTGTTCTGGGGCCAGCGCCTGGCGCAATTGCGGCCGCAGCGACGCCTGCGCGTGGGCCTCGCCTGGTCTGGCCGGCCGACACACCCCAACAACCTGCGCCGCTCCACCCGTCTGGCCAATCTGGCGCCCATCCTGGCCGTCCCCGGCGTGGATTTCTTCGGCCTGCAGAAGCCGTTCCCGGATGAGGACCGGGCGACCGCCGCCGCCAACCCGCATTTCATCGGCCTCTCGCCCGAGCTGGGCGATTTTGCCGAGACCGGCGCCGTTATGCGGAACCTGGACATGGTGATCGCGGTGGATACCGCCGTGGTCCACTTGGCTGGCGCGCTGGGCGTGGAGGCATGGGTGCTGGTGCCGGAGCCGGCGGACTGGCGCTGGCTGCTGGGGCGCACGGACAGCCCGTGGTACCCGACGCTGCGGCTGTTCCGGCAGGGCAGGCCTACGGATTGGGCGCCGGTTATGGACGAGGCGGCTCGGGCTTTGGCGGAGCGGGTCAAGTAAGGAAGGCCTTCTTTTTTGAAAAAAAGAAGCAAAAAACTTTTCCTCCGCTGTCG
>CAXTVW010000108.1:0-11445 GCA_964247675.1 uncultured Acetobacteraceae bacterium
CTTTCTTGCCTTAGATTGCCGCCACCGCCGCCAGCACGTGATCCAGCGAAACACGCCAGCGCATCCCATGCACCGCGGCTGACGCCAGATCCAGCCAGGGCTCCTGCGCCTTGCCGAGCACACAATCATAGGCAACCTTGCGCAAGGCTGCCAGATGCCGGTAGCACCAGTGCACATACGCATCCATGTGCAGCTCCAGCACACGGCATCCCGGCTTTGCGAACCCGATATTGGTCAGGCCTGCGCCATGCGGCGCCACGATCAGCTCCGCCTTGCGGAACAGCCTGACCTGATCGGCAAAGGACAAGGTTTCCGGCCGCACGGCAACGATGCCGCATGAACGCAGACCTCTCACGATCTCGTCCTCGTTCTCCAGCACACGCTGCGCAGCACCGCGCCGGTCGACATAGATACGGCGCGGAAAATCGTGCGCACTGTCGGCGATCCCGGCGGACATCCTGTCGAAGAAGTCGCGCACAACGGGATGATAAGACATCTGGCCGTGCACGCTCCACGGAAACCAAAGCCGCTCTACAAGGAAGCTTTCGTCGTCACGCACCGGCACCATTCGCAGGGATGCCGGCAACCCGAGCAGACGCAGCATGTCCGGCTGCTGCGCCGCGCCGTGCGGAAAGAGCAGCGAATCCACACCGCCAAGAAGTCCGCCCGGGATCATGCAGACACGCGCAGCACTCTCTATCGCCGAATGGAAGTAATTCGTCTTGCTGCCCGCGAGCACGGTCACATGTGCCCCGGCAAGCGCATCCACCCGGCCCAACCGCAATTGCAACGTTCCTGATCCCATCGCATAGCCATGCGTTTCGGCATCAGTATGCGCCAGGCTCTCGGCCACAACGTCGCCCCCGAGGGAGATGATGCCCGCCGAGGCATGCACCAGCGCGTCCCGCAGCACGAAAGTCGCCGGCGCCATGCACGCGTACGATGTCGCACGCCAGGAGATGCCGTTG
This sequence comes from uncultured Acetobacteraceae bacterium, assembly GCA_964247675.1. GTDB lineage: Bacteria > Pseudomonadota > Alphaproteobacteria > Acetobacterales > Acetobacteraceae > BOG-908. The sequence goes on from CAXTVW010000108.1 coordinate 969, forward strand.
GGCTGTTCCCGCACCGGCCAATACGCCAGAAACGCGGCGCCCATCACCAGCTCCGGCAAAACCACCCGGTCCGGCGCCAGCGAGTGTACATGATGGACGCGCGCATCCGCGGACATGACGTCACCATCAGCAGCGATGTCGAGCAGGCCCCGTATCCGCAACGGTGTCATGTCGTGGTCAGCAGTCGCCCGCCCACGAAAAAACACGAACGCTGAAAATGCGGGGAAGCAAAAGGTTTTTGCTTCTTTTGTTCAAAAAAGAAGGGCCTGCCTGCCGTCCTCGTCAGCGCAACTCCGCCACAGCAGCCGACCCCACGCCCGAACTCCTGATATCGCCCGCCACCTGGTCCGCCAGCCCGCCCAGCAACCCGCTCAAGCTCGCCGCCAGCTCGGTAGCCCCTGGCCCGCTCGGCTGCGCGCTCAGCGCCACGTGCCGCGTCGCCAGCGGCTGGTGCGTCGTCCCGCGCTCCACCGCCACTTCCGCCTGCAGCACCACCGCGCCCGAAGCATCCGCATCGAACCGCAGCACATCCACCTCCACCCGCACGCCCGGTTCCGCCGAAATCGCGCCGGACTCGGAAAACACGTTGCTCCCCGGCAGACGCTGCGACAGATCCTGCGACAGCACCCGCCCGATCATGTCCCCCAGCGGTTCCGCCCAGCGCAATTGGCTGTTCACCGCCAGTTTGAACGAGGCCGACTTCAAGACGATGTCGGACCGGTCCAGATACCCCGCCAGCCCAGGCCGCCGAACCTCCACGCTGACTGCGGGCCCAGGCAGCGCCGTCCCGGGCACCGGGTTCAAAGTGTAATAGGTGGGATCAGCCGAACCGCACCCGGCCAGACCAAGCAACACGCAGAAACCCAGCGCAATCCTCATCGCTCACCCGCCTTGCCGGACCGCCCCAGCAGCAGCGCCTCCGGATGCCTGTCCAGGAAGTCCGCCAGCAGGCGAAGGCTGCGCGCCGCATCGTTCACCTGATCCAGAACGCGGCTGACGCCACGCTGGAAGTCCGAATTGCCGCCGTAGCCGCCCTCGCCAAGCGCCGTGTTCGCCCGCTCCACCGCCTGCTGCAGCTCCGCGCTGATCTTCGGCAGACGCTGCAGCACCGGCCCCAGCCCCTGATCCGTATGCCGCACCAGATGCTGCACGTCGGCCAGCGTGTCGCTCAGATGCGTCAGCGCATTGCGCACCTCGGGCCCGCTGATCACCCGGTTCGCTGAAGCCAGCGTGGCGTCCAGGTTACGGCCGATGTCGTCGAACGGTATCTTGTCCAGCTTGGTCGCGATGTCGCTCAGGCTGGCCATGATGTTGTCCACGCCGCCGCCCTGGCTCGGCATCACCAGCGCAGCGCCCTCGTGCCCCACCTGCGCCGGTGACGCACCAGGAACGTACTGCAACGATATCTGCTTCTGCCCGGTGACGAAGTTGCTGCTCTCCAGCACCGCCCGCATCCCCTGGCCCACCAGCGCGCCCGTCACCTTCTCCGGATCGGCCTCGCGTATCGACGTGTCATCGGCAAACACCCGCTCCGGCTGCAGGTCATACGTCACCCGCGCCCGCATCTGCCCATGAGCCTGGTCCAGCATCAGCTTCACGTCGTTCACGGTGCCCACCTGGATGCCGAACACATCGACGGGCGAGCCCTTCGCAAGCCCGCCGACCGACGTGGTGAAATACGTCACAAACGGAATCTTCTGCACAAACCCGGCCGCGTCCGCCTGTCCCTTGTCGTCGAACAGCACGAACCGGGTGTTTGCCGTCGCCATCGGCACCTTGCTCGTGGGATTGCCGAACTGGTGCGGCGTCTCGAACGCCACGCCGCCCGAAAGCAGCGCCTGCAGGCTCTCCAGCTCCACATGCACCCCCGAGCCGCCCAGGCTCACGGACAAACCTGAAGCGTTCCAGAAATGCGTGTCCTGGTGGACGAACTTGTCGAACGGCTGGCGCACGAAGATGTTGATCGTCACCGGCCCGAGCCCGTCGCCCAGATCGTAGCTCAACACCTCGCCCACGGTCACGTCGCGGTAGAAGATCGGCGCGCCCGGCCCCAATGATCCCAGCCGCGCCGCCCGCAGCGTATAGCTCGTCCCCGGCTCATCGGACCGCATCCCTGGCGGCTCCTCCAGCCCTACGAAGTTGCGCTCCGAATTGCCGCCAGGCAGCCCCGGATCAACCTCGATGTAGGCGCCTGAAACCAGCGTCTCCAGCCCGGACAGGTCGCCGGAGGACAGCCGCGGCTTGACCACCCAGAACCGCGCGTGGTCCGTCAGTATCTTCGACCCCTCCCGGTTCATGCGCACGCGCACGCGCACGCCCTTCAGGTCGTCGGTGAGCTGCACGTCCTCCACCATCCCCAGCGCCACCGCCTTGTGCGTCACCTGGGTCTGCTGCGCGCTGATCCCGCTGCCCGTCTTGAAGCTGATGGTGATCAGCGGCCCGCGATCCGCCAGCGTGGTGATCACCAGATACACCGCGATCGCGCCGGCCACGATCGGGATCAGCCAGATCAGCGAGAACCGGCGGCGGCGGCGCAGGACCGCGTCAGGCACCTTCGGCGCCGTACCGCTCACGCCGCCCTCACTTGCGCCGTGTGCGCCGCTCCGCGATGCGCCTCCAAATCCTCTGCCTCCAGATCATGCCCGGCCTCGGCCGCCGCGTCCCACATCAGCCGCGGGTCGAAGCTGGCCGCCGCGAACATGGTCAGCACCACAACCGCGGCAAACGCAATCGCCCCGATCCCTGGCAGCACGGTGGCCACAAAGCCCAGCCGCACCAGCGCCACCAGGATCGTCAGCATGAACACGTCGATCATCGACCACCGCCCGATACTGTCGACGAACCGGTACAGCCGCGTCCTGTCACGCAGCCGCGTCACACTGCCGTCCCCCGTCATCACCAGCATGGTGAACAGCGCCACCAGCTTGAACAGCGGCACCACGATGCTCGCCATCAAAACGAGCAGCGCCAGCGGCCACATCTGCGCCTGCGCCAGCTCGATCACGCCGCCGATGATGGTGCTCGGCTCGCCCTGCCCGAACCGGATCAGCGTCAGGATAGGGTAGATGTTGGCTGGCAGGTACAGGCACACGGCCGCCCCTGCCATCGCCCAGCACCGGTTGAGGCTGTAAGGCTTGCGGCGCAGCAGCCGGCTCCTGCAGCGCGGGCACCGGCTCCGCTCGCGCGCCTGCACCACCAGGTGGCAGCAATCGCAGCCGATATACCCGTATTGCGGCTGCGGCGGCACGTGCGCCGTCATCCCGCGCGCCTCGAACGCCTCCCACACATCCTCATGGTCCAGCTCCACATCGGCCGCCACCATGCACAGCATCACCCCGCCCAGCGCATACAGCGCCGGCCCCACCTCCACGGTCGCGATAGCCTGCAGCCGCGTGTAGGCCACGAACGAGCCCAGCAGGAACACCTCCACCATCGACCACGGCCGCAGGCTCGCCACCCAGGAGAACAGCCGCGGCAGAAACCGCGGCGGATTCGGCGCGCGCAGACCCAGCAGCACGGTCATGATCAGCAGGAGCTGCACGAACGGCACCAGCACCAGCGTGGTCAGCACCACCACGCTGATCTCCCACATGTTGTGGTTTTCCAGTTGCGCCGGCCCGGTGAAGATCGTCGCCTGATACGTCCGCCCCACGCTGCGCAGATCCAGGAACGGCAATTGCAGCGCCAGCACCAGCAGCACGAACGCGCTGATGTAGCACCACATGGCCCGGTTCAGGCTGTCCCTGTGCGCCTTGCGCAGGTTCGCCCCGCAACGCCGGCAATGCGCCACGTCTCCCTCGGCCAGCGGCGCCACCATCTGGAACAGCCCGCAATCCGGGCATTCGCGCAGGATCGACTCGGAGATCGCCTCCCCGGCCGGCGCGGCATCGTCGCATTGGAGCATCATTGAGGGTCCGAAACGCCTTTCCCGCCACGATGTTGCAACGCGGACGCCAGATGATGTGCCTTCGGGACGCGCCCGCCAAGAGGCGGCATGACAAGGCAAGGCCACGCCAGGCGCTCTGCCCTGGACCCTCTTTCACCAGTCGCACGAACAGATCAAGAATCTGGTTCCGCCCGTGAACGTGGCTTGGAGTTGCGGCCGGCTGGCGCGTCGCACCCTCAGCCGACCCGCCGCGCCAACGTTCCGGCAGGCGCCCGATACCAACCAGGGTCGTCGAAGCTTGCCAGGTCGTCGCGCACCTTGAGGACCGTGAACATCCCCCCCATGCCGATCGGGCCATACGGCCCGCGCCCGCCCATCATCGGGGCGGTGTTCCCCGGCCCGGACATCCTGGCGGACATGCCCATCCCCGACATGCCGGTCTCGCCCATGGCCATGTAGCCGGGCACGAGGCGGGCGATGTCGCGGGCGGCCGCGCCCTGGTCCACACCGACCATGTTCGGGACGGCGTGACTCATCGCGTTCATCGTGTGGTGCGATTTATGGCAGTGATACGCCCAGTCGCCCGGGTTGTCGGCCACGAACTCGATGTCGCGGGTCGTGCCGACGGGCACCTGCACGGTCGCCTCGCGCCAGCGCCGGTCCGGCGGGATGCGCCCGGCGTCAGTGCCGCTGACCTCGAAATGATGCCCGTGCAGATGCATGGGATGCTCGACCATGCTCAGATTGCCGACCCGGATCCGGACCCGCTGGCCGGTCCGCACCACCATCGGGCGCGTCGCCGGGTAGATGCGGCCGTTCAACGACCAGATGTCGAAATCCGTCATCTCTGCAGGGTTAGGCCGCGAGGTGCCGGGGTCGATCCGCCAGGCATGCGTCATCCAGGCGAAGTCGCGGTCCACCCGTGCCTCGTCCGGGTCCCTGGGGTGGATGATGAACATGCCCATCATGCCGAGCGCTATCTGCAGCGTCTCGTCGCCGTGCGGGTGATACATCTGCGTGCCGTTCTGGCGCAGGGTGAACTCGTAGGCGAAGGTCTCCCCCGGCCTGATGTGAGGCGAGGAAAGCCCGCTCACGCCGTCCATCCCCGACGGCAGGAGCACGCCGTGCCAGTGCACCGAGGTAGGCTCCGGCAGCCCGTTGGTGACCAGGATGCGGACGCGGTCGCCCTCGATTGCCTCGATGGTCGGCCCGGGCGAGCCGCCGTTATAGCCCCAGACCTTCACGTGGAAGCCGGGCGCGAACTCCTGGAGGAACTCGCCCGCGACCAGGTGGAATTCCTTGACGCCGTCCTTCATGACGAACGGCAGGGACCGGCCGTGCAGCGTGGTGACCGGCGTCCTCGCGACGCCTGTCGGGAGCGGCGGGCCAGCGGCGGGGGCGGTGGCGCTCGCGCGGACGGCGAGCGGCGTCCCCGCGACGAGCGCGGCGGCGGATGTCAGGACGTTCCTGCGAAAGAAGTTCATGGGCGGTTATCCTTGGAATCGCGGTACGCCGGGGGTGGCGCAATCGAAGATGGGGGCGGAACACCGTCGGGCGGTCCGCCGAGCGCGCGGCCGAGCTCGGCCGCCTCCGTCCACCAGTCCCGTCTCGCCTCGACGAGGCGGCGGGAGGCGGCGATCTCGTCCTGCTTGGCGCGCAGCAGGTCGAAGGGACCGAGCAGCATGAAGTCGTATTGCCGGACGCCGAGGGCCAGTATGCGGCGGCGGAGCGGGACGACCACGGAAGCGTAGCGATCGGCGAGGTCGCGGTTTCGCACGAGCCGGTCGCGTATGGCGCGGACCCGCGACCGCGTGTCGATCGCCAGTTGCGCCATCCTGTCCTCGTCCTGTGCCAGCACGGCTTCCGCCCGCAGGCGTGACGCCTGGCCGCGGTCGAACAGCGGCAGCGCCAGCCGCAGGGTCGGGCCCGTCACCCGGTAGCCCTCCGGGTTTTTCTCCGTGCTGACCCCGATCTCGACGTCGGTGAGCCAGCCGAAGCTGCGCGCCAGGCCCAGCGCCCTGGCGGACGCTTCGGCCTGCAGCCGCAAGGACCCGATGCGCAGGTTGCCCCGGATCGCCATGGTCTCCAGCCTGTCATAGGGGAGTCGGTCGGGCGGCGGCGGCGGGACGTCGTCGGGCACGGTCCAGGAAGCGGCTTCGGGTCCGGACAGGCCCATTAGCCGGTTCAGGTCCTCGCGGTCGGAGGCGGAAGCTTCCAGGGCGTCGGCGTATTCGGCCCTGGTCGTCTCGGCATCCGCCTGCTCCCGGGCCAGGTCGAGGTCGTTGAGGTTTCCCGCCTGGTGCAAGCGCCCGGCGAGCGAGGCGGATGCGTCGGAGGCGGCGACGCGGTCCCGCAGCAGCACGGCAACCGCCTGGTCGGCGCGCAGCCGCCAGTAAGCCGTCCGGGCGTCGGCCACGAGGTCCAGGACGTCCGCGGCGACCCGGAACCGCACCGCTTCCGTCTGCGCCGCCGCTATCTTCTGGCGGGCCGGGAGCAGGATGAGGTTCAGCAGGTTGTCGCTGAGCGCCACCGCAACGTCGGTGATGCCGTAGAGCCGGTCAGGAAACCGCACGCTTGTGTCGAGGACGGGGTTCTGCAGCAGCCCTGCCTGCACCAGGTCGGCGTCTGCGAGGCCGATATCGGCGAAGCTCGCCTGGAGCCCGCGATTGCGCAGCAAGGCGACTTGCACGGCACCTTCGGGCCGGAGCGGCCGTGACATGACGCCCCGGGTAAGCTCCAGGCTCGCACCGTTCGCCCCGGCGCCATGGTTCCACGTCACAGGCAAGCCGGTCCGTTGACGGACGATGGTGTCGAGTTCCCCGAAGCCGCGGTCCCGCCCCGCCGAAGCGCACCCTGCCAGCGCCAGCAGGCCGGCAACGAGGCAGGTCTGAAGCGGGCACAGCCGGGGCGCGGTCATCTCGGCTGCATCCCTTCGATGCGGCCGCCGCCGTCCGGGCCGGCAGCTCCGCGGGTGCAGGCGGCCGCGCCGCCTGGCTTCGACGCCCCGAGATCCACCGGCGGCGCCACCTGGAAATCCATGGTCATGGGCTGGCGGGTGAAATCGGCAGCGCGGTGACTGCATCGGTCGAGCTGACCTCGCCGATGGCCGCGTGCGTTGGACGGGGGGGAACCGCCTGCGGCATACCCATCCCGGGCATCGGACGCATTCGGTTGTCGCTCGCACCGGACATGTTCATGCCTGCCATCAGCGGGGACGCGGTGGTCGCCGACGCGGGATTGGCAGTCTCCAGGACGTTGGCCGGACGGACGAACGGCACGCTGGGTGCTGAGGGATCGGCCGGGTTGTCGGGTCCGGTGGCAAGCGGAACGGCCGGCGCCGAGCAGGCGCACAGGAATCCCGCCACTAAGACGGCTTGCAGGTGATTGGGCATGTTGCCTCGGGAATTGAATGGCATCGTCCGGCGGCCGCGGGCGCGCATCAGCGCACCGGCCGTATGGGAGACGGACGCAAGGCGACCGGCTACCGGCCGGCCTGAACCGTCACGTGGGCCAGGTTCTCGGCGGGCCCGTGTCCAGCGATGTCAGCAATCCCCTGGGGAAGTGTGCAGGCAGTGCGAAGGGAGAAGCCGCGACCAGCCGCCTGACCGCGAAGCTGATCGGGGTCGGCGCCAGGACGCCGCCGCATGCGAGGCAGTGCGGACAGTCGAAGTGCATGCCGGATCGGTGCGGCATCGTCGCAGGCGTGTGGTGGCAGCCGGACATGCCGGACACCGTATCTGCCATCGCGGTCGCCGCGTGCGTCGTGGGCACGTCCGCGCACGCCCTGCACGGCCCGGCCATCACCGTGACGGCTACCAGGAGCGACAGCACCAAACGCAGGACACCGGCCCGCACCATGTAAACTCCAACGCGACCCGCAGGAATTGGCTCGCCCGGCGGCGCTTGCCAAGGCCCAGTCTCATCCGTGGTGAACCCGGTCGCGCTCACAACCAAGCTGAACGGTCGCCGAGAGGCCGCTCAAAGCAGGATGGCACCGGTCAACACAGAAAGTGCGCCAATGTCATTCAGCAGCCGAAGGCAGCATGTGCCCCAACATGGCCCTGCTCTTACCGGCGCGCTTCGCCCGGTAGCAGGCCTGGTCGGCCGCCTCCATGAGCGCCTCGCTGGCCACCCGGCCCGGGCTTATCATCACCACGCCGATGCTCGCACCCAGCCCGAAGCTGCCGCTGTCCCGGGTGAACCGGAACTGCGCCACCCCGGCACATAGCCGGTCGGCCGCCCGCAGCGCATCCTCGGCCGTGTCGCAGTCGAGCAGAACGGCGAACTCGTCGCCTCCCGGTCGCCCCACGCACTCCACCTCCGGATTGCGCATCTCGGTCCGGAGAAGCTCCGCCACCCGCCGAAGCACCTGGTCGCCCGCCGCGTGCCCGTAAGCGTCGTTCACCTGCTTGAACCCGTCCAGGTCGATGACCAGCAGAGCCATCGGCTTTTCGGCAGAGACCGCCTTGCGTCGCAGCACGTCCTCGAACGCGCGCCGGTTCAACAAACCAGTCAGCGGGTCGCGGGTCGCCTGGTATTCCAGGTCCCGCTCGCGGCGCCGCTCCGCCGAGACGTCCCTGAAGACGATTACGTGACCCAGGCAGCCGCGGGACTGCCCGAGGACCGGTGAGACCGTCCCGTCGACGTCCGAGTGCGTCTCGCCGCCGACCACCACCATGTTCCTCGGCAAGGCGCACGGCTTCGCCGCGGGACGCGGGAAGGGCAACGCCTTGCCGGAGCCATGCTCGACCGCATGGGCGACGTCCTGCAAGGCACGCCCGATGACCTCGCCGCTGCACCCCGCCAGCCGCTCCGCTTCGCGGTTCAGCCACGTGACGGATCCGGCTGCGTCGGTGGTGATGACCGCGTCGCCGATGGACTCCAGGGTGACGCGGAACTGCTCCTGCTTCTCCGCAAGCTCGCGCACCATCCGGCGCCACTCGGTGATGTCCTGCAGCGCGCCGACCAGGCGGACCACACGGCCGTCCTCGATTTCCGCGGTGCCGACCGTCCGCGCCCAGAAGCGCCGTCCCTGCGCCGCGACCATCGGCAGCTCCAGGTCCCAGCCGCCGCCGGTGGCCAATGCGTGCTCAACGGCGTCGCGCACAACCGCGCGTGCCTCGGGCTCGTAGAAGGCCAGGGCCTCTTCGAGGGTAGGCTGGTAGCCGGTCGGCATGTCCTGAATCAGGCATGTCTGGTCGGACCACAGCACCTTGCGGGTTGCCGTATCCACCTCCCAGCCTCCCACGCCAGCCGCGGCGCTCGTGCGCAGCAGGAGGGCCTGGCTCAGCCGGAGGGCTTCCTCCACCTCCTTCCTGGCGGATACGTCCCTGACGACGTCCTGGAACACGACCGGGCGCCCGGAGGGATCGAACTCGACGCGGGGCTGCCCCTCCAGCCATATCCAGCGTCCGTCCCTGTGGCGGGCCCGGAACTCGTAAGGCGCGGCAGCGGCACCGGGACCCGCCTTCACCAGGCGCTCGAACACCGCTCGCATGTGCGGAACATCCGCCGCATGGGTAAACGACATCACGGTACGGCCCACCACCTCTTCCGGGGCATGGCCGAGCACCCGCCGCACCGCGGGCGTGACGAACTGCACCACGCCGTCGGGCGCCATGGTCGCGATTATCTCGTTGGCGCTCTCGGCGAGCAGCCGGTAGCGCGCTTCGCTGGCGGACAGGGCGGCGGTCCGTGCCGCGAACTCTGCCTCCAAGGTGCCGTGTATCGCCTGAAGCCGCTCCTCCGCGGCCCGGCGCGCCGAGACGTCCTCGACCGCCGCGATGAAGTAGCCGGGCGTGCCATCGGGAGCCCAGACGAGCGAGACCGTCAGGTTGCACCAGATGACGGAGCCGTCCGCCCTGATGTACCTCTTCTCCATGCTGTAGCTGTCGATCTCGGCCGCCAGCATCGCCTGGACCTGGTCCAGGTCGGCTTTCAGGTCGTCGGGATGGGTGAGTTCCTGGAACGTCGTCGCGAGGAGTAGTTCGCGGGGATAGCCCAGTGTCGCGCACAGGCGCTCATTGACCTCGAGCCAACGCCCGTCCGGAGACACGTGTGCCAGGCCGACAGGCGCCTTGTCGAATGTGAGGCGAAACCGTTCGGCAACGGAAGTGGGAGGGCAGGGCGAGACATTCGCCCCGCCATCCGGCCAAACTGGTTGCAGCAGCCCCATGCGACGCTCCACCGGCAAGATGCTTCAAGCAATGACAATCACTTCAGCGGGATTATCGCAGGCCGGGTCGGCTTACAACCTCTGGTAGCACTAGCTGGTTAATCCCGTGTGTAATCTCCCAGCACTGTGGTGCCGTAACGACACTTCTTGCAACGAGATTAGCGCATGGCGCGAGGCACGTTGAAACGAGCGGCAGCCTTGTGACGTGCCGGCTCAGTCCCGCGCAGCCGCGTGCACGCAGCGCAAACAGCCGCCGCAACCGCTACCCGCGGGCAGCAACGCCGCACATTTCGCGGTGCGAACAAACGATGAGCCGCCTCGATGGTTCACTCCCATTCCGCAACTCAGGATCAAACCCGCGATGAAAGCAGTCGTCTTCCACGCCATCGGCGACATCCGTGTCCAGGACGTGCCCG
>CAXTVW010000109.1:0-11440 GCA_964247675.1 uncultured Acetobacteraceae bacterium
CATTCCAGCCGAGCACGCCTACCACGTCGTACAGCCCGTCGCGGCGCCAGAGCTCTTCGTGGCGCGCCTCATAGGGCAGGCGCACCATCTGGTTGTAGCGAGCGTCGCTTGGGTCGTCGCACCAGCCATCCTCGGGCGCGATCGGTTCGATGGGCACTGCGGCGCGCGGCCTGGCAACCCGGTCCGCACGATAGAGCACGCGCCGAAGTGGCAGCAGCCCTGTCGGGGTGGCACCGTCGCCTTCCTGTTTGTGCAGCGTGAAACCGGCCCGGCCAAATGCGATGCGCAGGGTCGCACCGCCGAAACGAAGCGTGCCGTCCGGGCGGACGCTTGCCGTGCTCATCGGAGCCCCGCGAGCCGAGGCCCCCTACCCAAGGAGGTGGCCGAATCGGCGGGCCTTGGTCTCCAGATAGGCGTCGTTCTCGCCGTTGGCGGCGATGGCGTGGCTGAGCCGGCCGGTGACCTCTATGCCGTGGGCGGCCAGGCCCGCAACCTTGGCCGGATTGTTGGTGAGCAGGCGTATGCGCGTGATGCCGAAGCTGCGCAGCATCGCGGCGGCGGCGGCGAAGCTGCGCTCGTCGGCGCCGTAACCAAGGGCCCGGTTGGCGTCCAGCGTATCCAGCCCCCTGTCCTGGAGCGTGTAGGCGCGCAGCTTGTTGACCAGGCCGATGCCGCGGCCTTCCTGCGCCATGTAGAGAATGATGCCGGCGCCCTCGGACTCCATGCGGGTGATCGCCTGGTGAAGCTGCGGGCCGCAGTCGCAGCGGCGGCTGCCGAGCAAGTCGCCGGTGAAACACTCCGAGTGCACGCGCACGAGCGGCGTTTGCGCCTGTTCCGGCCGGCCTATCAGGATGGCGACGTGCTCGATGCCGCCGTCCTGCGGCCGGAATGCCACGATCCTAGTATCCGGGGCTTCCTCCAGCGGCACGCGCGCCTCGGCGGCACGCACCAGGCTCTCGGCCGTCGCTGCCGGATGGGCAAGCACCGCGGCAGCGGACACGTCGAGAAGCTCTGCCGTGTCAGGTTCGGCGCTGGCGATCAGCACGGCCGGCAGCAATCGGCCAAGCTTCGCGAGTGCTACGCCGGCGGCTTGCAGCTCCGCGGAAATGTGGGCCGCATCCGCGCGGCTAGCCGCCACGGCGCCATGGGAAAGGGTCGGGTCCGCCATATCGCGAAGCATGGATACGTCCAGCCGGCCGGTCTCCGCCGGCAGCGCAACCGCGGCGAGCTCGGCCGCTCCGCCCCGGGACCCCGACGCCACGCCGGAGATCAGGTCGGCCACGCGGGACGCAGCCAGCAGCAGCACGGGCCTGTCCGCCGCAGCCGCCAGGAATTCCTGCAGCGTAGCCTGCGTGGCAGTCTCCACCACCAGCGCCAAAGCGCGCTCGCCTGCCTGGCCGAGCAGGACGACAGGCACGCCGCGCCTTGCTTCGCCGATCGCCCGATGGACGGAGCGGGCGGCGGAGGCTTCGGTCCGGATTGGTGTGTAGTTCATTGCTGGCAATAGGTCGGCTTCCAGGTGGCGGAAACAAGAAGTAAGGCAAGCAGTCCTTTTTTGAGAAAAAACACCAAGAAACCTTTTCTCCCTGTCGGTAGCTGTTTCAGCACTCGCCGAAGGGGGACCAAAAGTTTTTTGCTTCTTTCCTTCAAAAAAGAAGGCCTTGCTTCCTTGCTCACCCGATCCCCATAGCCTGCCGCATGAATGCCCGCTTGACCCCCGGCATCCTGTGCACCGCCGAAATGCCAAGGTCACGGGCCGTGCGCACCAGCGGGTTGTCCGTGCTGAACAGCCGGTCCAGCGCGTCAGTCGCCACGAGCATGGAGAGGTTGTCCAGCCGCCGCGCCCGTGCGTAGCGCGCAAGCAGGGCCGCGCCGCCAAGGTCCTCGCCCGCCGCGTGCGCCGCGATCAGCAGCCGGGACAGCGCGATCGCATCGCGCAGCCCCAGGTTCAGCCCTTGGCCGGCGATCGGGTGTATGCCGTGCGCCGCGTCGCCCACCACCGCAAGCCGATCGGCGGTCACGCGATGCACGTACATGGCGGAAAGCGGATACATCCAGCGCTGGCCGACCAGCCGGATGGCGCCGAGATGGTCACCCAGCCGCGTCTGCACTTCGGCGGTGAACGCGGCGTCGTCCAACGCCATGAGCCGCGGGGCGGCTTCCTTCCGCTCGGTCCACACGATGGCCGAGATGTGCGCGCCGGCTTCGCTGGCCGCCATCGGCAACTGCGCGAACGGGCCGGCCGGCAGGAAGTGCTCCAGTGCGGTGTTGTTGTGCGGCAGCGCGTGCGAGATGGCGCAGACGATGCCGGCCTGCTTGTAGGCCCAGCGCGCCGCCGTCAGCCCGGCCTGCCGGCGCAAGGGCGAGTCGCGTCCCTCGGCGGCCACCACCAGGCTGGCCGTCAACGTCTCGCCATTGTCCAGCCTTACCTGTGCGCCGGAGGCGTCGCGCTTCACCTCGGCCACTGCGGGCGCGTAGAGTTTCAGCCCCGGGGCAGCATGCAGGCAAGCGTTCAGCGCCATGCGCATGTTGCGGGCTTCCACCATCCAGCCCAGCGCACCACTATGCTCGGACCCGGCCCCGAGTTCAGTTGCGTCGAAATGCAGGAACAGGCGGGACGCCGGCTTGCCTGGCTTACCGTCGGAGACGCGTATCTGCTCGATCGGGCCGGGGGCGTGCGGCAGCCTGTCCCAGATGCCCGCCTCCTCCAGCAGCGCGCGCGAACCGGCGGCTATTGCGTAGGCGCGGCCGTCAAAACTCGGATGCTCCATGGGCGGCAGTGCCGCACGGTCCACCACGGCCACGGACAGGCCGGCACGGGCCAGGCGGCAGGCCAGCGCGGCGCCTACGGGGCCGGCGCCTACGACACATACATCCAGCATGGGCGGCATCTTTCGGGAAGGTCTGCCTAAAAGATAGGCGTTTTTGGGGAGAAGGAAGGAAGGCCTTCTTTTTTGAAAAAAAGAAGCAAAAAACTTTCACTCCCCCCGCCTGCGCCGAGGCCCGCACAGGTTCTGCCGAGGCGCCTATTCGCAGAACCTGCGTGCACTTCCGTGCAGGCGGGGAGCAAAAGTTTTTTGCTTCTTTTTTTCAAAAAAGAAGGCCTTTCTTCCTTTCCGCCCCCGGCACGCTTCTTGTTAACACCCCTCCGAGCACCGCGCCGCCAAAGATGCGCGGCCACAATCAAGGATGCCGAGATGAAGTTGGTTATAGCCATCGTCAAACCCTTCAAGCTGGACGATGTGCGCGAGGCTTTGACGCCGCTCGGCGTGCAGGGACTGACCGTAACCGAGGTGAAGGGCTTCGGCCGGCAGAAGGGTCAGACGGAGATCTACCGCGGCGCCGAGTATCACGTGAGCTTCCTGCCCAAGGTGAAGATCGAGGTCGCGGTTGATTCCGACCAGGCGGACGCTGTGGTGGAGGCGATCATGCGGGCGGCGCAGACCGGCAAGATCGGCGACGGCAAGATCTTCGTGCTCGACATCCTGCGCGCCGTCCGGATCAGGACGGGCGAGCTGGACAACGCGGCGCTGTGAGGGTCTCCAAGATGCGATCTGCCCTGCGGGCCGTCCTGGCCGCCATCCTGCTTGGCCTCCCGCTTTGCGCCGGCGCCGCCCTGGCCAAGGCGCCCGATGCCGCCACCCCGCCGCCGGCTGCCTCCGCTCCGCCATCCGCAGCTGCCCAGGCGCCCGCTGCCACAACGCCTGCAGCAACCCCCGTGGTCTCGGCTGGCCCAGCCAAGCCGCCGGCCTATGACCACGGTGACACCGCCTGGATGCTGACCAGCACGGCGCTGGTGCTGATGATGACGATCCCCGGCCTGGCGCTGTTCTACGCCGGCATGGTCCGCCGAAAGAACATCCTGGCCACCGTGATGCAGAGCTTCGCCATCTGCTGCCTGGTGACGCTCGTCTGGACGATCTGCGGCTACAGCATCGCCTTCACCAACGGACCGGCCACCGGATCGCTGTTCGGCGTGCCGCTGAACTCGCTCGTCGGGGACGCCGGCCGGTTCATGCTGCACGGCATCGCCGACAACTTCACCAAGCAGGACGACACCGGTTTCATCCTCGGCAACAACGTGCCCGGCATCACGCCGGTGCCGTACACCATTCCCGAGACGGTGTACATGATGTTCCAGATGACGTTCGCCATCATCACGCCGGCCCTCATTGCCGGCGCGTTCGCCGAGCGGATGAAGTTCTCCGCCATGTGCATCTTCATGGTTGGCTGGTCTATCTTCTCGTACAGCCTGATCGCGCATTGGGTGTGGGCGCCGACCGGCTGGCTCAGCACGCTGGGAACGCTCGACTACGCCGGCGGCACCGTGGTGCACATAAATGCCGGTATTGCCGGGCTGATGTGCTGCCTGGTGATGGGCCGGCGGCGCGGCTACGGGCATGACAATATGGCGCCGCACAACCTCACCTACGCGGTGATCGGCGCCTCGCTGCTGTGGGTCGGCTGGTTCGGCTTCAACGCCGGCTCCGCCGTGGGCGCCACCGGCCGGGCCGGCATGGCAATGGCGGTGACCCAGATAGCCACCGCGGCCGCGGCACTCGCCTGGATGTTTACCGAGTGGGTGCTGAAGGGCAAACCCTCGGTGCTCGGCATCATCTCCGGAGCGGTGGCCGGCCTTGTGGCCATTACGCCGGCCAGCGGCTTCGTGTTGCCCAGCGGCGCCATCGTCATCGGCGTGGCGGCGGGCGTGATATGCTTCATGGCGGCCACCTACCTCAAGCACGCCTTTGGTTATGACGACAGCCTGGACGCGTTCGGCGTGCATGGCATGGGCGGCATCGTCGGCGCGCTGCTGACAGGCGTGTTTGCCTCGGCCACGATCGGCGGCACGGACGGCTCGTTCCACCAGTTCGTCACGCAGTGCAAGGCGGTTGGCGTGACGTTGGTCTGGAGCAGCGTGGTGAGCCTGGTGCTGCTCTACGGCCTGAAGCTCACCATCGGCCTGACAGTAACAGCCGAGGAGGAGGTAGAGGGACTAGATACGGTCTTGCATGGAGAAAGCGCAGCGTAGCTGACGCGCTGGAGCGGTTATCTGACGGTCGTTGGCTCTGGTTCGATAATCGCTAATGCCCGCCAGATTACCGCCTGATCGTAATCTTCACCGCGGCTCCGTGACTGTTGCGTCAAACCGGAAGCACGCTCGTCTCAACGGCGAACGAAGCAAAAGTTCTTTGCTTCTTTCTTTCAAAAAAGAGGGCCCTGCTTGCCTCCCTTCACGCCGCCGGATCCAGCCTGTAGCCGCCGCCTTCGGTCACCAGAAGCCGCGCATTCGCCGGGTCGGGTTCGATCTTCTGGCGCAGGCGATAGATGTGCGTCTCCAGCGTGTGTGTGGTTACCGCCGCGTTGTAGCCCCACACCTCGTTGAGCAGGATTTGCCGCGCTACCGGCTTGGTCCCGGCGCGGTAGAGGAATTTCAGGATGGCGGCTTCCTTTTCGGTCAGCCGGATGCGGCGGTTGCGCAACGGCTCCTGCAGCAGCTTGGCCGAAGGGCGGAACGTGTAAGGACCGATGGTGAACACCGCGTCTTCGGAGTTCTCGAAGATGCGGAGCTGGGCACGCAGACGGGCAAGCAGTTCGTTCAGGCGGAACGGCTTGGCGATGTAATCGTTGGCGCCTGATTCAAGGCCGCGCACGACGTCGGACTCCTCGTCCGAACCGGTCAGCATGATGATCGGCATGCGCATTCCCGCCTTGCGCAGCGTGGCGCAGAGGTCGCGGCCGTCGCCGTCCGGCAGGCCTACGTCAAGTATGATTGCATCGAAACGCTGTTCGTGCTGACGTATCTTGGTCTCTGCCTCGCTGACCGAAGCTGCTTCGTCGGCACTGAACTCGCCATCGACCTGCAACTGGGCTGCCAGTTCCTCACGCAGTGACCTGTCGTCATCAACGATCAGGATGGGGCGCTCGCCCGCCATCAGGGTATTCTCCTCTCCACGTCCCGAAGGTGGGCACGTGTCCGTGTTCGCGGTGCTAAGCTGCGTGGCGCTAGATCGGTTGCAAAACTTTTTGTCTGGATGACCGAAGAAACGGAACGACTCACCGCATCCGAAACATCCAAAAGTTGCACCTCAACCAATTTCTATACAAAAATGAAACGATAGTGTATTTGCGTATTGCATCTAACGCCTTGGTAAGGTTAGGTGCCCCCGCCGTACTATCACGGTTTCGGGAGGACTGCGAGCATGAAACACGTTGTCGCCACACTCTTGGCATGCCTTGTTAGCGCCCCGTCCGTTGCGGCGACCTTCACCTATACCGGGCCGCTGTTCACGCCTGCGACCGTGGGCACCAGTGGCTTCAAGCGCGTGGTGCTCCAGTTCACGGTGCCGGGCACCGTTCAGCCAAACACCACCTACACGTTGACCAAGCTGGCCACGTACGGAGACGGTTTGAACAAGCTGCCGCAGATCACCAGCTACCTGGCCAAAGGCGCTGCTTACGGCGGGCAGCTCGATTCCTTTCTCTGGGGCACCGTGACGACAGGGCCTACCGGCCTGGCCGTTGCTTGGACGTTCAAGGTCCAGGTTGCCTTCGTGGATGGTCTGGGCAACGAAGGCTACGACCTGCTGGTCAACGGCCCAGGTAACGCAACCACCTGCCCGTATAGCGCGTGCGGCTACGACAGCCTGCTCACAACATTACCCGAGACGCTTCCGACCACCCTGGCACTAACCTCCACGCATTTCGGCGTGCTGAAGCATAACTGAGGGAGCTGTGCTTTCGGAAAACGCAAGAGAGCGTTGTCTCGGCTTGGTCTGACTCGCGGTATGTTGGGTTTCGAGAAGCAAGAAAGGCCTTCTTTTTTGAAAAAAAGAAGCAAAAAACTTTTGCTTCCTGCGCTGGTTCAGCTGCCTTCTCCGGCTGCTGCAAGCGCAGGTCGCAAAAGTTTTTGATCCTTTTTCAAACAGAACTGCTTGCTTTCTACATGTTGCCTTCGCGCTTAATGATTGAAGGTGTAGGCGTATAGCGTGCCGTTACCTGCGACATACAGGTGGCTGTTTGCCGCCAGTATCGTCTCGAAATGCCGCAGACCCTGCATGGCCTGACCACCGCCGGTGAAGACCGCGGTGCCGGTCATGGCATCGTAGCCGTGCAGCAGGTTGTCCCCTTCCGCGCCCACGGTCCACACCAGCGGATTGGCCGAACCGTTCGTCGTCGTCACGATTGGCGCGCCCGCGCCGTTCAGTGCCGCGCACCAGACCTCCTTGATCGGCGAGGTGCCTGAAGGTGCCACGGACAGCATGGTCAGGCTGCTGCCGCTGCAGTTGATGCCGTTTCCGTCGCGGAACACCACCATGGAAAGGCTGTCCGTGTTGTAGATGGCCGGCGCGGTGATGATCGCGCCGTTGGAGACCTTCTGCAGCGCGATCTGGCCACCTACGCCGCCGAGGTTGCGGCGATCGATGAGGTAGGCGTTACCGTCCTTGCCGAAGGCGATCACGCGTGGGCTGGCATTTTCCCCGCCGGCCTGGAACGGCAGCGCTTCGGTGCCGCCCAGGTCCAGGTCGTCATTGTCCAGCATCAGCCAGTTGGTCGGCGTGAAGTAGTTCAGCTTGCTGGTGCTGTGGGCCACGCCACTTTTCAGCCGGATGATGCCCTCGCCGTCGCTCCAGGCGGAGGCGTTGGAGGTGTTGCCGGTGGTGACGAACACGGAGTAGCCGTCAGAGGCCGAGCCGCCCTGGGCCCATATGCCGCCGCGGTCTGCCCGCGTGCTCCACACGCCGGCGATGCTGGGCGTGGCGGACGGCGTCACCTGCACGACCATGCCGTGATAGTTGCCGCAATCGCCTGAGCGGCCGCCATAGGTGAAGTAGGCGGCGCCGTTGAAGAACAGCACCGCGCCGCGCTCGCCCTGGATGGTGGAGTCGAAAGTGACTCCCTTGGCGGCAAGCGCCGACTGGACGTCAAGCGGATAGCCGGGCTGCACGGCGCCGGTGGCGGCGGAGATCGCATAGATCTTGTGGCGCACCGTGCTCGACGTGGTGCCGGTCACGGCGTCCAGGTAGATCAGGCCGGTCGCCGGGTCGATCGCCGGGGTGCCGGTGATGCCCTCGATGGGGATGTTGCCGCATTGCAGCTGGTTGCTGGCCGGGCCGGCCGGCAGCTGCGTGCTCCACGCCACCGCACCGCTGCTGGCGTTCAGCGCCTCGACAAAGTTGGTCTCGGTAGCGACGATGACGTTGCCTACGGTTTGCGGGCTGGCCTGCCAGTAGAGCGGCTGGGCGTACACGTCGCCGGGGAAAGTACCGTTGAAGGCGGTATCCTGATGCATGCTGGCGGCCGAAACGGCCGTCAGGCCCGGAACGACGTACTCACCGTGGCGGTTGATGCTGTTGTGGTAGGTAGTGACGCTTGCCGCCGTGGCGCTGCCAGCGCCAAAGGCGAATGCCAGTGCGGCGGCTATTGGATACGGTCGCATGATGTTCCTCGCGTATTTTTCCGGGAGATAACACTTTTACTATCCTGGGTTGCAAGGAAAAACGCTGGAAGAAACCAGGGTCTCGTTTGCGGAAAGAAGAAGCGAGATTTCGGGCCCGGCCGCTAAGCCGCCTCGGGTATCCGGCGAGGTAGGCTGGTGCAAAAGCGAAATCACTGGCTCTTTTGCTGAGATAGAGGACTGGTTTTTTGCAATCTCCAGTTCAGATCGGGCACGCTCTTTCGTTCGAGATTATCAGCCACCCCACTGCTGGACGGCGAGGCTCACAGTGCCGCCCTAACGGCAGGCGCGCTGCCGCGGCATGGCTGCCGTGGTTCGTCGGCGCCACCCTGGCTCTGGCGTTCTCGCGGGCGTTCGGCGAGAAGAAAACCCGTCCACCCCCGACGCACGCTAGCCACACTCACCTCATTCAGGAGCCAAAAAATGCGCCTGTATCGCCTGCCGCAGCACACCGGCATCGACGACCTTACGCCAGGTGAGGCCGACACCCCGAAGCCGGGCCGCGGCCAGGTGCTGGTTCGCATGCGCGCGGCTTCCCTGAACTTCCGTGACCTGGCAGTCGCGAGCGGCAAATACATGATGAGCAAGCTGCCACCGGACCTGGTGCCACTGTCCGACGGGGCAGGCGAGGTGGTGGAATTGGGCGAGGGCGTCTCCCGCGTCAAAGTAGGAGACCGTGTGGCCGGCATCTTCATGCAGAGCTGGATGGGCGGCGAGATGGAACCGGCCGACAGCGCCAGCGCCCTGGGCGGCGCGGTGGATGGCGTGCTGTCCGAATACGTGGTGTTTGACGAGCGCGGCCTGGTGCATATACCGGCGCATCTCTCCTACGAGCAGGCGGCTACCTTGCCTTGCGCGGCGGTCACGGCGTGGAACGCGCTGTTCGGGTTGCAACCGCTCATCCCCGGGCAGACCGTACTGGTGCTGGGCACAGGCGGCGTCTCGATATTCGCGTTGCAGTTCGCCCATGCGGCTGGCGCCAGGGTGATCGCCACCTCTTCCAGCGACGCGAAGCTGGAGCGGACGCGCGCGCTCGGCGCTTCGGACGGCGTGAACTACAAGGCCGAGCCGGAGTGGCAGGCGGCCGTCCGCAAGCTGACCGACGGGCGCGGCGTGGACCACGTGGTGGAGGTTGGCGGGCCAGGGACGATACAGCGCTCCGTGCAGGCCACGCGCGGTGGCGGGGTGGTGACACTGATAGGTGTGCTGACCCGCGGCACGCTGGATCCGCTCGCGGTGTTTGGCACCGGCTGCATCGTCCGGCCGATCTACGTGGGCTCGCGCCAGATGTTCGAGGCGATGAACCGGGCGATCTCGCTGCACAAGATAGAGCCGGTGGTGGACCGGGTGTTTGCCTTCGAGGAGGCGCGAGAGGCTTACCGGCATCTAAAGGGCGCTACGCATGTGGGAAAAGTGGTGGTTCGGATATGAAGGCAAGCAAGCCCTTCTTTTCTGAAGAAAAGAAGCAAAAGATTTTTGCGCCCTGTCGGCGGCTGGTGAAGCAGTCCGCGACAGCCGGGAAAAAGTCTTTTGCTTCTTTTCTTCAGAAAAGAAGGCCTTTCTTTTTTCTATGATCTCCGAACGTCGCCTTCTTCGCGCCGAGCCTGATTTCGGCCTGCTCACCAAATTTTGGCGCATCAACTGGCTTTACGTGCTGCTGCTGTGTGCACTGGCCGGATGCGGTTATGTGGCACTCTACTCGGCCGGCGGTGGGCCGGAGCCGTATGCCTGGCGGCACGGACTGCGGTTCGGGTTCAGCCTGGTGATGATGCTGTCGATAGCCATGCTGGACATCCGCTTTATCGCGAAGTTCTCCTGGCCGTTTTACGGACTTGCCCTAATACTGTTGGTGCTGGTGCTGAAAATGGGCCATGTGGGCAAGGGCGCGGAGCGCTGGCTGGATATTGGTCCGTTGCAGTTGCAGCCGAGCGAAATCATGAAGGTGGCGCTGGCTATGGCGCT
Organism: uncultured Acetobacteraceae bacterium; assembly: GCA_964247675.1. Lineage (GTDB taxonomy): Bacteria > Pseudomonadota > Alphaproteobacteria > Acetobacterales > Acetobacteraceae > BOG-908. The sequence continues at coordinate 10,421 of CAXTVW010000109.1, forward strand.
GGCGTCCTGGTTCAACCGTGCAAGCTGGGCGCGCGTCGGAAACCCGTTTTTCCTGATTCTGCCGGCAGTGGCTGTGTTGTTGCCGGTCGGGCTGATCCTGAAGGAGCCGAACCTAGGCACGGCGTTCATCACCGGCGTGGTGGGGTTTTCCATCTTTGTGGGCGCCGGCATGCGTTTGTGGCAGATGGCGATGCTGGCGGTGCCGCTGCCGTTTCTCGCAGAGTTCGCCTACAAGCACTTACATGACTACCAGCGGGCGCGCATCACCACGTTCCTCAATCCAGAGAGCGATCCGCTCGGTGCCGGCTACAACATCATTCAATCAAAAATCGCGCTCGGGTCAGGCGGGCTGTGGGGCAAGGGCTTCATGCAGGGAACCCAGGCGCATCTGAACTTCCTGCCGGAGAAGCAGACCGATTTTATTTTCTCCATCGTGGCGGAGGAGTGGGGGCTGATCGGCGCGCTGGCGCTCCTGTTGCTGCTGCTGACGATCATACTCGGCGGCATGCTGGTCGCACTGCGCTGCCGGCATCAATACGGCAAGCTGCTGGCGCTGGGCATTTCGGTGAACCTGTTCATGTACGTGTTCGTCAATGTGGCGATGGTGGTTGGGGCGATACCGGTAGGGGGCGTGCCGTTGCCACTGGTCAGTCATGGCGGGTCGGCGATGCTGACTGTGATGTTTGCGATGGGGTTGTTGATGTCCGTACACGTGCATCGTGACGTGGTGTTTCCGGATCGGCGCGACGCGCTGGATTGAAAGCCAGTGCTGCTGCTAGTGATTTGGAAAGCAAGCAAGCCTTCTTTTTTGAAAAAAAGAAGCAAAAAACTTTTACTTCCCCGCATCGTCAGCGCGTGCTCGTTCAAGAACAGCCGAACGTTGCAAATGCGTGGGAGGTAAAAGTTTTTTGGTCCTTTTTTTCAAAAAAGGACTGCTTGCTTCTTAAGCAATGTGAGCGCCGGCTATGACAACGGTCCGCGTAAACCAAGGTGTGCTGCTTCTTTCACCAAGAGAAGTAA
>CAXTVW010000110.1:0-11359 GCA_964247675.1 uncultured Acetobacteraceae bacterium
CTGGCCACAGCGCTGCAATCCTGCAACTCGGACTCCGCGAGATCGCAGTAGTGCTTGCCTGGCCCGGGTGCTAGGGCTGCGGCAATCATAAAGTTGGGGAACGTGGATGCGCGACATCGGGCATTTTGTGAACGGCCGTGGCGTGCCGGGCGGGGCAGGCCGCTGGGGCAATGTGTTCGATCCCAATACCGGCGAAATACAGGCGCGCGTGGCGCTCGCCAGCGCCACGGAGCTCGATGCCGCGGTGCAATCAGCCGCCTTGGCGCAGATCGGCTGGGCGGCCACCAACCCGCAGCGCCGCGCACGCATCATGTTCGAGTTCAAGCGCCTGATCGAGCGCGACATGAACAAGCTTGCGGAAGTCCTCTCCTCCGAGCACGGCAAGGTGGTGGCCGACAGCCGCGGCGACGTCCAGCGCGGGCTGGAGGTGATCGAGTTCGCCTGCGGCATCCCGCATCTCCTCAAAGGCGAATACACCGAAGCCGCGGGCCCCGGCATCGACGTCTATTCCATGCGCCAGCCGCTTGGCGTGTGCGCCGGCATCACGCCGTTCAACTTCCCCGCCATGATCCCGATGTGGATGTTCGGCATCAGCATCGCCGTCGGCAACAGCTTCATCCTGAAGCCCTCGGAACGCGATCCCACGGTGCCGGTGATGCTCGCCGAACTGATGATGGAGGCCGGCGCGCCGGCGGGCGTGCTGAACGTGGTGCACGGCGACAAGGAAGTCGTCGATGCGATACTGACTCATCCGCTGATCCGCGCCGTCAGCTTCGTCGGTTCCTCCGACATCGCCCAGTATGTGTATTCAACGGGTGCCGCGCACGGCAAGCGCGTGCAGGCGATGGGCGGTGCGAAGAACCACGGCGTGGTGCTGCCTGATGCGGATCTGGACCAGGTGGTCAAGGACCTGTCCGGCGCGGCCTTCGGATCCGCCGGCGAGCGCTGCATGGCCCTGCCCGTCGTGGTTCCCGTCGGCCGCAAGACGGCGGACGAACTGCGCGAGCGCATGGTGGCAGAAATATCCACGCTGCGCGTCGGCGTCAGCACCGATCCCGATGCCCAGTTCGGCCCGGTGGTGAGCGCCGCGCACCGCGACAAGATCGCCGACTATATCCGCATCGGCCAGGAGGAAGGCGCCGAGCTGGTGGTGGACGGGCGCGGCTTCGCCATGCAGGGCTACGAGAAGGGCTTCTTCATCGGGCCGACCCTGTTCGACCACGTCACGCCCACGATGAGGACATACCGCGAGGAGATCTTCGGGCCGGTGCTGCAGATCGTCCGCGCGGAGACGACGGATGAGGCGATGCAGCTTGCGTCCGACCATCAATACGGCAACGGCGTTGCGATATTCACGCGCAACGGCCGTGCGGCGCGCGATTTTGCCGCACGCGTTAACGTGGGGATGGTCGGGATAAACGTGCCGATCCCGGTGCCGGTCGCCTACCACACTTTTGGCGGCTGGAAGCGCTCTGCCTTCGGCGACACCAACCAGCACGGCATGGAAGGCGTCAAGTTCTACACCAAGATCAAGACGGTGACGGCACGCTGGCCCGAGGGACAACCCGCCGACGGATCGTTCATCATCCCGACGATGAAGTAGCATCGGTGGACTTCGCCCGCAGCACGAGCCGCGGGAGATCGACCAGACGGCGGCGGATTTCGCCCCGGGGCACCTGGCAGCGCACCAAGCGGTGCGCCACAGGTGCGACGCAGCCGCGTAGCGCAGACCTGCGCGATCACGCGCCGGAGCGCGCGGTTGGGGGTTTGCCAGTGCACCAGATTGCGGCGGCCACGAACGCAGGCATGCGCGTGATCATCGCTCAGGAGACATACCGAAGATGACAACGATCGCCTTTATCGGCCTCGGCAACATGGGCGGCGGCATGGCCGCCAACCAGGCCCGCGCCGGACACCAGGTGCGCGCCTTCGACCTGTCGGAGGCCGCACGTGCGCGCGCCGCCGCCCTCGGCTGCGCGCCAGCATCCTCTGTCGCGGCCGCCCTGGAAGGGGCGGACATCGTGCTTACCATGCTCCCCGCCGGGCCGCATGTCGAAGCGGTCTATGCCGCCGACATCCTTCCCCACGCGCCAAAAACCGCGCTGCTGATCGACTGCTCCACCATCTCCGTGGAGAGCGCGCGGCTGGTGGCGCGCATGGCGGCCGAGGCGGGGTTCCGCGCCGCGGACGCGCCGGTCTCCGGCGGCACGGCGGCCGCCGATAGCGGGCAGCTCGCCTTCATGGTGGGCTGCGCGGACGCGGATTTCGCCGCAGTGGAAGCGGCGTTGCAGCCAATGGCCAAGGCGGTGATCCGCGCCGGCCTGTCCGGCGCCGGCCAGGCCGCCAAAATCTGCAACAACATGCTGCTCGGAATCTCCATGCTGGGCACCTGCGAGGCGTTTGCCCTGGCGGAGAAACTCGGCCTGGACGCTGGCCGGTTCTTCGAGATCGCGACCAAGTCGTCGGGCCAGTGCTGGTCGGTCAGCACCTATTGTCCGGTGCCTGGCGTGGGCCCGCAGACCGCGGCCGACCGCGGGTTCACCGGCGGCTTCGCCACCGCGATGATGCTCAAGGACCTGAAACTGGCCCAGGAGGCGGCCGCGCGCGCTTCGGCCAGCACGCCGCTGGGCGCGCAGGCCGAGGCGCTGTTTGCGATGTTTGCCGGACTGGGCCATGGCGGGCGGGATTTCTCCGCCGTGATCCAGCTGCTGCGCGGACGGCTGGACGAGCTGGAGCAGGCAACACCATGACCTATGACACGCTGCTGGTGGAAGCGGCGGACGGCGTTACCCTGATCCGGCTGAACCGTCCGCGCGCGCTCAATGCCTTGAACCAGGCGCTGCTGGGCGAGCTCGTCGCTGCACTGGGCGCCGGCGAGGCGGATGACGCCGTGCGCTGCTTCGTCATCACCGGTTCGGAGAAGGCGTTCGCCGCCGGCGCCGACATCACCGAGATGGCGCCGCAAGGTTACGCCGAGATGTTCAGGAGCGATTTCTTCGCCGCCGCCGCCGAGGCGATCGCGCGTTGCCGCAAGCCGATCATCGCTGCCGTCGCCGGCTACGCGCTAGGGGGCGGCTGCGAACTGGCCATGCTGTGCGACATCGTCATCGCGGCCGACACGGCGAAGTTCGGCCAGCCCGAAATCAACCTCGGCGTGGTGCCCGGCATCGGCGGCACGCAGCGCCTGCCCCGGGCGGTGGGCAAGTCGCTGGCGATGGACATGATCCTGACGGCCCGGATGATCGACGCGGTGCAGGCCGAACGCGCGGGCCTGGTCAGCCGGGTGGTGCCTGCGGCCCGGCTGATGGAGGAGGCGATGGAGGCGGCCCGCAAGATCGCGGCACAGTCGCCGCTCGCGGTGATGATGGCCAAGGAGCTGGTCATGGCGGCCTACGAGACGCCGCTGACCCAGGGGGCACGGCTGGAACGACGGCTGTTTCACTCGCTGTTCGCGTTCGACGACCAGAAGGAGGGGATGGCGGCGTTCTCCGAAAAACGTCCGGCCGCGTTCAAAGGAAGCTGACGTTGCGAACCGCTTAAGGAGACAGCGCATCCATGTCTCAGCATGATGCTCCGCCAGAAAGCGCGCGTCCCGAACCAGGGCCGCAAGACGGCCACGTCGTCATCATAGGCGGTGGGCAGGCAGCCTCGGAATGCGCGGCACAGCTCAGGCAGAAACGGTTTGCCGGCCAGATCACGCTGCTCGGCGAGGAGCCGCATCTTCCCTACCAGCGGCCGCCTCTGTCGAAAGGTTTCCTGGCCGGCGAGGTGACGGCCGAAGCGCTGCAGCTCCGCGCCGCGGCCGCGTATGCGCGGCTCGAAGTCACGGTGCGGACCGGATCGCGCGCGGACAGGATCGACCGGCACGCGCGAACCGTCGCCTGCGCAGGCGAGGAGATCGGTTACACCTGGCTGGTCCTGGCGACGGGCGGCCGCGCCCGGCAACTTCGCGTCCCAGGGGCGGAACTGGGCAACATCCACACGTTGCGCAACATCGCCGATGTGCGGAACCTGCAATCGGTCTTCACGCCCGGAAGACGGCTGACCATCGTCGGCGGCGGCTATGTGGGGCTTGAGGTCGCCGCGGTGGCGGTCAAGCGCGGTCTGTCCGTCACCGTGCTGGAGGGCGCGCCCCGCGTGCTGGCGCGCGTCACGGCGCCGGAAATCTCGGCGTTCTATGAGCGTGTCCACCGCGCCGAGGGCGTGGACATCCGAACAAGCGTGGCCGTGAGCGGCTTCCTGGCCGGCGCCGGCGGCGATGTCGCCGCGGTCGAATGCGGCGAAGGCGCGGCACACCCGGCCGATGCCGTGATCGTCGGCATCGGACTGATCGCCAACACAGAACTGGCGGAACAGGCCGGGTTGATGGTGGATGGCGGGGTCTTGGTGGATGCCGAATGCCGCACCACCGACAAGCACATCTTCGCCATAGGCGATTGTGCAACGCATGCCCATCACGGTTTTCTGGAACGTAAGCTGCGCCTCGAATCGGTCCCAAATGCCGTCGAAGGCGCGCGCACGGTTGCCTGCGCCATCATGGGCCAGGATGCCCCGCCGGCCACGGCGCCCTGGTTCTGGTCCGACCAGTACGCCCTCAAGCTGCAGATGGTGGGATTGTCCGAAAGCTATGATGACCTGGCCGTGCGCGGCTCTCAAAATTCCAGGTCCTTCATCGCGTTTTATCTCAAGGACGGCCACGTTATCGCCGCGGATGCGGTTAACCGGCCAGGCGATTTCATGATGGCCAAGCGGCTGGTGGCGGAGCGCCGCACAGTTCCGGTGGCGGCATTGCTGGACGACACCGTCCCGCTGAAGACGATCATGCTTTCCTGAGGACGGGCGCGGCAGTTGTGCCGGCCTGGCCATTGCACCGGCAAAGAAGGCCTTCTTTTTTGGAAGAAATAAGCAAAAGACTTTTTCCCCGCATTTGCGACGTGCGTGTTTGTCGTGGATGCCAATCTGCAAATGCTGGGAAAAATTTTTTAATTATTTAAAAACGATCCGCTTGCTTTCTGCCACGACTCCAGCGTCGTTCGGTATGAGAGGTGCCAAGCAGGCTGCACCAGAATCACGGAACCCAGATGACCACTCTGAACGTCGTTACGCGCACTGGCGAACACACCACCCTTCAGACCGAGCCTGGCACCTCCATCATGGAGGTCCTACGGCGCGAAGGCATCGACGAGCTGCTGGCCCTGTGCGGTGGATGCTGCTCCTGCGCCACCTGCCACGTGTATGTCGGGCACGGCTATGATTCTGTGTTGCCCAAGATGAGCGACGACGAAGAGGCGTTGCTCGACGGGTCGGACCATCGCCGGCCCAATTCCCGTCTATCCTGTCAAATCCCGTTTATCGAATCATTGGACAACCTGACCGTCACGATCGCGCCGGAGGATTGAGGCCCGCCCGAGCTTGAGAGCCACGGGAGCTCCAGGGCAAGCAGGATTCGCAAGTTCCCTTCCGTGTCTTCATTTGCGGTGGCCCTCGAAGTAGGCGGCGTAACTCGTCAGCCGATCGGTCAGTGCAAACGCAAAGGCGCGGCCCGACATCGAGGTCCTTCAAACCAGGTAGACCACCACAGAATCACAAAATCAGTCCGCGCCGGAGCTCCAAATCAACCACGTGAGTCAGAAAATCCGCTCGGCGGTACAAGGGATCGTAGGCGCGCTCGTAGCCCGAGCGGCCAGTTGCTGGCGTGACCTACGCCGGACCGCGATGTCGCTCATATCCGTCTCGGGCGCCACGGACCAGCAGGTCACGGCCATGAGCGGGCACAGCACCAAGACCACCCGAGATACTCTCCACTATAACCCGAGGCTCCATGAAATTGCTGCGGGCGGAATTGCCGCTTGAGAGAGGATGCCCTCTCTTCTACTGAAGACCGAGGAAGACGCCAGATGGCGGGCGTTGCACAACCCGTTGTATAATTCGATACTTATGCAACAGATGGCGGAATAGTCGACGTATATTCCTTTGCAATTTGAATTTATTATACTGACTTCGGGCAAGTGAAGCACGTGCCTTCTAAGCACGTGGTCGCTGGTTCGAATCCAGCCGGGCTCGCCAAGCTTCAGTGCGTGACGGCCTGGCGCGCCTCCTCCGATACCGGTTGCACGTCTGGCTGGCGGATTTTCCGGCCGAAGGAGCGGACCAGCACGTAGAAGCCCGGCGTGAACAGCAGGCCGAAGATGGTGACGCCCAGCATGCCGAAGAACACGGCGGTGCCGAGGGACTGGCGCATCTCGGCACCGGCGCCGGTGGCTACCGCCAATGGCAGAACGCCGAGGATGAAGGCAAAGGACGTCATCAGGATGGGGCGCAGGCGGGTGCGGGCGGCGTGCACCGCAGCCTGGCGCGGAGGGCTGCCCTGGTCTTCCGCCTGGCGGGCGAATTCCACGATCAGGATGGCGTTCTTCGCGGCCAGGCCTACGAGGACCACGAAGCCTATCTGTGCGAGGATGTCGATCGACATGCCGCGCAGCAGCAGGCCGGTGACCGCGGCGAGCAGGCACATCGGCACGATCAGGACGACGGCCAGGGGAAGCGTCCAGCTTTCGTACTGCGCGGCGAGCACCAGGAAGACGAACAGGGCGGCGGCGCCGAACACCAGGAGCGTGGGGGTGCCTTTCTGCTCCTGCTGGTAGGCGAGTTCGGTCCATTCGTAACCGAAGCCTTTCGGCAGCACGGTCTGGGCGAGCTGCGCCATGCGGGCCAGGGCCGTGCCGGAGGCGACACCCGGGGCGGCCGCACCCATCACCTCCGCGGAGGGGTAGAGATCGTAGCGGGGGACGCGGTAGGGCGCGGTGACGCTGGAGAAGCTGGCGACGGCGCCGATCGGCACCATGGCGCCGCTGGCGTTGCGGGCGCGTAGGCGGCCGATGTCGGTGATGTCCGCGCGGAAGGGAGCGTCGGCCTGGGCGATCACCTCGAAGGTGCGGCCCAGGTAGTTGAAGTCATTGATGTAGGTGGAGCCGAGATAGGTCTGCATGGTGTCGAAGACATCGGTGGGCGTGAGGCCGACCTTCTCGGCTTTCTCGCGGTCAATGTCGGCATAGACGGAGGGCGTGTGGGTGCTGAACAGGGTGAACACGCCGGCGAAGGCGGGGTCCTTGTTGGCGGCCATGACGAGCGCGCCGGTCGCCTGCTCCAGCGCGCGGGGGCCGGCGCCGCGGCGGTCCTGCACCATCATCTTGAAGCCGCCGGCGTTGCCGATGCCTTGCACGGGCGGCGGGGGGATTGTCAGCACGAGGGCGCTTTTGATGACGGAGAGGCGGGCGCGCATGTCCGCCAGGATGGTGTTGGAGCTCTGGCCGCGCGGGCCGCGGACCGCGAAGGGGTCGAAGGCGGAGAAGATGGTGGCGTCGTTGGAGGCGTTGGTGAAGGTGGTGGCGTCCAGGCCGGCGAAGGGGACGGCGTGGGCGACGCCGGGGGTGTGCAGGATGATGTCCACGGCCTGGCGCAGGACGGCCTGGGTGCGGGCGAGCGAGGCGCCAGGCGGGAGCTGCAGGACGGTGATCAGGTAGCTCTGGTCCTGTTCGGGGATGAAGCCGGTGGGGGCGCGGAAGAGCTGCACGCCGGCCAGGCCGATCAGCACGCTGTAGGCGACGACGACGATGCCGAGGGCGCGGACCAGGCGCATGGTGACGCGGCCGTAGGCGTTGGACAGGCTCTCGAAGCCGCGGTTGAACAGGCCGAAGCCGGCGGCCAGCGCACGGCCGGGCAGGCTGCGGGGCGGCGTGGCGTGTGTCGCATGCGGGCGGAACAGCACCGCACACAGGGCCGGGCTGAGGGTGAGCGAGACGATGCAGGAGATGATGGTGGAGGCGGAGATGGTGACGGCGAACTGGCGGAAGAACTCGCCGGAGATGCCGGAAATGAAGGCGGCCGGGACGAACACCGCGCAGAGTGTGAGGGCGATGGCGACGAGGGCGAAACCGACCTCGTCCATCGTGCGGTGCGCGGCCTCTTTGGGACTCATGCCGGCGGCCAGGTTGCGCTCGACGTTTTCGACGACGACGATGGCGTCGTCGACCACGATGCCCACTGCCAGCACCAGGCCGAACAGCGAGAGGTTGTTCAGCGAGAAGCCGAGTGCGGCGAGGATGGCGAACGTGCCTATCAGCGAGATCGGGATCGCCACCACGGGGATCAGCGATGCGCGCCAGCTTTGCAAAAACAGGATCACCACGGCGACGACGAGCGCGATGGCGATGACGATCGTGCGGACCACCTCGTGCACCGATTGCGAGATGAACTCGGTGGGATCGTAGACGATGCGGTATTCCAGCCCTGGCGGGAAGTCGGCGGACATCGCCTTCATCGTTCCCAACACGCTTTTCTCGACGGCCAGCGAGTTCGAGCCGGGCTGCGCGAAGACGAGCAACGGGGTGGCGTCGTTGGTATCAAGATAGGCGGCGGTGCCGTAATCGGCCGCGCCTATTTCGACGCGGCCGACGTCACGTATGCGGGTTACGCGGCCTTGCGCGTCGGACTTTATCAGTATGTTGCCGAACTCTTCCGGCGTGTGCAGGCGGCCCAGCGTCTGCACATTCAACTGGAACGCGCCGCGCGGGGTGATGGGTGGCTGGTTCAGCACGCCGGCGGACACCTGGACGTTCTGCGCGCGTAACGCGCCTACCACGTCGTCCGCGGTCAGGCCACGCGAGGCGGTCTTGTCCGGATCCAGCCAGATGCGCATGGCGTAGTCGCGGCCGCCGAAGATCTGCACGTCACCCACGCCAGGCAGGCGGGCAAGCTGGTCCTTCACGTGCAGGGTTGCATAGTTGGAGATGTAGAGCTGGTCACGCGACTTGTCCGGCGAGATCAGGTGCACCACCAGCAAGATGTTCGGCGACGCCTTTTTCACGTCCACGCCAAGACGCTGCACGTCCTCCGGCAGGCGCGGCAGCGCGTCGGTGACGCGGTTCTGCGTCAGCACCTGCGCGGTGTTCAGATCCGTGCCGATGCGGAAGGTGACGGTGATGGTGAGGTTGCCGTCACCGGTGGACTGGCTGCTCATGTAGAGCATGTTTTCCACGCCGTTTATCTGCTGCTCGAGCGGCGTGGCCACCGTCTCGGCCATCACGGTGGCGGATGCGCCGGGATAGCTGGCGGTGACCTGCACGGTGGGCGGCACGATCTCCGGATACTGTGCGATCGGCAGGGAGACGAGGGCGCCTAGGCCGATCAGCGTTATGAAGATGCTGAAGACGGTGGCCAGGATCGGGCGGTCTATGAAGATGTGTGAGAAGCGCATGGTGGCTTACTGCCTGTGCCGGGTTTCGCTTTGTTGTTTTAGGAAGAAAGCAAGGCCTTCTTTTTCGAGAAAAAGAAGCAAAAAGCTTTTATCCGCGCTGTCGCGGACCTTGCCGGTGAGCCGCCGACAGGGAGCAAAAGTTTTTTGCTTCTTTTTTTCAAAAAAGAAGGCCTTGCCTAGCCTTTGATTGCGCCTCGAACGGCCACAACCTTCATGCCGGGCTGCGCCTGCATCAACCCGTCGATGATCACCTCGTCGCCGGGCTTCAGGCCGCCGCGTATCACCCGCAGGCTGCCTTGCAGGTCACCCACGCGCACCAGCTTCGGCACGACCACGCCGTTGGCGGAGACCGTCATCACCATGTGGTTGGACTGGTCGGGCGCGACCGCGCTGTCCGGCACGAGCATGTCCTGCTGCGGCGCGCCTATCGTCACCTGCAACCGGGCGAACTCGCCTGGGGCGATGAAGAGATCCGCATTTGGCACGGTGGCGCGCGCGTGTATCGTGCCGCTGCCGCGATCGACAGCGTTGTCCACGAAGTCGAGATTGCCCGTACGGGCGCCGGCGGCTTCGTCGTCCATGGAGATGGTCACGGTGTCGCTTATGGCGGCGCCGCTTGTCTGGCGAGCGCGTTCGTAGGCCAGGTAGTCGGCCTCGCTCATGTCGAAGTCGAGATGCACGGGGTCCAGCGAGACGAGCGTGGTGAGCAGCGTTGTGGGGCTGGAGCCGGCGCGGCTGCCGCTGACCAGGCTGCCGATGGAGACGCGGTGGGCGCTGATGCGGCCGGTGAACGGGGCGGCGACGTGGCAGTATTCGAGGTCCAGCTGCGCGTCGCGCATCGCGGCCTGGGCTTCCAGGATGGTGGCTTCGGCGGAGCGCTGGTCGGCCAGGCGCTGGTCCACCGTCTCGGCGGTGCTGTAGTTGTCGCGGTGCAGGTTCTGCGCGCGGGAGAGCTCGATCTGGGTGAGGGCGAGCTTGGCCTGCGCGCTCTGGAGCTGGGCCACGGCCTGGGCGAGCTTGATCTGGTAGGGACGCGGATCGATCGTGAAGAGCGGGTCGCCCTTGTGGACGATCTGGCCGTCGGTGAAGTGGATCTCCGTCAGCGTGCCGCCGACCTGGGCGCGCAGCTCTACCGAGTCGACGGCGGAGAACTGGCCCAGGAAGCTGCGCTGCGGGGCGACGCTCGCCTCAAGCGGGGTGCTGACGGTGACGTGCGGCGGGGGTGGCGTTGCCGGCGGCTTGCTGGCCTGCCCGCCGCCCTGCAGCGCCCAGAGGGTGCCGCCCGCCAGCAGGAGGGCAGCGGCGCCCAGCAGTATGTTGCGCGGCGATGCGGCGCGTGGCCGCGATGTGCCGCGATTGCCGCCCAGGCGCGCTGGACTGGTGCCCTGGAGATTAGTGATGTAGTCGCTCATGTATCGACCTGTCGGAAGTTGAGCATTTTATACCGGACGGTATGAAATGGCCAGTTGGGTGGCTGGACTTGCCGTGTCAAGCTCCCTATCTGCCGTGACAAGCCCCGCTCGAAGGGCCGGGAGGTAGCAGCGCTGTGGGCCGGCATAGGGAGTTCGACACGGATGCTGCCCTGTCAGCCGCGCTCGACGTTTTTTGGAAGACGGGTTTTGAAGGCGCCTCGCTGACCGAACTGACCGAGGCGATGGGCATCACCAAGCCCAGCCTGTATGCGACCTACGGGAACAAGGAAGCGCTGTTCCACAAGGCGCTGGACTATTTCCGCACCATCTACATGCGGTTCTTCTGGGACGCCCTTGAGGCACCCACGGCCCTTGGTGTAGCAGAGCGGACGCTGTTTGGCTACGCGGACGCGCTGACCGGCGGCGCGCATCGGGGCTGCCTGACCACGAACGGGGCGCTGGTGTGCTCGGAGGCGGCCGAGCCGGTGCGGCTGGAGCTGGTGGCGCGGCGCGTGGCGGACGAGGCGGCGCTGCGGCGGCGGCTGGAGGCGGCCCGCGACGGAGGGGATTTGCCGGCGGATGCCGATCCCGGGGCGCTGGCGAGCTACGTGATGGCGGTGGTGCATGGGATGTCCGTGCAGGCGGCTTCTGGCGCTAGCCGGGAGTCGCTGCATGGGGTGGCTCGGATGGC
>CAXTVW010000111.1:0-11358 GCA_964247675.1 uncultured Acetobacteraceae bacterium
GCAAGCAAGGCCTTCTTTTTTGAAAAAAAGAAGCAAAAAACTTTTGCTTCCCCGCCTGCATCACGGCGCGCGCTGGTTCTGCAAGAACGCGTAATGGCAGGACCGGCGCGCACCGTGGTGCAGGCGGGGGAGAAAAAGTTTTTTGCTTCTTTTTTTCAAAAAAGAAGGCCTTGCTTTCTTATTTCCTCCGCCGCCACCCCAGCAGCACCCCCACCAGCAACACCCCCGAGCCCGCGGCACTCACCGGCAAACCCAGCCCCACCCCATGCCGGAACGCCAGCCAATCCCCCAGCGTCGTCCCCATCGACCGTACGGCAACGATCGCGCTCCAATACGCGAGCTTGCCGCGCCACCAGGACCGCGCGCCGGCCGACAGCACCGTCAGCTGCACCGCTCCCAGCGCCACGGTGCCCCAGCCGGACCCCATCCCCAGGTCGCCGGCCACGTAATCGCCCGCCACTGTTCCCAGCGTGCCGGCCGTCAGCATCGCCGCCCAGTACCACCCATCGCCGGCCGGCCGAACGGCACCGTCTTCCGCGCCGTCCAGCGCCCGCCGCCCCGCCGCCACGCAGGCAACCAGGACCGCCACCAGGCACACCATCGCCAGCACAGGGTCGGCATGGAAATCATGTGTCGCCAGATCGCCCAGATTGGTCGCCGCCGTGCGCAGCAGCACGATCGCCAGCCAGTACCAAGCCTCGCCGCCAGGCCCGCGCCGGCGTTCCGCCACCAGCACCACGGCGAACAGCCCGGCCAGCACAGGCAAGCCGCGCCAATGCCCGAGATGAAAATCGTGCGAGACCAGGTCGCCCATGTTCGCGCCGAACACGCTGGCGATCGAAATCGCCACCCAGTAGCGCGCATCGATGACCGGCAGGCTCGCCGGACGCATCAGCCCGGCCCGCCCACCAGCTCCGCCCACGCCGCCTCGCTCACCACACGCACGCCCAGCTCCGCCGCCCGCTTCGCCTTGCTCCCGGCATCCTTCCCCACCACCACGAAATCCGTCTTCTTGGACACGCTATCCGTCACCCGCGCGCCGGCCGCCTCCGCCCGCGCCTTGGCTTCCGGTCGCGTCATCGTCTCCAACGTTCCTGTGAATACTACGATCTTTCCACTGACCGCGCTGTCTGCCCCACCCAGAACCACCGCGTCCTCGATCGTCAGCAGCCCGGCCAGCTCGTCCACCACCGCCCTGTTGCGCGGCTCCGCGAAGAACTCCACCAGCTCCTCCGCCATCGCCTCGCCAACCCGCAATATGCTCCCCAGCGCCAGCCTTGCGTCGGACCCGATCTCGACCGCCGCTTCCATCTCCGCCCGCCAGTTCGCGAAGCTGCCGTAATGCCGCGCCAGCAGCTTGGCGTTCGTCTCGCCGATCCGCCGTATTCCCAGGGCAAAGATGAACCGCTCCAGCCCGATCCGCCGCCGCATTTCGATCGCCGCCACCAGGTTGCGCGCGGACAGCGCCCCCCAACCCTCCAAGCCCGCCATCTCCACCTCGCGCGCGCCCAGCCGGAACACGTCCGCCGGCCCGCCCAGCCAGCCGAGCAGGTGGAACTCCACAACCGTCTTCTCCCCCATCCCCTCGATGTCGAACGCCCGCCGCGAGCAGAAATGCACCAGCCGTTCCACCGCCTGCGCCGGACACACCAGCCCGCCCGTACACCGCCGCACCACCTCCCCGGGCGGCCGCACCGCCAGGCTCCCGCAGGCCGGGCAATGCGTCAGCGGCACGTAAGCCGCAGCCTCTTCCGGACGCCGCTCCAGCACCACACTGACGATCTGCGGGATCACATCGCCCGCCCGCTGCAGAACAACCGTGTCGCCCTCACGCGCATCCAGCCGCGCGATCTCGTCCTCGTTGTGCAACGTCGCGCGCGTCACCAGAACGCCGCCCACGCCCACCGGCGCCAGCCAGGCCACCGGCGTCAGCGCGCCCGTCCGCCCCACCTGCACGCGTATATCCTGCAACACGGTGGTTGCCCGCTCGGCCGGAAACTTCCACGCCACCGCCCAGCGCGGCTCCCGCCCGGCAAACCCCAGCCGCCGCTGCAGGGCCAGATCGTCAACCTTCAAGACCACGCCATCGATGTCGTAGTCCAGCGCCGCCCGGGACGCCTCGATACGGCCGAAGAACGCCGCCGCTTCCGCCACGCCGGCCAGCCGCGCGCTCAGCGGGTTGACCGTGAACCCCCACGAGCCAAGCCGCTCCAGATACGCCCAATGCGTCTCCGCCACCGTCTCGGAGACTTCCCCGGCCGCGTAGGCAAAGAACGCCAGCGGCCGCCCCGCGGTGACCGACACATCCAATTGCCGCAAACTCCCCGCCGCCGCGTTGCGCGGGTTGGCGAACAGCCGCAACCCGGCCGCCTCCTGCGCCGCGTTCAGCGCCAGGAAATCCGCCTTGCCCAAGAACACCTCGCCGCGAACCTCAATGAAAGCCGGCGCTGGCCCTGTCAGCCTCTCCGGAATGCTCCCGATCGTGCGCAGGTTGGCGGTGACATCCTCGCCCTCCGTCCCGTCCCCCCGCGTGGCGCCGCGCACGAATACGCCGTCCTCGTAGGTCAGCGAAATGGACAGCCCGTCGATCTTCGGCTCCCCCACCAGCGCGAGTTCCGCGGCGGGCTCCATCCCCAGAAACCGCCTGACCCTTACGCCGAACTCCAGAAACGCCGCCTCGCCAAACGCGTTGTCCAAAGACAGCATCGGTATGCGGTGCCGGATCTTCCCGAACGCTCCGGACGGGGCACTTCCCACCTGCCTGGAAGGTGCGTCGCTCCTGACCAGCTCCGGATGCCTGGCTTCAAGCTCCGCGATACGTTGCCGCAACGTATCATACGCGGCGTCGGTGATTTCCGGCGCATCCCTCTCGTGATAGGCGCGGTCGTGATGCGCGACCGCCTGCTGCAGCGCCGCCAGCTCCTGTTCGGGCGGGAGTTGTTGGCTCATTGGGCGCTACGGTCTCCGATAAGGAAGAAAGCAAGGCCTTCTTTTTTGAAAAAAAGAAGCAAAAAACTTTTGATCCTGTCGCATCTGCAGCAGCCGGATATCGTTATCAAACACGCGCGTATCAGCAGCGGGGGAGCAAAAGTTCTTTGCTTCTTTTTTTCAAAAAAGAAGGCCTTCCTTCCTTCCCAGCAACGCGCCCGCCGCCGCCCTGGCCGCCGGCGTGATCTCCTCGCCCGCCAGCATCCGCGCGATCTCCTCCCGCCGCTCCTCCGCCCCCAGGACCTCCACCCGCGTCTCCGTCCGCCCCCCGCTCACCGCCTTGCTCACCCGCAGATGCGCCGCCCCCCGCGCCGCCACCTGCGGCGAGTGCGTCACCACCAGCACCTGCACGCCCTCCGCCACACGCGCCACGCGCTCGCCCACGGCCGCAGCCGTCGCCCCGCCTATCCCGCTATCCACCTCGTCGAACACCAGCGTGCTGACGGCGGACCCACTCACGAGCACAACCTTCAGCGCAAGCATCAGGCGGGACAGCTCGCCGCCCGACGCCACCCGCCCCAGCGGACCCGGCGGCTGGCCGGGATTGGTAGCGATCAGGAAGCGCACCGTGTCTGCGCCGGCCGCCCCCCAGGCCTCTTCCTCCAGCCGCGTAACCGCCGCGAAGAACCGCGCCCGCTCCAGGCGCAGGGGCGGCAGCTCCGCATTCGCCGCCGCTTCCAGCCCCGCGGCCGCCGACACCCGGGCCGTGCTCAGCTTTTCCGCCGCCTCCACATAGCGCGTCCGCGCCGCCGCCGCCTCGCGCGTCAGCCCAGCCACCGCCGCATCGCCGCTATCCAGCGCCGCCAGCCGCGCCCGGAACCCGGCCAGCAACCCGGGCAACTCCACCACCGCCACCGAATACTTGCGTGCGGCACCACGCAGGGCGAACAGCCGCTCCTCCGCCTGCTCCAGCGCCCTAGGGTCTGCGTCCGCCTCTGCGGCCAGGCGGCTCAACAGGCTCTCGCCCTCTGCCAGCGCCTCCTCGGCGCGCTCCAATGCCGCCAGCGCCGCGTTTGCCGGGTTTTCCGCATCGCTGCCGGCCGGCAGCAGACGCTGCAGCGCGCGTGCCGCCGCTCGCAACGCCGCCGCCGGGCCATCCTTTCGACGATCCCGCGGGGTCAGTTCGCTCAACGCCGAGGCGATCGCTTCGGCCCGCTTCTCGCCCTGCTGCAGCCGATGCCGCGTCGCCGCCAGTGCGTCTTCCTCACCCTCGCGCGGCGCCAGTTTCGCAAGCTCGGTACTGGCATGCCGCAGGAATTCCTCCTCCCGCTTGGCGTCCAGTATTCCCCGCTGCGCCTCGGCCAGCCGCTCCATCGCCGCCCGCCATGCCCGGTGCCGCGCCGCCACTTCCGCCCGCAGATCCGGCGAAATGCCGTACGCATCCAGCAGCCTCAGATGCGAGGCCGGGTCGGCCAGCCCCATCTGGTCGTGCTGCCCCTGCACCTCCACCAGCAAGGCGCCGACGCGCTTCAGCGTGGCAGCGCCCACCGGCGCGTCGTTCACCCAGGCGCGCGACCGTCCGTCACGCGCCACCGCCCGCCGGAGCACCAGATCCTCGTCGCGGGGCAGCCCAAGCTCCTCCAGCGCGCCGAACACCGGGTGGCCAGCGGCAAGCGCGAACCCCGCCGACACGCTCGCCTGCTCGGCGCCTGCGCGCACCAGCCCGGCGTCGGAGCGGGCGCCAAGCGCCAGGCCCAGACTATCCAGCAATATGGATTTGCCGGCGCCCGTCTCGCCGGTAAGCACGGACAGGCCCGGGCCGAAGGCCAGGTCGAGGCGCTCGATCAGGACCACGTCGCGTATGGCGAGCGAGGTCAGCAAGGAAGCAAGGCCTTCTTTTTTGAAAAAAAGAAGCAAAAAACTTCTATCACCCGCTGCGTCGGCGCTTCGGTGTTTCCTGCAGCGCCCGGCTGCTGCAAATGCGGGGAAGAAAAAGTTTTTTGGTTCTTTTTTTCAAAAAAGAACTGCTTGCTTCCTTCTTTCAACCGCGCCTCAGAAAATCCAGCCAAGCGTGCGCGTGAAGAAGCCCGGACTGTCCGGCGCGGCGTTCGAAGCGACCGGCCCCTGCACGGCGCCAACCTGGCGCAGATCGTTCCAGCTATTCTCATACCAGCTGCTGCCGGGATAATTATACGCCAGCACGGCCGCCGTCCGCTTCGCCTCGCCCACCATCCCCAGCTTCAGGTAAATTTCAGTCAGCCGGGACAGTGCCTCGGCCACGTGGTTCGTCGTCTGGAAATCATCCACCACACGCTGGTAGCGCCCGATCGCCGCAGCATAGAAATGCTGCTTTTCGTAGTAGCGGCCGATTTCCATTTCCTTGCCTGCCAGATGGTCACGGCAAAGATCGATCTTCAGGCGCGCGTCACGGGCATACGCGCTGTCCGGGAAGCGGTTGACCACCTCCTGCAACGCGCTCATCGCTTCCGTGGTGCCCTTCTGGTCGCGCGATATGTCAGCAACCTGCTCGTAATAGCAAAGAGCGCGCAGGTAATACACGTAGCTCACATCCTTGTTCGCCGGATGCAAGGCGATGAAACGGTCCAGCTGGGACACGGCTTCGGTGTAGCTGTCCCGGCGATACTCGGTGTAGCCCTCCATCAGCTGCGCGTTGGTCGCCCAGCTCGAATACGGGTAGTTCTGCTGGATGGCATCGAAATGCCTCACCGCTGTAGAGTAGTTGGCTTTCTGCAGCGCATCCACGCCGTTGCTGTAGAGCTGGTCAGGCGGCTCGTCCGCCAGGTTCACCTTCGGCGTGTCGTCGTCCTTGGTGAACGGCAGGACGGAGTTGATCGTCTTGCAGCCGCCCAGGCTCAGGGCCAGCAGGATCGGAGCGGTGTAGGTCATACGTCGCATGGTCATGATGGTGCTCTACACCAGCGGCGGGGGCTAAGGCGAGTGAGTCAGATGAAGAAAGCAGGCGGTTCTTTGGTCGCTGGTCCCGACGGCTGAAACGCGCGCGTCAGGCTGCCTGGGCAATCCTTTCGTAGTGCGGGGCGCCCCAGCCGGCTTCCAGACTCGTCCGGCGCCAGGCGCGGCCGTCGGCGAACAGCGCCCGCAACAGCATGTTGTTCAGCGCGTGGCCGGTGCGGTGCGCTACGAACCGGCCGTGTATCGGCGCACCGGCCATCGCCAGGTCGCCCACAGCGTCCAGCATCTTGTGGCGCACGAACTCGTCCGGCGACCGCAGCCCCTCCGGGTTCACCACCCGGGCGCCGTCCACCACCACCGCATTCTCCAGGCTGCCGCCGCGCGCCAACCCGGCCGCCTGCAGCGCCTCAATCTCCTGCAGCATGGCGAAGGTGCGTGCCGGCGCCAGGACCTGCCGGAACCCCTGCTCGGTCAGCGAAAGGGACAGCGCCTGCCGGCCGATCGCCGCTGCGGTGAAATCGATGGACAGGCTCATGTCCAGCCCGGCTGCGCCGGGACGCAGCTCCGCGAACGCCTCGCCCATCTCCACCCGGACCGGCCTCAGGACCTCTATCACCTGGCGCGCGGCAAGCTGCCGGCGCCGCCCGGCACATTCGATCAGGAACACGAACGGTGCGGCGGAGCCATCGAGCACCGGCACCTCTGGCCCGTCCACGGCGACCACGGCGTTGTCCACACCCAGGCCGGCCAGCGCGGCCATCACGTGCTCCACCGTGCGCACGCAGATCTTGGGGTCCGCCATATGCGCCACTTGCGTACAGAGCCGCGTGTCCGTCACCGACGCGAAATGCGCCGGTATGTCCACGCCCAGATCAGTGCGCCGGAATACGATTCCGCTATCCGCCGCAGCCGGCAACAGGGACAACGAAACCTTTTGTCCGCCGTGCAACGCCACGCCGACACAATGTATGGCAGACCGCAACGTATGCTGGCATGTCGCCAGGCCGTCGATCGTAATATCCGTCACACCATCCATATGCACGTAACCTTCCGCGTCCGCTTTCTTGCGGCAATCGCCTGTTATCCAGGCCGTAGAACTCGCTGCAGGCGGCTGGCCGAGGCCCGGAACTAAAAGACCGAGTGGAGACTTACCCCGCCGCCACTTGCGCTGCCAGTCAATGATTATTTCTGCGTATTACGCTGCAAGACACTGTTCTTGAAGCTTTTTTTGCGCTGCTTCGTGAACACTGAAACGATGGACGCGGGGGAAGGGGCCGGCAGGCAGGCAAGCATCGAAACGTTTGCTTCGGCCTCATCAGCGCGGTTTGTGCTGGCGAATACTGCTGGATGGCTGAATAACGGCCAGCGTTGCTTACGCCAGGCGGTCTTGAGTGACAAGGTTAAGCAAGCAAAGGCCTTCTTTTTTGGAAAAAAGAAGCAAAAAACTTTTGCTCCCCCGCATTTGCAGGGCGCGTATCTGTTCTGGAATACGCGCTTGCCGCGAATGCGGAGAAACAAAAGTTTCCAAAAAGGACGGCTTGCTTTCTTAACCTACGACGACTGCCGGCGCAGGAAGGCAGGAATGTCCAGGCCAGCCGCCTCGGGCTCCGCCAAAGCCGTCCGAACCAGCGCGGCCGTGTCCGCCACCTCTGCCGCCGCGCGTGGCGCCGGCCGGCGCAGGTCGGGCTGCTCCTCAGCAGCCACCGGAACCGCGCCGCGCTTGAACGCGCCAGTCACCTTGCCGAACAGGCTGGTACGGCTGGAGGGCGGCTCCACACTGTGCGGCAGCTGCGTGAAGAGCGGGTGCGGAGCAGCGGCTTCCGCCCGCGGCGCCGGCGCCACCACGGGCCGTTCGGCCGTGGCCTGAACCGCCTGCGCCGGGGCGTGCTGCTCTTCCTCATGCGGCGCGTAGGCCACAGCCGTGGCCTGGTTGCTCATCGGCATCCTCGGCGGGATCAGGTTGCCGACCGTGTGCACGCCGGCCGGCGCCGGACGTTCCGCACGCGCCGGCGCCGCGCCACCGCCCACGGCCACCAGGCGAGGTCCGGTCGCGGCCGGTTCTGACGAAGCCTGCATCGGCGTGTCGATGCCCGTCGCCACCACGGACACCCGGATACGGCCGGCCAGGTTCTCATCCACCGCGGAGCCGAAGATGATATTCGCGTCCTCGGCCACTTCCTCGCGTATGCGGTTGGCCGCCTGGTCCACCTCGAACAGCGTCATGTCGTCGCCGCCGGTGATGTTGATCAGCAGGCCGCGCGCGCCGGCCATGCTGGTGTCTTCCAGCAACGGATTGCTGATCGCCGCTTCGGCGGCGCGTATTGCGCGGTTCTCACCCTCGGATTCGCCAGTCCCCATCATGGCTTTTCCCATCTCGGCCATCACGGTGCGTATGTCGGCGAAATCCAGGTTCACCAGGCCAGGCGCCACCATGAGGTCGGTCACGCCACGAACGCCCATGTAGAGCACGTGGTCGGCCATCTTGAACGCCTCTTTCCAGCCAGTCTTCTCGTTAGCCAGGCGGAAAAGGTTCTGGTTCGGAATCACGATGAGCGTGTCGACGAACTGTTGCAGCTCGGCGATCCCCGCATCCGCCGCGCGCGCGCGCCGTACGCCCTCGAAGGTGAACGGCTTGGTCACCACACCGACGGTCAGTATGCCGCGCTCACGCGCCATACGCGCGATCACCGGCGCCGCACCGGTGCCGGTGCCGCCGCCCATGCCCGCGGTGATGAACACCATGTGCGCGCCGTCCAGATGGCGTGCCAACTCGTCGCCCGCCTCTTCCGCCGCGGCACGGCCGATTTCCGGCTTGGCGCCGGCGCCCAGACCCTGCGTGAGATGCGGCCCGAGCTGGATGCGGCGGTCGGACTTGCTGTGCATCAGCTGCTGCGCATCGGTGTTGGCAACCACGAAATCCACGCCCTGCAGGTTGAGCTGGATCATGTTGTCCACAGCATTCGTGCCGCCGCCGCCCACGCCGATAACGGTGATGCGCGGGGTGAAATCGGTGTGCTGCGTCTGCGGTATCGTCAGGTTCAGAGTCATGGTCGCAATCCCTCGGGAATGGTTTATGTAACGTGTTACTGCGTGTTCAGATTCGTTCACGCAGAAAATCGACGATCCGTCGCAGGACGCCGCCTTGCCGCGGTCCCTCCAGATCGATGTCGTGCAGCGAGCGCCCTTCGCCTGCGGCCCAGGACAGCAGGCCGATTGCGGTGGCAAACGCCGGCCCGGCGGCTGCTTCCGGCAGCCCGCGCATGCCGGCCGGCCGGCCGAGACGCACCGGCCGGTTCAGAACATGCGCGGCCAGATCACGCACACCCACGAGCTGGCTGGCGCCGCCCGTCAGCACCACGCGGCTACCGGCCGCGCGGCCCAGCCCCGCGCCATCCAGCCTGTCGCGCACCATCTCAAAGGTTTCCTCCAGGCGCGGCTTGATGATTCCCACCACCATGCTGCGCGGAATCTTGGCGAACTGGTGGTCCTCCTCGCCGATCAACTGCACGGCCAGTATCTCGCGTTCGTCGTCCGGGCTGGAATGCGCGTTGCCATAAAGCGTCTTCAGCCGTTCGGCATTGTCGATGGGCGTGCTCAGCACGCCGGCGATATCACGCGTCACGTGCTGTCCGCCTATCGGCACCTGCGCGGTGTGCAGCAACTGCCCCTCGCCGAACACCGCGAGGCTCGTCGTGCCGCCGCCCATGTCAATGACGGTGGCTCCCAGATCGCGCTCGTCGTCGATCAGGCTGGACAGGCCGGACGCGAACGGTGCGGACACAACCTCGCTTATCTCAAGATCGCATCGGCCAACCGCGCCGCCCAGATTGCGCAGTGCCATGGACAGCGCATCGACCACATGCAGCCGTGCCGACAACTGGTCGCAGAAATGCCCGCGTGGATCGGCGACACCCTGCGTCTCGTCGACGGAGAAACTCACCGGCAGCGAGTGTATCGTCTCGCGCCCTTCCGTCACCGCGCGCGCGCGCCCCTCGGTAATCACGCGCTTGACGTCCGCCTCGCTCACCTGCCGTCCGCCCACCGGCCATTGCACGTTGAACAGCCGCGACTCGGGATGTCCGCAGGACAGGTTCACCGTCACCGACCGCAGCCGGTAATCCGCCATCTCTTCTGCCAGCGCCACCGCTGCGCGTATCGCGCGCTCGGCCTCGTCCAGATCGGTGATCCCGCCGCCGCGAACGCCGCGGGAGCGCGTGAACCCGCTGCCAAGCGCGCGCAACGTTCCGTCCGACTCGGTGCGCCCGATCAGGCAGGCAACCTTGGTGCTCCCCACATCAAGCACGCCGAACGGTCCGGTCCGCAGGTTGCGCGCGCGCACAGGCGGCTCCGGCGGCAAGAGCGGCGGCACGCTTTGGTTGTCGCGCGCCAGCTTCGCCTTGCGGGAGAGGTCGTTCATGTCGCTCTCCTGTTCGGCGGTCCCTGCGGCTTCGCATCCGTCGGCACTTTCGGCTCGGCCGGCTTTGCATCGCCCTCGCCGCCATCAGCAGGCTTGCTGTCGGACGCAGATGGCGCACGAGTCCGCACAGCCAGACGATCCGGCAACCGCATATCGACGAACACGAGCGGCCGGTCCAACAACTGCTGATGCGCCTGCAAATCGGACAGCCGCGCCAATGCCGCCGCCTCGTGCCCTTCAGGTAACATTACGGTCACCCGATTCTTCAACTGCAAATTCCACCGCCGCTCGCCCACGCGCACGATTGCCGCGACTCGCGACTTTATGTCAGGCGTTGCGGCGAGCGCCTCCAGCATGTCGGACGCATGCGCCGGCGCGCCCAGGCCTACGACCAGCGGCAGATCGGTGAACGCCGCCACGTCCTCGTCGGCGACCACTTCCCCGGAGCGGTCGATGAGCTGGAACTTCCCCTGGCTCTGCCAGATCGCGAACGGGCGCCGCTCGGTGAGGTCCACATAGATCGTGTCAGGGAGCCGCCGCTCGACCGCGACATGCTGCACCCAGGCCAGATTTTCGATCCGCGCACGTGCCCCTTCGACGGAAAAGCCGAGTATCGGGTCGCCTTTCTTCACGCCCAATGCTGCCAGCAGCACCGGTTCGGGCGTGTTGGACCGGCCGTCGATCGTGATGTCTTTCACGCGCAGATCGATAGCCTTGCCAAAACGCGTTTCCAGCCCGGCCACCGTGCCGCCGGATTGCGCCGAATGCACGAGGGTGACGCCGGCCAGCACGATGGCGAAGCCGCTTAGCGCCCAGGCGGCGAGCCTAAGGTTTCGGCGCTGCCGGCGCATCAGCAGCTTCATGCGGCTTGGCCTGGCGATTTCGCGTCTCATGCGCGGGGCTCCGAGGAAGGAAGCAAGGCCTTCTTTTTTGAAAAAAAGAAGCAAAAAACTTTTTCTCCTGGCGCCTGCAGGACGCGACGCGCATGTCCCGAGCGATCCGCGGCTGCATCAACAGCGTACGGAGCAAAAGTTTTTTGCTTCTTTTTTTCAAAAAAGAAGGCCTTGCTTCCTTCTACTCCC
>CAXTVW010000112.1:0-11249 GCA_964247675.1 uncultured Acetobacteraceae bacterium
AGCAGCGGTCCAGGACCGCTTGATGGTCACCGCGGCCGGGCGCGGCCTGGCCGGCGGCTCCACCGGCGCGTTCTCGCAAACCCAGCGCAGGCAGGCCGCCAGGCGCTGGCGTTCGGCCGGGTTGTCGCGGACCAGCCCCATCTCGTCCAGCAGCGCGCGCATCATCCGATCAGCAACCTGCCGCAGGATCGGCAGGTGCGCCGGCGGGATGCGAAGCTCCAGGCACTGCGAGACATAGCGGCAGGCGACGACGGCAAAGCGGTCGCAGGCCGGGTCGGCGCCCGCGGCGAAGAACAGCGCCCAGGATTTCGCCACGTTGCCGCAATGGTGCTCGACCGCGAACACCTCGGCCATCACGCAGTAGCAGAACGGATCGCCCCGGCGAACGCCCTCCTTCAGCGTGGCCAGCGCCCGGCGCCGGCTGGCCTGGTCGCGCCGCTTGGCGAACAGTTGCAGGTAGATGCGGCCCAGACGTTCATGTGCCTCGGCGGCGCCGCGCTCGGCGGCCAGCTTGTAGCAGCGCACCGCCTCCCCGGTATCCTGGCGCGCGCGGCCCGTCCCATACAGCGCGCGGTCGCCGGCGGCGAGCAGCGCCTCCGCGGCCAAGGGCGCTTGCGGGGAGGCCGGCGTAGCCACGCCCGCCTGGCCGGCCTGCTGCAGAAGGCGGACGACCTCGGCCGGGGCACAGCTGAAGAACTCCCGCTTCGCGTGGACGCGCAGGCCGCGGCGGTCGAGTTCCGCGTGCACGTCGCGCTCGGCCGCATAGCAATCGGCGAACGCCTGCTCATAGGCGACGACGAAGGGCGTCGCCACGCCCGTGACACCGGACAGCTCCGCCGCACGGTCACACGGCGCGCGGGTCGTGCAGCCCACCTTTGCCAACCCAGGCATGGAGGAGTTCACCAGCACATAAACCCAGCCCTGTAGCATGACCCGTTCTCCGACGACCTGGTTGCACCGCAGCAGGAGCGTGTGTGCAACTGCGGTTCAACAACCCTGGGTTACGATGTCAAAAGGTTCACATACTGTGAAGGGAACGAAATCCGAACGGAGTTAATTTTATTTCAATTGCAGGTTGAAACCAGCGGCGACTTACGTTTCGGCTGCCTTTGTTGTATCCGTGTGACGGGCTGCAAACCGAACGGACCCGACGCCTGGTCGGCAGGGCGATCAAAGCGTGGCGAGAACCGCTTCCGCCCGGCTGACATCGAAGTCGCCCGGCTGCTCGACGGCCAGATGCGTCACCTTCATGTCGTCGGCCACCAGCGCGAAACGCTGGCTGCGCACGCCCATCCCGCGGCTGACCAGATCCAACTCCAGCCCCAGCGCCTTGGTGAACGCGGCCGAGCCGTCCGCCAGCATCAGGATGGAAGGGCTTATGTCCTGCGACTTCGCCCAGGCGCCCAGGACGAACGCGTCGTTCACCGCAAGGCAGGCCACCGTGTCGATACCCTTGGCATGGAAGCTGGCCAGATGTTCGTTGAAGCCGGGCAGATGGCGAGCGGAACAGGTTGGCGTGAACGCACCCGGCACGGCGAACAGCACCACGCGCTTGCCGCGGAAGACATCCTCGGTGGAAAGCTCCCTCGGGCCGTCCGGCGTGGCGCTCATGAGCTTCATGGCGGGAAGGCTGTCGCCCTGCTTGATCATGGGGTGGTCTCCTTGTGCAATGCGGGGAACCTGTAAGGGCTCGGTTACGCTCTGTCACCGGGGGGCGCTAGCGGCGGCCAGGTTGCGCCCCATCTGAGCCTTTCACTCAACGCTTGGGGCGACGGTATCGGGTATGGGCAGGCAAAAGGCGGCACCGCCCGACGCGGTAAGGGCGGATGAGGACGCGCCGGATGCCGAGCAGCCGGAGGGCCTGCTGACGGGCCAGTTGCTGATCGCCATGCCGGCGATGACCACCCCGCATTTCAGCCAGGCCGTTATCTACATCTGCGCGCACACGCCGGAGGGCGCCATGGGCATCGTGCTCAACCGCCCGCTGGCCAGCCCCAGCTTCGGTGACCTGCTCGAGCAGCTCGACGTGTCGCCAAAGCCGCCGGTGCGCAAGATCGAGCTCTACCGCGGCGGGCCGGTCGATGCCGCCCGCGGCTTCGTGCTGCACACCGCGGACTGGACAGGCGACGGCAGCCTGATGGTTGATCCGCAGATCGCGCTGACCGCCAGCCTGGACGTGCTGAAATCGATCGCCGACGGCGGCGGTCCGGAGCGTGGGTTCCTGGCGCTGGGCTACGCCGGCTGGGGACCCGGGCAACTGGACCGCGAGATGACGGAGAACGCCTGGCTCTCGGCGCCGGCCAGCATCGACATCGTGTTCGACGGGGACCACGAGACGAAGTGGCGGCGGGCCATGGGAATCCTGAAGGTGGACCCTGTGCTTTTGTCGGGTAGCGCGGGGCACGCTTAGGCAAGTAAGGCTTCCTGTCGGCGACCGTTGCGACGCGAATTTCAAGTGACTCCCGCGACAGCGGAGCAAAAGTTTTTTGGTTCTTTTTTTCAAAAAAGAACTGCTTGCCTTCTCCTGCCTGCCCTTCCGCACCAAATACCGTTCCACGCGTCGCCTCCTGAGGGACGCGGAAGTTTTGTCGCCTGAGGCATAGGGACACACGATATGGATATGGAAAAACTCACGGAGCGCACGAGGGGCTTCCTCCAGGCTGCGCAGACGATTGCGATACGCGAATTCCACCAGCGGCTGACGCCGGAGCACCTGCTCAAGGCGCTTCTCGACGACGAGGAAGGTGCCGCGTCCGGACTGATCAAGGCCGCCGGCGGCGATGCCGCGCGCGTGCGCACCGCCAATGATGCCGACCTGGCGCGGATACCGAAGGTCCATGGCGATGGCCAGGGGCAACCGCAGGCGACGCCTGAGCTGGTGCGCGTGCTGGACGCCGCCCAGCAGCAGGCGACGCAGGCCGGCGACGAATACGTGGCGCAGGACCGTGTGCTGGCAGCGCTCGCAAGCAGCGAGACACCGGCCGGCCGCGCGCTGCGCGGCGCCGGCGCCAACCCGCAGGCGCTGGACCGCGCGTTGGGCGAGATACGCCGCGGCCGCAAGGTGACGAGCCCCAATGCGGAGAGCGGTTTCGACGCCCTGAAGAAATACACCAAGGACGTGACCGAGCAGGCGCGCGAGCAGAAGCTGGATCCGGTGATCGGCCGCGACGAGGAGATACGCCGCACGATCCAGGTGCTGGCGCGCCGGACGAAGAACAATCCCGTGCTGATCGGCGAGCCCGGCGTGGGCAAGACGGCGATCGTGGAAGGCCTGGCGCTGCGCATCGTGCGTGGCGACGTGCCCGAAGCACTGAAGAACAAGCGCGTGCTGTCGCTGGACATGGGCGGGCTGGTGGCGGGCGCGAAATACCGCGGCGAGTTCGAGGAACGGCTGAAATCCGTGCTCAAGGAGATCGAGAGCGCGCAGGGCCAGGTGATCCTGTTCATCGACGAGATGCACACGCTGGTCGGTGCCGGCCGCGCGGACGGCGCGATGGACGCATCCAACCTGCTGAAGCCGGAACTGGCGCGCGGCGCGCTGCACTGCATCGGCGCCACCACGCTGAATGAATACCGCAAGCACGTGGAGAAGGATGCGGCCCTCGCGCGGCGGTTCCAGCCGGTGTTCGTGGGCGAGCCGTCGGTTGAAGACACCGTCAGCATACTTCGCGGCATCAAGGAGAAATACGAGCTGCATCACGGCGTGCGCATCACTGATGGCGCGCTGGTGGCGGCCGCCACGCTAAGCAACCGCTACATCACGGACCGGTTCCTGCCTGACAAGGCCATAGACCTCATGGACGAGGCGGCGAGCCGGCTGCGCATGGAAGTGGATTCCAAGCCGGAGGAGCTCGACGAGCTGGACCGCCGGCTGATCCAGCTGAAGATCGAGCGCGAGGCGCTGAAGCGCGAGGAGGATCCCGCCTCGCGGGACCGGCTGGAGAAGCTGCAGCGCGAGCTGGCCGAAATCGAGGAGAAATCCACCGCCATGACCACGGCGTGGAAGTCCGAAACCGAGAAGGTGGCCGGCGCGCAGAAGCTGAAGGAGCGCCTGGACCAGGCGCGCAGCGAGGTGGAGATCGCCCAGCGCAGCGGCCATCTGGCCCGCGCGTCCGAGCTGCTCTACGGCGTGATACCGGACCTGCAGCGCCAGATCGAGGGCAGCCAGGCGGGCGGCAAGCTGGTGAACGAAGCCGTCACCGCCGAGCAGATTGCCGGCGTGGTCAGCCGCTGGACCGGCGTGCCGGTGGAGCGGATGCTGGAAGGCGAGCGCGCCAAGCTGCTGCGCATGGAAGACGAGCTGCGCCGCCGCGTGGTCGGCCAGGAGGATGCGCTGAAGCACGTCAGCAACGCGGTGCGCCGCGCCCGCGCTGGCCTCGGCGACCCCAACCGGCCGATCGGCAGCTTCCTGTTCCTGGGCCCCACCGGCGTGGGCAAGACGGAGCTGACAAAGGCACTGGCCGAATTCCTGTTCGACGACGAGCGCGCGCTGCTGCGCATCGACATGAGCGAGTTCATGGAGAAGCACGCCGTCGCCCGCCTGATTGGCGCACCACCCGGCTACGTGGGCTACGAGGAAGGCGGCGTGCTGACCGAAGCCGTGCGCCGGCGCCCATACCAGGTGATCCTGTTCGACGAGGTGGAGAAAGCCCATGAGGACGTCTTCAACGTTCTCCTGCAGGTGCTCGACGACGGCCGCCTGACAGACGGCCAGGGACGCACGGCGGATTTCCGCAACACCATCATCGTGCTCACCTCCAACCTGGGCAGCGACATACTCGCCGCCCAGCCGGACAACGAGCCGATGGCAATGGCGCATGCGCAAGTCATGCGCGTGGTGCGCGAACATTTCCGCCCCGAGTTCCTGAACCGCCTCGACGAGATCGTGCTGTTCCGCCGCCTGGCGCGCACGGACATGGGCGTGATCGTGGACATCCAGCTGGCCCGCCTGCGGCATTTGCTGGGCGAGCGGAAGATCACGCTGGACCTGGACCAGAGCGCGCAAGACTGGCTCGCCAACGAAGGCTACGATCCGATCTACGGGGCGCGGCCGTTGAAGCGGGTAATCCAGCGCAGTTTGCAGAACCCGCTGGCCAGCCTGTTGCTGGAAGGCGCGGTGCATGAGGGGGAGGCTGTGCGGGTCTCCGCCGGGATGGAGGGGCTTTCCATCAACGGGCGTGTCGAGGAGACGGTTTAGGAAGCAAGCAAGGCCTTCTTTTTTGCAAAAAAGAAGCAAAAAATTTTTGCTCCCTGTCGGCGGGTGCTGAAACATTCGCCGACAGGGAGCAAAAGTTTTTTGGTCCTTTTTTTCAAAAAAGGACTGCTTGCTTCCTTCCTTACGCACACGCCCAAGGAAACCCCAGCCCGATAGAAAGCTCTAGGTCACCAAGCCTAACAAGCGCCCTATCTGGAAGGTGGCGGAATGCGCCTGACCGCAATCGTATTTTGCGCGTTGCTCGCGGGCGCGGCGAATGCCCAGTCGCTGGTCGAAGCGCGCGACCCAGGTCTCTACGCCCTGTCCGTGGCACCTGATACGGCCGGTGCCGCAACCGTGTCGGGCCGCCCTCCGGCAGACAGCACCGCCACCCTCCTGCAAAGGACCACGCATTTCTGTGCAAGGCTGCACACCAGCTTCGGCGTGCGCTTCAGCCTTTCAGCCGATTTCGGCACGGACACGCTGCCGGTGGAGGTGGCGATCGCCCAGCCCGCAACGGTGAACCACGCCGGCGTCACGCAGGATGTGGATCACACCGCCGGATGGCTGCAAGCCGGCCAGCCGCACTATTTCGGATGGACGTTCGACGACCCGGCGAAGCTCAGATCCGGCCGCTGGCACATCCTGCTGAACCACGGCGGCGTGCAGTTGCTGGACCAGCCGTTCGACATCGATTTCACGTGTAGCGTGCCGATCTCCTGAGCACGCGGGAACAACGCCTATCTGTTGCGTGTTGCAAGCCGCACACCCGGAGCAGACGCCATGGCAGGAACCGCCGAGAAGACCGACCCCGAACTGTGGGAAAAGGTGAAGCACGAGGTCACCGAAGGCGACAAGGGCGGCAAGCCCGGCCAGTGGTCCGCGCGCAAGGCCCAGCTCGCCGTGCACGACTACAAGGCAGAAGGCGGCGGCTACAAGGGCCCGAAGACCGAAGACAACCACCTCCACCAATGGACGGAGGAGCACTGGGGCACGAAATCCGGCGAGCCCTCCGGCGAGACCGGCGAGCGCTATTTGCCGGAGAAAGCGCGCGCGCACCTGAGCGATGCGGAATACGCCAAAACCACCGCCAAGAAGCGGGCCGACACGAAGGCCGGCAAGCAGTTCTCGTCGCAGCCGAAAGAGATTGCCCGCAAGACGGCAGAGGACCGGGACGGCGGCGGCAGCCTGGCCGCACTGCCGAGGGCCGAGCTGATGGCGCGCGCGAAAAAAGCCGGCATCGCCGGCCGTTCCCGCATGCGCAAGGCGGAACTGGTCAAGGCGCTCGGGTGATGGCCGCGCACTCCCTCGATGCCGACGAGAAGGCGGACGCCTACAAGGACTTTCATGCTCTGGTGAACATGACGCCGGCGAAGCTGCGGCAGTGGCTGCAAAGCGAGGAGAGCCGCAGCGTTGGCATGACGCCGGAGGGCGAAAAAGTAACGCCAGGGGCGCCAGGCGCGTCCGTGGGCCATCACATGGGCGAACGCATCCTGCAGATACGCGCCGCGAAGAAGCCGGAACTGACGGATGCGGACTACGCCGACATGCGCAAGGTGGCCGGCTACATCAAACGGCATTTGGCGCAGCGGCCGGGCGGCGACGTGACGGACACGCGGTGGCGGCACTCCCTGATGAACTGGGGGCATGATCCGCTGGGGTGAGCAAAAGCAAGAAAGCAGTTCTTTTTTGAAAAAAAGAACCAAAAAACTTTTGCTCTCCCGCATCTGCACCGGCCGGCAATCTCCGGAAATGCTGGAATGCGTCAGCGTCGCGGGAGCAAAAGTTTTTTGCTTCTTTTTTTCAAAAAAGAAGGCCTTGCTTCCTTCATGGACACCCTAGCCGCCCTACGCCTCCAAATAGAATGGGGCGCCGACGAAGCGCTGGACGACGCGCCCATCAACCGCCTCGCCGCGCCGCCCCCTACGCCCGCCCTGCCTCGCCCGATACAGGCCGCTCCCACCCCACGCCTGGCGCCGGCGGCACTCGCCCAGGCGGTGGCCGAGGGCGCCAACACGATCGAGGCGTTGCGCCAGGCGCTGGCGTCCTTCACCGGCTGTCCGCTGGCGGCCACGGCCACCAACCTGGTGTTCGCGGACGGCAACCCGGGAGCCGGGCTGGTCGTGGTGGGCGAGGTGCCCGGTGCGGAGGAGGATGTGTCTGGCCGGCCGTTCCAGGGGCCGGCCGGGCAGTTGCTGGACAGGATGTTCGCCAGCATCGGGCTGTCGCGCGCGGACATGCTGCTGACCAGCCTGGTGCCCTGGCGCCCGCCCGGCGGCCGGCCGCCGACGGAGGCCGAGGTGCAGATTTGCGCGCCGTTCCTGTGGCGCCACCTCACCCTGCTGCGCCCGCGGCTGATCGTGGCTGCCGGCACCCTGCCCGCGCGCACGCTGAGCGGCCGGGCGGACACAATACGCAAGCTGCGCGGCCGGTGGCTGCAGGTGGCGGTGCCCGGCCTGCCTGCGCCGATACCCGTGCTGCCGATGTTCGGGCCGGCCGCGCTGCTCGCCACACCCGCGTGCAAGCGCGAAGCCTGGACCGACCTTATTACACTTAAACGCGCTTTGACCGCGCTCTAATGGGTCCGGTGACGCCAACCTGCTGATATGGCGCGGTGCGCAGGAAGATTTCGTTGCTGATTTACAAGTGAACAGGCTTCTTCCGGTTTCGAAACGGACCATCTAGTCCTCCGGTACAGAAGCTGAAGCGCCTCGGTATTGATGGATGCGCCAGGCGCTTACTCGCAAGTTGCGAGCCAAGTCTTGCACTGCGGTAAACTTTATTTGCGGTTGCGCCCGTCGGCCGAACGCTGTTATGGGCACCGCCATGCGAGGGATCGGGTTTTCCATCTCCCGCCTTTCCACTGCCCGCGCCGTTTTGGCGGGCGCTGCCCTCCTGGCCGGCACCGCGTTGCGGCCCGCCCAGGCATCCGGCAGCGGTGGGTTGGCGCCACAGTCTGACGACCTGGCCATGGCCGTGCCCCGTATACATCCGGGCGCCGGGACCAACGGCATAGGCCTGCCGCAACCGCTGGCACCCAGCGAGGCGGCAAAGGTTCGCCGCATCTTCGCCCTGCAGCGCGCCGGCGCCCTGCCGCAAGCCGTGGCGGAGACGGCACGGCTGGATGATGACACGCTGCTGGGGCACATCCTGGCCGACCGGCTGCTGATGAAACCGGTCCGCACCCGCACGCCGGCGCTGGCCGATTGGCTGGGCCGGTATGCGGACCTGCCGGACGCAACCGCGATCTACGCGCTGTTGGTACAGCGATTGCCGTCGGGCGCCGCGCGCCCGCCGGCCCCTGCCAACGCGAAGCTTGGCTCGGCCGCCCATGCGGCAAAGGCGGACAGCGCGGCCGCGGCCGCTGCACGCGCCGCCTTCACCGCCGGCCACGATGCCCAGGCCGAACGGCTGGGGCGCGATGCATTCACCCGCAGCCAGAACCGGGATGGCCAGGCCGCCTACGTGGCAGGGCTGGCGGCGTTCCGTGCCGGCCGGCTGGACCGGGCCGCCGGTTACTTCGAACTCGCCTCCGTGGCGGACGGAACGGGCGCCAGCCTGCGGGCCGCGGCCGCACTTTGGGCAGCGCGGGCGCATCTGCGCCAGGGCGAGGCGGCTGCGTGGCGGCCGTGGATGATGCGCGCGGCGGCGGAGCCCCATACGCTGCACGGCATGCTCGCCCGCCGCGCTCTGGGCCTGCAGGTCCAGGCCGCGCCGGCCAGCCCGGTCCTGGCCGAGGCGGACCTGGAAGCGGTATCCGCCACCCCGCAGGGGCGCCGGGCCTTTGCGCTGCTGCAGGTGGGCGAGCCCGCACGCGCCGAAGCCGAATTGCGCCTGCTCTGGCCGCAAGCGCAGGCCTCGACGGCCCTGTCGCGCGCGCTGTTCCTCGTGGCGGGCGCGGCCAGGCTGACCGACCTCGTGGCCGATCTGTCCAGCATCGTGGACGCCAGCGAGGCCGACCTGCCGGTGCCGATCCTGCGCCCGCGCGGCGGCTTCCGGCTGGACCGGGCGCTGGTGTATGCCGTCACACGTGTGGAATCCAATTTCGACGGGCAAGCCGTCTCCGGCGCCGGCGCCAACGGGCTGATGCAGCTGATGCCGGGTGTGGTGGAGACGGTGGGCCAGAACGCAGGCGCGCAGCCGCTGACCGATCCGGGCCAGAACCTGAAACTTGGCCAGGCCTACCTGGCCTATCTCAGCCGGCCGGATCTCGCGGGCGACGACCTGCTGCGCGTGCTGGCCAGCTACAACGCGGGGCCGACCGCGGTACAGCGCTGGGCCCACATGGCGGGTGATGATCCGCTGCTGTTCCTGGAGGCCATACCGGTGGACGAGACACGCCATTTCCTGGAGCGCACGCTGTCCAATCTCTGGGGGTATGCCGCGCGTTTCCGCGTGGCGGCGCCCAGTCTGGACGCGCTGGCCTACGGGGATTGGCCACGGTTTTCTCCGGAGCGGATGCACTGAGGCAGTAAGGAAGCAAGGCCTTCTTTTTTGAAAAAAAGAAGCAAAA
Source organism: uncultured Acetobacteraceae bacterium (assembly GCA_964247675.1). GTDB lineage: Bacteria > Pseudomonadota > Alphaproteobacteria > Acetobacterales > Acetobacteraceae > BOG-908. The sequence continues at coordinate 9,708 of CAXTVW010000112.1, forward strand.
AACTTTTGCTCCGTTCGGGTGCGTGTGGTTGAAGCGCGCCCCTCGGCGCTCCGCGTCAGCGCTCGCAAAAGCTTTTTGCTTCTTTTTCTCGAAAAAGAAGGCCTTGCTTCCTTCTGCATCAACAGAGCGGAGTCGCCGTGGCACGGATCGACGAGACCATCGCCTTCATACCCGTGCAGATGGCGGTGCTCACCGTCTCGGACACGCGTGATGCGTCCAATGACACTTCGGGCGACACGCTGGCGGCGCGCATCGCCGCGGCGGGACACCTGGTGCGCGCACGGGCGATCTGCCGCGATGATGCGGATGTGATCACAGGACATCTGCGCGGCTGGGTGAACGACCCGGAGATCGATGTGGTCATCACCACCGGCGGCACGGGCGTGACAGGGCGGGACGTGACGCCGGAAGCTTTCGACCGCGTGCTGGAAAAGCGTATCGAGGGATTTGGCGAGCTGTTCCGCATGCTGAGCTACCAGAAGATCGGCACCTCCACGATCCAGTCGCGCGCGCTGGCCGGCGTGGCGGGCGGCACCTATCTGTTCGCCCTGCCGGGCAGCACAGGCGCGGTAAAGGATGCGTGGGATGACATCCTGGTCTGGCAACTCGACGTGCGCCACCGCCCCTGCAATTTCGTGGAGTTGATGCCGAGACTGAAGGAACGCTGATACCGCCACAAATGCGCGAGGATGAAAGTTTTTTGGTTCTACTTTTCGAAAAAGAACCGCTCGCTCGCTTGCCTGTTTGTCCTCGGCAACGAGGACCCAGAGATGAAACTGGCTGGCAAGGTCGCCTACATCACAGGAGCCGATTCCGGCATTGGCCAGGCTACGGCCAAGCTGTTCGCCGAAGAAGGTGCGGACGTAGCAATCGGCTACCACACGGACGAAGCCGGTGCGCGCGAGACGGCGGCGCTGGTGCAAGCGGCAGGCCGGCGGGCGCAGGTGCTGCAGGTGGATGCCGCGGACCAGGCTTCCGTGGAGGCGTTCTTTGCCGGCGCGGCAAAAGCGCTGGGCACGCCTGACGTGTTCGTGGCGAATGCGGGGGTGGGCATGGGCGATCCCAAACAGGTGTCCGAGTTGGACACGCCATCGCTGGACAGGATCCTGGATACCGATTTGAAAGGCCCGCTGTATTGCGCGCGCACTTTCGTGCAATTGCGGCGGGCTGCAGGCGGCGGCGGCAGGTTTCTGATCACAGGGTCCGTGGCGGGCCACTTGCCCACCCCGAACAGCGCGCCGTACGGCATGGCAAAAGCGGGCGTGAACTCGCTCGTGCGCTCGCTTTCGGTGGAGGTGGCGCCTGACCGCATCAACGTGAACGCGATCGCGCCTGGCCTGATCGAGACGCCGATGACGCAGAAGCGGCTGGACGATCCGGTGGCACGCGAGAAGAGCATGGCGGCGATCCCGTGGAAACGCCCCGGGCGGCCGGAGGAGATTGCGGGATTGGCGCTGTTCCTGGCTGCGGAGTCCGGTGATTACGTCACCGGGCAGACGTGGACGATGGATGGCGGGCTGACGATGCATTGGGGTGGAGCTT
>CAXTVW010000113.1:0-11239 GCA_964247675.1 uncultured Acetobacteraceae bacterium
GGGGTGGTTTGGGTCGAAGGTGGGCGGGTTGGCGTTGCCGGTGGGCAAGTAAGCAAGGTCTTCTTTTTTGAAAAAAAGAAGCAAAAAACTTTTACTACTCCGATGCTGAGCTGCCTCGTGTTGTCCGGAGAAGTGCGGCTGGTGCAAATGCGGGGAAGTAAAAGTTTTTTGCTTCTTATTTTCAAAAAAGAAGGCCTTCCTTTACTTCCCCCCGCCTGACACAAGCCCAAAATGCAGGCCGCGCCCCCACTCCTGGACGAAAAGGCCCGCGCAGGCAGCTACGCCTTGCACGTACGTCAGACGCTTGCCGTTTCCGCGCCGATCGCCGCGGCCCTGCTGTCCGAGATCGCGATGGGCCTGATCACCACGGTCATGCTCGGCAGCCTGGGTGACCGTGCGCTCGCGGCGGGCGCGTTCGCCACCAACGTGTTCATCACCGGGCTGCTGGTGCTGCAGGGCGTGCTCACCGGCGTGGGCGTGCTCGCCGCAAACCGGCTTGGCGCGGGGCGGCCGCAGGAGGTGGCAGGGCTGTACTGGTCCGGCGTGTTGCTGGCCGTGCTGATGGCCGCACCTTTGTTCGCTGTGATGAGCGCGCCGGCGGCCCTATGGCGCGCGGCCGGGCAAAGCCCGATTCTGGCGGGCGACGTGGCGGACTACCTGCACATCCTGCGCTGGGCGGTTCCGGCCGGCGTGGTTGGGGTGGGCATGATGCGCCAGTTCCTGCCGGCGATCGGGCTGCAGCGCGTGTTGCTCTGGGTGCTGCCGGCCGGCGTGATCCTGCATGCCGGGCTGACACGGCTGCTGATACGCGGGGGGCTCGGCCTGCCGGCCTACGGCGTGGCTGGCTCGGCGGCGGCAATCGTCATCACGCTGAGCGTGGTGGCGGGCGCGATGCTTGCCGTGTTGCACGGCAGGCGGTTCCGCGGGTTCGTCCATTTGTCCTGGCCACGCCTAGCGACATTGCGCGCGCTGCTGCGCATCGGCTTGCCGGTGGCGGCTACCGTGGCCGTCGAAGCGGGACTGTTCCTGGCCACCGGCATGCTTGCCGCCGCCTTGGGGCAGGTCGTGCTGGCGGCGCACATGATCGCGCTCAGCGTGGCCAGCGTGACGTTCATGGTGCCGCTGGCGATCAGCCAGGCCGCCAACGTGCGGGTGGCTACCGCGAGCGGCGCCGGCAACCCGCAGGCGGCACGCCGGGCCGGCTTTGCAGCGATCGCCCTGGGCGCCGGCTTCATGGCGGCCAGCGCGCTGACGCTGAGCCTGGTGCCGCGCCTGATCGTCGGCCTGTACATCGCGCCGGGTGCGGCCACCGCCGGCGCCGTGGCGCTGGCCGCCAGCCTGCTGCGCGTGGCCGGCGTGTTCCAGCTGTTCGACGGCACGCAGGTGGCGGCGGGCGGCGCGTTGCGCGGGCTGCAGGACGTGCGCGTGCCGATGTTTCTGGCGACATTCGGCTATTGGGGGATCGGTTTCTGGGCCGGCTGGGTGCTGGCGTTCCGATTTCACATGGGCGCTGTCGGGCTTTGGTGGGGGCTGGCCGCGGGGCTTGCCGTGGTGGCGGTCTGCCTGACGGCGCGGTTTGCGCAGTTAAGCAAGCAAGGCCTTCTTTTTTGAGAAAAAAGAAGCAAAAAACTTTTGCTACCTCGCATCTGCACCAGCCGTGCTCATCCGGACGAAACGCGGCAGCTCAGCGTCGAGGTAGGAAAAGTTTTTTGCTTCTTTTTTTCAAAAAAGAAGGCCTTGCTTACTTGACTTCGAGCGCCACCTCGTTGCGACGCAAGAAAGGAATAGCAAACGGCGGGTCATACGAGAAGTATTGCGGCGCGCCAGATGCAACGCGCCCGGCCGTCTGCAGCGCAGACCGCAGCTTCGCGGTCTCTGCCGTCCGCGTGGCGTCGGTTGCCGTTCCGGAATACCGGATCACGGCCAGGGTCTCGGCCGGAATCGTGGCCAGCCGCACGCCGTGCTCGGTGGGCTGCGGCGGGCCGTCTTTCACCACGGCTTGCGGCAGGAAGAAGCGCATGACCGGCGTGGTCCCGTTGGTCTCCACGGGGAGGGTCATGGGGATGGTGGCCGGCGTGGCCTGTTCCACTGGCACCGTCATGGAAACAAGGTGTTTTCCGGTGTTCGCACCGGTGATGTAGCGGAACAGGCGGCCGAACGCCTGGCCTTGGTCGCCGGCCACTACGTCTGTCTCCACCACGGTGCGCGGGGCGTAGTCCCGTATCTCCACACCCGGTGCGATGGTCTGCACAACGTGATAGGCCGGCTGATCATAGACGCCGCGCAGGCCGAACACCGAGAGTCCGGAATCGGTAAAGGTGGTGAGGAAGTAGAGGACTTTGGACATGTGGCACCCCGGCAAGGGACTGGCGATCGTTTTCTGTGAAAAATGGACGGGGCGATAGCACTCGTTTCGTCCATCCGAAGATTTGCCTGGTATTCCGCCGATGGAGGCCAGATCGTCGCCCAGCGGGCCTTGGTTACTTGACCACCTGCCGGAACAGCACCGCCGGCAGCCCCCCGCCCATCACGCCCCGCATCGGCGAGCCGTCGTCGTTACCCACCCAGACGCCGACCACGCGGTTGCCCACGGCGCCGATGAACCAGGCGTCCCGGTTGTCCTGCGTGGTGCCCGTCTTGCCGGCAACGCTGCGGCCGGGGATGGCGGCGGCGCGGCCGGTGCCGTCCCGCACCACGGCGCCCATCATGCGAACCATCATTGCCGCCAGGTCCGGGTCCACCACGGCGCGGGGCGCAGGCGGCGGCACGGCCTGGCGGTCATGGTCGATGGTGGCGGATTCGATCGCGTAGGGGACCACGCGCTTGCCGCCGTTGAAGAACGTGGCGTAGGCGGCGGTCATCTCCAGCAGGCCCACCTCCCCGGTGCCCAGCGCCAGGGCGGGCACGTCCGGCAGGCGGTCCGCCACGCCCAGCCGATGCGCCACGTCGGCCACCGCCTGCGGGCCGCCGGCAGCCTGCTCCAGCCGCACGGCGGCGGTGTTCAGGCTAAGGGCGAGCGCCTGTTCCAGGGTCACCTCGCCGCGCCAGCCTGGCTCGAAGTCCTTCGGCTCCCAGTCACCGACGCGTAGCGGCGCGTCCAGCACCGTGTCGTCCGGCCGGCTGCCGTGCTCCAGGGCGGCCAGCCAGACGAACGGCTTGAAGGCGGAGCCGGGCTGGCGCCTGGCCAGGGTGGCGCGGTCATATGCGCCGGGGCCGTAGGCGCGGCCGCCGACCAGGGCGCGCACGGCGCCGCTATCGGCGTCCAGCACAACCACCGCGCCTTGCGTGGCGTTCGCCCGCCGGCCGGGCCCGTCCAGCAGGGCGGCCAGGCGGGTCTCCGCGGCCGTCTGCAACCGGCTGTCCAGCGTGGCGCGCAGGACGGCATCCGCGCCCGGCGGCACCAGGGGCTGGCTCTGCGCGGCAGCCCAATCCGCGAACCAGCCGCCGCCCTGCGCGCGGGCGAAGCGCATTTGCGCGCCGGCGGCGGTGGCCTGCTCCGCGGTGAGCACGCCGTTGGCGACCATGGCGGCCAGCACCTCCCGCCCGCGGGCGGCGGCCGCTTTGGCATCCGTGCGCGGGTTGAAGCGGGAGGGCGCGCGCGGCAGACCGGCGATCACCGCCGCCTGCCAGAGCTGCAAGCGCCGCGCCGAGACGCCGAAATAGATGTGCGCCGCGGCATCCACCCCCCAGGCGCCGGAGCCGAGATAGACGCGGTTGAGCCAGATCTCGAGTATCTCGGTCTTGGTGAAGTGGCGCTCCAGCCAGAGCGTCAGCAGAACCTCCTGCACCTTGCGTCGTGCGGTACGGGCATTGGTCAGGAACAGGGTCTTGGCCACCTGCTGGGTGATGGTGGAGCCGCCCTGCACCACGTGGCCGGCGCGCAGGTCCACCACCAGGGCGCGCGCCATGCCCCACCAGTCCAGCCCGCCATGGCTCCAGAAACGGCGATCCTCCACCGACACGGCGGCCTCTGGCAGGAAGCGCGGCAGGTCCGGCAGGCGCAACGCCTCGCCCACCACATCGCCATAGGTGGCGATGGTGGCGCCGTTGCGGTCCTGCAGCACAAGGCTGGGGCGGCGGACGGCATCAAGCGCGTCCTGCGGCTGCGGCAGGTCGCGGGCGAGCCACAGCACGGTGACGGCAGCCGACAGGGCCAGCCAGACGGTGGCGATGAGGGCCCAGCGCAGGACGCGCCAAGGGATGCGGCGCCTGGCGCGCAGGGGCGCCGGCGGCGGCTGGATCGCCTGGGTGATCAGGGCTGGGGCGCGATACATGGTCGGCAGGAAGCAAGGCCTTCTTTTTTGAAAAAAAGAAGCAAAAAACTTTTACTCCTGGCGCTGGTACGGGTGCTTCGGTTCTGGCGCGAGGCGCAGGACTGGCGGTCTGGGTGCAAAAACGTTTTGTCTCCTGGCGTGGGCCGGGGCAGGTTGCGGCGGGCGGCCCGCCTGGCGAAATGGTAGACGCAGCAGACTTAAAATCTGCGGCCTTCGGGTGTACCGGTTCGAGTCCGGTGGCGGGCATCATCGAACAATGGGTGGAAGACGGTCGGCGTTGCTGACCGGCCCTCGGCGAAACAGGCGTGGTCTCAGGGCGTACTTAGCATCTCCTCTTGTTCTTTCTTTGTTCTGCTGGTTAACTCTGGTCATGCCGCTCCGCCAGCCCTCTCCCGAACCGGTCTCTTTTGAGGAGGTGGCCGCAATCCTGGATGAGGCGGCACGCCAGGCCCGCGGCGGTCCGCCTTACGCCACCGGCCCGGCCGGGTGGCACTTAGCCGCGGCACTCAGTGCCGCGGGCTTCCATGTCGTCCGCGGGCTGGCCAATGCGCGACAGCTTACCCTTTAGCGCCCGCCAGATGCCGGACGGGGTGCACACGTCGAAGCGGCGGGAGACGCTGCTACGGCTTTCCATCGGTGATCTGGTCACCTGGCAGCTCGTCGCGTCGTGCGGCGGGTGCCGGGCGGACAGGGTGCTGTTCGTGCGCGAGCTGGTGGAGCGGTTCGGAGAGAAGCCCACGCTTGTCATGCTGGTGCCACGGCTTCGGTGCCAGGTGGAGACGTGCCGGCGGCCGCCGGTCCGGGTGATGCTGCGCAACAGGGAGCCGACGGCTAAAGGCGGGGCGGGATTTGTGGAGGTGGCGCTTGTGTAGCCGGGTCATCGTGATGATGACCGCGCGAGGCTCTGCAGTTGGCGCTGGCGGTAACCGTTCGATAGCCCAGAGCAGATGGCTTCCGAAGAAGCGTGTTTTGTTCAAAGCCAAAGACTTTAGGTGAATACGCTCTAACTGTCGTGTTCTCCAGGCGAGGCACAACATTCACGTAAGCTTGAGTTCTTCCGCAAAGCCAACGCCGGATGAAAAACCAAAGGAAATCGCTGGCACCTTCTTTTTAAGGATAAGAAGCATCTGAGGAAGGCCAGTCAATTTAGTGCGGTCAGCCTTTTTCTTTGTTTGCCTCTATAGTCTCTGCTGAATGCGTGCCGGACAATCCACAGGGCGCAAGTAGAGCGAGCCCCAAGGCGGCTTGGCTCAGCAGCAAAGTACCCTCTGACTGTGCCGCTCAATTTGCAGGTACGGAACCGCAGCTTGCAAAACTGCAAGGCCTGCAGTCGTTGCTTGTGATATCAACCGGCAAAGACGTGTCATGCATCCAATCACCCTTTTGATCTCAACCACTTTCATCCTTCTCTTGGTGTTTCTCGGATGGAACCTAATTTCCGTCCGGCGGCACCGGTTCAATCGCGACCGTACCGGTTTAGGCGGATCCCATGACCCATTCTCGGGAAAAACGGAGGGCTTGCGTAATCCGGACGAGATACGAGCATCCCTTGAAGCAGCGGCGCAGACGCCCCCACCGGTAGCGAAAACGATACTTCCATCATTACAGGCGTCGAGGCAGCAGCACGTCAGCACGCATAACTGATTGTATGAGCAGGTAGCGCGCTACCGGCGGCATATTGGCATTGTATGCCGCCGGGCTTTCTGATGCCGCCGGCAGCTTGTCCGGTCCGTCCAGCGCCGGCAACCGCCGCAATACACTCGGGATTTATGGCATCTAGCGCGGCCACGGGCCGCACCCGCAACGCTAGTTATAGACGGCGCTGGCGTGGGCCTTTGTCCCGTGAGCACTCACGATGCCCTTGCCGGCTAGAGAGTTGCCATTGAGTCCTATGGTGGGCACCAACCGCGGCGCCTGCTGAAAACGCGCAGTCCTTCTTCGCAAAAGTTCGTACAAGCCGTCCCCGCTTGATGATCCGGCAGCCTCCTCATAGGTTGCCGCATGCCATCGCTCCCGCTGCCCCAGTTCCACCACCAAGCCTCCAGCGGACCGGACGCCAGCCTGTGCGCGTTCTTCGCCTCGCGCCACTTCCTGGGCAGCCTGCCCAAGCCGGTGTTCGAAGAGGCCGCCATCGGCATCTACACGGCGATCGGGATGTCCAAAGCAGACGCCGCCGCCATGGCCAATGACGGTAACGACCCGGCGGTGGTGGACAGCCTGCTATCCGGCCAGGCGGCCGGCCAGTCCACGCTGCAACCCGGCGACTGGCTGAACGGCACCAGGATACTGATCGCCCTGAAGAACCGCGCCCATTTCCTTACGGTTCTGCGCGCGCCGGACGGCGGATGGGTGAACTACGATAGCCTGCAGGCCAAACCCACCCCGATCCAGAACATCGACAGCTTCCTGCAAACCAACCCGGGACAGCGTTACTGGGTCAGCAAGGCCTAGCGCCGCGCGCCAGCATCGGATGCGGCTTTCGCGGCTGGCCGAACGGCGGTATCGCTGTCGTGATATAAAGCAAGCAAGGCCTTCTTTTAAAAAAGAAACCGCATTTGCAGCTGTCGTATGTTTCCCGGAGAATATGCACGCTGAAAATGCGCAGAGATAAAAGTTTTTTGCTTCTTTTTTTCAAAAAAGAAGGCCTTGCTTGCTTCAGCAACAGCCGCGCACGAGGCAAGAAGCGAACGGCAAATGAGCGGCGAGCAATTCAACCTCAGGACAGCGCGGGAGACCGACGCTGAAGCCGTCACGGCCGTTCTGGCGAACGCCTATCCCCAGCTCATGGCTGCGGACTATGATCCGGCAGTGTTGGCCCTCGTCCTGCCGACCATGACGGTTGCGAACGCCGGCTTGCTCGCGTCTGGAACCTATCATGTCCAGGAGGTGACAGGCGGCCGGATCGTCGCCTGTGGCGGCTGGACGCACCAGGAGCCGGGCAGCAACCGTATCGAAAGCGGGGTCGCGCATGTCCGTCATTTTGGCACGCATACCAATTACATCAGAAACGGTTTGGGAAGAGGTATCTTCGAACGTTGCAAGCAGGAGGCGCTTGCGGCAGGTGTCCACACGTTCAGGTGTTTCTCCAGCCTGGGCGTTGAACCCTTCTACGCGGCACTTGGATTCACTTTGGTCGAAAGAACCCATGTCAGCATCGGCGGAGACAAGAAATTCCCCACGATCACGATGATCCACAGGCATTGACCGACGCACACTTCACATTCGACCAGCCAAGCCCCCCAGGACAATTCAAAGCCGGGAAGCGTCGCAAAGGAAAAAGTTTTTTGCTTCTTTTTTTCAAAAAAGAAGGCCTTCCTTCCTTACCAACACGGACAGCCACAAGATGAAGCTCCTAAGAGCCGCAGCGCTCCTCCTGATCCTGGTGGTCGGCGCCGTAGCCTTCACCCTCTGGCAAACGCTGCCGCCCGCACGCGCCACGCTGCACATCGCCGGCCTGTCCGCCCCAGTAGAGGTCACGCTGGATGGCTGGGGCATCCCGCGCATCCATGCGGCGAACGAGCCGGATGCGGCGGCCGCCCTCGGCTATCTTCATGCGCGCGACAGGATGTTCCAGATGGAGCTCACGCGTCGCCAGGCGTCCGGCCGGCTGGCGGAGATTGCCGGCGCGCGGGCCGTGCGGGTGGACCAAATGGCGCGCGTGTTCGGCGAGCGGCTGCACGCGGAGCAGTCCTACGCGGGCCTGGCGCCGGAGCTGAAAGCCATTCTGGAGGCCTATGCACGTGGCGTGAACGCTTGGATTTCCGAGCGCGGCCGGATGGCGGCGCCGGAGTTCCTGGCCCTCGGCGCGCCGGAGCCCTGGAAGCCGTCGGACTGCCTGCTGTGGAGCGAGACGGTGTCGCTATGGCTCGCCGACAACTATCGCACGGAGCTGTCGCGCGCGGCGATGGCGGGGCACATCCCGGCCGCGCGCATAGGCGAGCTGTGGCCGCCTACGGACAGCACGGCGGCGCCTGACAGTTCCGCGCCGCCCGCGGCGCCGGCCGCGGTCAAGCAGGGATTGCTGGAACGCCTGCCCGCGTTTCCGGAAGCCTTCACGCTGCCGGACGAGGCATCCAACGCCTGGGCGGTGGATGGCAAACGCTCGGTGACCGGCTCGGCCCTGATGGCGGGCGACCCGCATTTGCAATTGGGCTTCCCGGCGCTGTGGTATCTGGCGCGTATCGAGACGCCAGGCGGCGTGCTTGTCGGCGCCACGGCGCCTGGCGTGCCGTTCCTGGTGATCGGCCGTAACGCGCATATCGGCTGGAGCTTCACCACCACGGGCATCGACACGCAGGACGTGTTCATCGAGCGCGTGCTGCCGGACGGCCGCTACGCCACGCCGGACGGGCCGATGGCCTTCGCCACGCGCGACGAGGTGATCCACGTGCGGGGTGCGGCGGACGTGCAGGTGAAGGTGCGCAGCACGCGCCACGGTCCGGTGATCAGCGATGAGGGTCCGGACGGGGCGAAGTCGGAGCCCGTGATGGCCGTGGAGATGGCGCAGTTCCAGCTCGGCAGCCCCGCACCCGGCCTGTTCGCGCTGAACCACGCGGCCAGCGTGGCGGACGCGGGACGCGCCGCCGGCCTGATGACGGCGCCGATGCAGAACCTGACCGTGGCCGGGCCGGACGGCATCGCCCTGTTCACCACCGGCCAGGTGCCGGTGCGCCGCGCCGGAGACGGCAGCGCGCCGGTGGCCGGCGATGACGGCGCGCATGACTGGCTGGGCTTCTCCGGCGGCGCCTCGCTGCCGCATTTCGTCAATCCCGCGAGCGGCTCGGTGGAGAACGCCAACGAGCGCACTGAGCCGCCAAGCTTCCTGCCGTTCCTCGGCCGCGATTTCCCCGAGCCGATACGCGCCCGCCGCATCCACGAACGGCTGGGCGCGAAAGACACTTTCGCAATGGAGGATTTCGCCTCCATGCAGCGCGACGATGTCAGCGTGCTGGCGCATGACGTGCTGCCGTATCTGGCCGCGCTGCCGCGCCAACAGGGCGCCACCGGCGTGGCGCAGGGATTGCTCGCGGGCTGGGACGGCACGATGAGCAAGGACCGGCCGGAGCCGCTGATCTTCAACGCCGCTGTCCAGCGGTTCGTCGCCAACGTCATCGCCGCCAACCATGTGGGCGAGGAAGACCTCGGTCACTGGGGCAGCTTTCTGGACTGGCTGGTCACGCCCGCCGGTGCGGTGTGGTGCAACGGCGATTGCCGTCCGGCAATGAGCACCGCGCTGCATGACTCGGTGGCGCAGCTTGCCGCCAAATACGGCGACGATCCGAACGCCTGGCGCTGGGGCACGGCGCACCAGGCGGTGTTCGCCCACCCGCTGCTGGGCGCGCTGCCGGTCATAGGCGGACTGGCCAGCCGCCGCGTGGCGGTGGACGGCGACGACAGCACGCTGTTCCGCGGCGGCAGCGGCGACCTGGGCGACTTCGCCTCACGCCACGGCGCCGCCTACCGGGGCATCTACGATGTGGCCGGCCTGGAGCGCAGCCGGTTCGTCGTGACACCCGGGCAGTCGGGCAACCTGCTCAGCGGACATGCCTTCGACATGATGCCGCTCTGGGCTCGCGGAGAGTCGATCACAATCCCGGAGAAGCCGGCCACGGTTGGGGGGACTTTGCGGCTGGAGCCGTAGGCGAGGAAGCAAGCAGTCCTTTTTCAAAAAAAAGGACCAAAAAACTTCTGTTCCCTCGCATTTGCGGCGTTGCGGGTCCCTCTTTTTATTTGGTGGGCGCGGCACCTTCTTCGTTGTTGCCCTACAGGACTGCAACGCTGCACACTGTGACCCAATGACCTACAAGCCGCCGCGCAGACCGCAGTTCTTCTACACAACGGCGCCGCTGCCCTGCCCCTACGTGCAGGGCCGGACGGAACGCAAGGTGGTGACCGAGATCACCGGACCCGATGCGGACTCGTTGCATGACCGACTGTCGCGCGCCGGTTTCCGGCGCAGCCACAACATCGCCTACGCCCCGGTCTGCCCGAACTGCTCCGCCTGCGTGCCGATACGCATAGACACGCGGCGCTTCGAGGCGGACCGCGGCCTGCGCCGTGTGGCCCGCGCCAACGAGGGCACCGACGGCTTCGAGGTGCCGGCCCGCGCCACCGCCGAGCAGTTCGCCCTGTTCCAGCGCTACCAGCAGGCCCGCCACGGCGACGGCGACATGGCCACGATGAGCTTCTACGACTACCGCGCGATGGTCGAGGACACGCCCATCGAAACCATGGTGGTGGAATTCCGCGACGACGACGACAAGCTCGTCGGCGCCTGCCTGGCAGACCGCCTGGGCGATGGGCTATCCGCGGTCTACAGCTTCTTCGCGCCGGAACTGACCAAACGTTCGCTAGGCACCTACGCCATCCTCTGGCTTGTGGAGCGCGCGCGGGCGCAGGGCCTGCCTTACGTGTATCTCGGCTATTGGGTGCCGGAGAGCCGGAAGATGGCCTACAAAATACGTTTTCGGCCGTGCGAGATACTCGCAGGCGGCTCCTGGCGCATGCTTACGGATGCGGATCTGGGCACGTGCGATGCCAGAACTGGGACGTTGCTAGTGCCTGAGACGGCATAAGCAGAGTTCAGTGTGTTTCTTCCTGGTAGGGGAGAGCACCAGGGACACGAAGAAGAGCATCGGAAGCCGCTTGTCCGTAACCGTCGCGTGCTGATCCCGCCGAGTTGCAGCGTCCAAATCCCCTCGGACAGACGCGCACGCCGAAAATGCGAGGGAAGTAAAAGTTTTTTGCTTCTTTTTTTCAAAAAAGAAGGCCTTCCTTCCTCTCCTCCGCCAACCACCGCCGAATAGCCTGCATCGCGTGGAACCGCGACAGCCCCGTCCGCACCACCACATCCGCCCGGCGCCGCTTCTCCGGATCCGGCGTCTGCAGCGCGATCACGCGTGCAATTTCCTCGTCCGACATGCGCCCGCGCCGGCGTACCCGCGCCATCTGGATGGCGCGTGGCG
>CAXTVW010000114.1:0-11238 GCA_964247675.1 uncultured Acetobacteraceae bacterium
CTTATGCCTTACGACTGCCGCCTCTATCTCCTGACGCCTCCCGCCCTACCGGCGGACTTCGCAACAACCCTGGCAACCGCCCTGGATTCCGGCGACGTGGCCGCCTTGCAGTTGCGCCTGCCTGGCGCGGATGACGACGCACTGCTCCGAGCCGCCGATCTCGTGCGCCCTGTGGCACACGCGCGCGGCGTGGCGGTGATTTTGGAAGGCCGGCCGGACCTGGTGGTGCAGGCCGGCTGTGACGGCGCGCATGTCGGCTCCGCCGACATGCCTGCCGCTGATGCGAAGCGGCTGCTTGGCCCCAAGCTGCAGCTTGGCGTCTCCTGCGGCGAAAGCCGCGATGCGGCCCTGAGCGCGGGCGAGGCGGGCGCCGACTACGTGTCGTTCGGCGCGTTCTTCCCGACCGCCACGGTCGAGGCCCGCTCTCACCCTGAATTCGAGCTGGTGTCCTGGTGGGCGGAGCTGATGGAGCTTCCCGTCGTGGCCATCGGCGGCCTCACGCCGGAGAACTGTGCGCCGCTGGTGGTGGCCGGCGCGAATTTCATCGCGGCTTGCGGGGCGGTGTGGCGCGCCGAATCGCCGGGCGCTGTTGTCCGGGCGTTCGACGCGGCCATTGCCGCAGCGTAAGAAAGCAAGGCCTTCTTTTTTGAAAAAAAGAAGCAAAAAACTTTCTCCCCACGCATTTGAGCCACCGCGGTCTTCCTAGGACACGCGGACGTTGCAAATGCGGGGGGAGCAGAGGTTTTTCGATTCCTTTTTCCTTCGAAAAGGACTGCCTGTTTTCTTCTAGTGGTGCGACGGCACCAGCGCGATCATGCTCCCGCCGATACCCGGCGTGACACTGAACGCAGCATTTGCCGCCACGCCTGTCAGGTGGAGTTGGTCCATGACCTGGCCATGCTCGCTCAGGCTCAGCACGTCCGTCGTCCCGTTCCAGCTCGCGTGGTCGATGCCGGCCACAAGCAACTGGTCGCCCGCCTGGAAGCCGGCGATGCTGAATGCGCCGCCGACTTCCGGCGCCAGCTCCAGCGTGCCCGTGCTGCCCATGAAGGACAGGGTCGGCGCCGAAATCTTGCTGGCCACTAGATCCAGCGTGCTGCCGGCGCCGATCTCAACCTTTCCCATGCCGCTCAGATTGCCGGTCACCATCAGCGTGCCGCCTGCCGATTCCAGTGACCCGTTGACGGTCACCCCATGGCTGGCGCTGACGATCGTGCCGTTGCCGGACACCGTGCCACCCTGATCGACGACCAGCCCCATGCCGCCGATTCCGGCGCTGAGCGTGCCGCCCGCCATGGTCACCGAACTGCCCGCGCCCACCGTCACCGTGTCCCTGCAGGCCAGGCTGGCGTTTCCGGAAAGCGCAACTGCACCGGTGCCGCCGATGCCGCCTGCAACCGCGGTGCCGATGTCTATCCAGCTGGCGGCGTAGGCGCTCGCGTTGCCGCTCATGTTCAGATGGCCGCTTCCGGTGACCTGGGCGCCCAGGCCAAGCCCATTTGCGGTAAGCGTGGACGTGCCACTCATGTTCAGCGTGCCCTGCCCGGCCAGCCCCACCAGGCAAGGAGCCACCACGCTGACGCTGCCGCCAGCCAAAGTGAGCGTGCCCACGCCTCCGGTGAACTGGCCGATCTTGAGGTTTGCCACGTGCAGGCTCGCGGCCGCCAGGCTGCCCGAAGCGCCGTCCACGGTCACGCTGCCAACGCCGTGCACACCCACCTCGAACCCGCCGGCATCGGTCAGGCTGGAGCCGGCGTTGAACGTCACGTTGCTGTCCTGGCAGACCATGAAGCTTTCGCACACGTTCGTTGAATCGGTCTTGATCGCGCCGTTGATCGACACCGTCTCGCTGCCGATCAGCATCAGCGTGCCCACCTCGATCGGCCCAGACAGCACGGCATTGTGCGTGAACAGCGCGGTGTTCGCAGCACCCGGAACCACGCCGCCGGACCAGTTGCTCGCGGTGTTCCATGCGACGTTCGAGCTGGTGCCCTGGTAGACTTCGAGGTTCGGTATGGCCGCCATTTGCGTGTCTCCAGCAGATGAGAAAAAGGAGCGGAATTTTGCCCGCCACGCATTTTACGGTTTGGCGATTGCCAACTGGTTTACGGAGCCGTTCGAGCTCGCAAGAAAAGCAAGCTGTCCTTTGTCGGAGAGAAAAGCGTGCCGTTGCCCGGCCGGCGGCTGTTTCAGCGTTCGCCGACAGGAACAAAAAATCTTTGCTTCTTTTCTTCAGAAAAGAAGGCCTTCCTCCCTCGCCTGCCGCCACAGGCTTGACAGCCAACCCCGCCTGATCGACCAGAACGGCATGTCCCGCTTCGACGCCGACTTCACCGAAGCCCTAGACGGCCTGGCGACACGCGGGCTGCGGCGCGCCACGCGGACGCGGCCGGAAGGGCTGCTGAACGTTTCCAGCAACGACTATCTGGGCCTGTCGCAGCATCCGCTGCTGAAATCGCGCGCCGGCGCCTGGGCCGCGGAACACGGCGCCGGCGCCGGCGCATCCCGTCTGGTCACCGGCACGCTCTGCCTGCACGAGCGTGTCGAGGCGCGGCTGGCGGCGCTGAAAGGCACGCAAGCTGCGCTGTTGTTCGCCTCCGGCTGGCAGGCCAATGCCTCCGTCCTCGCCGCGCTCCTGCGTATGCCAGGACCGCCGCCGCTGGTGTTCTGCGACGCGCTGAACCATGCCAGCCTGCACCATGGCTGCCGCGCCGCCGGCCGCAGCCAGATCGTGTTCCGGCACAACGACATGTCGCATCTGGCGGACCTGCTGGCCGCGCACGAAGGTGCGTCCGTGCGCCGCTTCATCGTGACGGAAAGCGTGTTCTCGATGGATGGCGACACCGCGGACCTTCCGGCGCTGCGCGCGCTGGCGGACCGGCACGGCGCCTTCCTATATCTGGACGAGGCGCACGCCACCGGGGTGCTGGGCCCGCGCGGCATGGGCCTGGCCGGCAGCGTGCCTGGCGGCGTGGACTTGGCGATGGGCACGTTCAGCAAGGCGCTTGGCGGTTTTGGCGCTTACGTCGCCGGCAGCCGGCCGTTATGCGACTGGCTGGTGAACCGCGCCTCCGGCTTCATACACACCACCGCCCTGCCGCCTGCAGTGCTCGGCGCGATGGACGCAGCACTCGAGCTGGTGCCGGGCATGGACGCCGATCGGGCCCGCCTCGCCGCCCATGCCGCGCGGGTGCGTGCCGCCCTGGCGGCACTCGGCATCGACCACGGGTCCTCCACGACCCAGATCGTGCCCGCGATCGTGGGGCCGGAAGCGCTGACCATGGCCTTGTCCGAACGGCTGCGCGACGCCGGCGTGCTGGCCATCGCCATCCGGCCGCCGACCGTGCCGCCGGGCACCAGCCGGTTGCGCGTGGCCCTGTCATCCGCGCACACGGATGCCGAAGTCGGCCGCCTCATCGACGCCCTGGCCGATGCCTGGCCGGCACTGGCGAGGGCAGCCTGATCCCTTTGCGCCCCGGGGTGTTCGTCACCGGCACCGATACCGGCATAGGCAAGACGGTGGTCTCCGCCTGCCTGGTCCGCCGCTGGAACGCTGACTACTGGAAACCGGTGCAGACCGGTCTGGCCGAGGATCCGGGCGACACGCGCACGGTCGCCGACCTGGCGGGCGCACCGGCGAGCCGCATGCATGCGCCGCGCTACGCCTTCCAGGCGCCACTCTCTCCGGAAGCCGCCGCTACCGCCGAAGGTGCTACCGTCGCGCTGGCCGACCTCCTCCTGCCCAAAGGCCGCACGCCCATCGTGGTCGAGGGTGCGGGTGGCGTGCTGGTGCCGCTCGGTGGCGGCGCGCTCATGACGGACCTTATGGTGCAGCTGGGCCTCCCTGTCCTGGTCGTGGCGAGGACCACGCTCGGCACCATCAACCACACTCTGCTCTCGCTCGAGGCGCTGCGGGCGCGCGGCCTGACCGTATGGGGGGCGGTGATGGTCGGTCCCGAGGATGCCGGCAACGCCGAGGCGATCGCCCGGCACGGCAACGTGCGCGTTCTGGCGCGACTGCAGCCTTTGCCGGCGCTGACCCAGGCGGCCGTCGCCGCCGCGGCCGAAATGCTGCCGGCGGTGCCGCCGCAACATGCACCGGCGGACTTGCGCGGGCCGCAGGCATGATGACCGACGAGGAGGTGGTGGCACTCTATCGCTGCCTGCTCGCGCGCGACCCGGAAGCCGCGGATACGGTCGCTGCCTTCAAGGCCTATTACGAGACGCTGGACCGCGGCCGGCGGGCGATCTTCGTCTCCAGCGAGTTCCGCACCGTGTTTGCCCGCACCACCGGCCGCGTGCTGGACGCGGGCGAGCATGTGGCCGCCTCTCTGGCGCTGGCCCTGCTCGCCCGCGCCGCGCCATCGCCCGCGTCGCCCGACGCCACGCCCCAAGCCGATCCCGCTCTGGCCGCCGGCGTCGGACGGTTCTTTGAGGGCGAGGACCGCGTCCGCTTCGCTATCGCTGTGGGCGCATCGCCCGGCCTGAGTCTGGAGGATTTGGCGCCGTTCGGCCAGCTGGAAGCCGCAATCCTGCATATCGGCGCCGGTTTTCCACCCGCCGTCCCGGCCGTGGCCAGCCTGCCCGACGGAACAACCGTATTCCGCCTGTATGCCGAACCCAAGGATGTGGCCGCCCTGCTCACGACCCTCGGCCGCCCAATCGACGCGCTATACCTGCTGGACCGCTCCGCCACCGCCGCCTGGATGGACGCCCTGCGCGGCAACTTCGCCCAGCGCACCCTTCTCGTGCTCGGCCCGGCACAGGACGGTTTCGATCCCGCCGCCCTGGAAACCGAGATACGCGGCCGCCACCATTGCGAGCCGTCAATCACATGGCACGGCCTGACCCTGCTCCAGGTCGGCGGCTGGATGCTGCCCGTCACCTACGCGCCGCCGCCGGCCAGGCCGGCGCCACCGAGCCGCGGTGCCTACCCGGCACTCGCCATCGCCGCGATCGTGCGCGACGAAGCCATCTGCGTGCGCAACATGCTGGCCAGCACGCAACCGGTCGCCAGCTTCTACGCCGTGCTGGACACCGGCTCGCGCGACGCCACGCCCGCCATCGCGCAGGCTTTCCTGGACGAAAGCGGCGTACCCTACGCCCACGCGCAGCGCGACCACACGCTGTTCGACGACGACTTCGCCGCCATGCGCAACGCGGCGCTGGCGATGGTGCCGGACTGGATAGAATGGGTGCTGATGCTGGACGCCGACGAAGAACTGGTCGCCGAAGACCACACGCCGTTGCTGGAGCTCCTGGCAACGACCGGGCAGGAATCCGGCGTGGATGCTTACGCGCTGCCCCGATACAACTTCCCCAGTGCCGACAAGTCCGGCGCCATGATCGCCTACCCGGATCGTCAGGTGCGCCTGCTCCGCAACACGCCGGACCACCGCGTGCGCTACAGCGGCGCCGTGCACGAGACGGTGCAGGGTATAGGGCACAGGAGCCTGAAACTGGACGCCGCAGCGCTTGGGTTGTCGCGCGGCGGGCCGCACATCCATCATTTGGTAAGGCGGTTCCGTACGCCGGAGGAGGAGGAGCGCAAGCAGGCGTTCTATCGGGAGATTGCGGCGAGGCGTAAGTAGGGAAGCAAGGCCTTCTTTTTTAAAGAAGAAGCAAAAAACTTTGCTCCCTGTCATCGGCTAACCGGAGAAGTCCGCGACAGCGGAGTCGAAAGTTTTTTGCTTCTTTTCAAAAAAGAAGGCCTTCCTTGCCTGCTCTCAAGAGGTCCCCGATGCCCCCACGCGCCACCGCCACGATACTCACCCTGGCAGCCCTCTCCGGCTGCGGGCCGGCGGCGAAGAAACCGGCTGATGCCGATATCGCCGCCTACCTGGCGCAGTCCGAGCCCACCTACCTGCAGCTCAGCGGCGTGAAACCGAGCTTCGAGGCGATGAAGACGCTCGGATCGAAAGACTTGCCGGCCGGGAGCTGGCGCGTGCATGTCGATTTCACCTTGCGCGCCACGCAGGACCTCTACGCGCCAACCGCCGACATGCGGCAGAGGCGCGCGGATTTCGACCACGCCCTCGCCGCGTTCGAGATGTATCGCATGCCGCGCATCGAAGCCGCGAACCAGCTGGCCGTCCGGATCGGGTTAATGAAGGCTGGCGATGCCACGCCTGAACCGGCCATCTCGCTTGCCGTCGTGACGCACGACAAGCAGGAGCTGACCGACAGCGTGACCCTGCTGGCGCAGCCGGACGGCAAGGGCTGGAAATTCGCCCAGCTCAGTGCGCAGGCTCTGAGCGACGACGCGATCGGCGCGCCTGTCAGTGACCTTCGCGCGACCAGCCCGCACACTGTGTTCGTCATGGCCGGCACGGACGAGGCCCGCTCCTATGCCACACGTGAGCAGAAATACTTGGCGGCGTTGGCCAAGTCGTTGGCGGGAGCACCGAAGTAAAGCAGGCCTTCTTTCTTGAAAAAAGAAGCAGAAAACTTTTGCTCCCCTGTCGGCGGCTAACCGGACAAGTCGGCGACAGCGCAGATAAAAGCTTTTTGCTTCTTTTTCTCGAAAAAGAAGGCCTTGCCTGCTTAATGTCCCCGCTGCTGCTGCAGCCGCGCCAAAAGGAAATCGCGGAAGACCGCCACACGTTTAGAATGCCGAAGCTCTTCGGGATAAACGAAGTAGCAATCCACCTTCGGCCGCGGCACGTCCGCCAGCACGCGTGTCAGGCCGTCCATCTCCGCCGCCATCCAGCCCGGCAGCGCCCCGATGCCCAGCCCAGCGCGTATGATCTGCGCCATACTGGAAAGGTTGTTCACCTCCAGCACCGGACGGCGCGGCTGGCCGGGACGGCGCCCGGCCGTGGCCAGCCAGTTTATGTCGCCCACCGGCGGGTGGTAGTCGCCGAACAGGACCAGCTTGTGGCGGTCCAGATCCTCCACGGTGGCCGGCGTGCCGGCGCGCGCCAGGTATTCGGGCGAGGCGCAGATGTGCCATTCGATCTCGAACAGATGCCGCTGAATCAGGTCGGGCTGCTTCGGCGGATGCATGCGTATGGCCACGTCCGCCTCGCGCATTGCCAGGTCCAGATCGCCGTCATCGAGCAGCAGGCTGACCGTCACGTCCTGGTGCAGCTCCAGGAACTGGAACAGGCGCGGCGCCAGCCAGTTGCTGCCGAAGCCTACCGTGGTGGTGATCTTCAGCTTGCCGGCCGGCTTGTCTCGGCTCTCGGTCAGCAGCGCCTCGGTCATCGCCAGCTTGGCGAACACCTCGCGCACCGTCTGGTTCAGGCTTTCGCCCTGCTCCGTCAGGATCAGGCCGCGCGCGTGCCGGTGGAACAGCGGCACCTGCAGCGCCTCCTCCAGCGCGGAGATCTGCCGGCTGACGGCGGACTGGCTCAGGTTCAGCGTGTCGCCAGCGTGGGTGAAGCTGCCGGCTTCCGCGACGGCGTGGAAGACACGCAGCTTGTCCCAATCCATGGCTCAGTCCTCTTCAGGCGGCGCCGCCACGCGACGCCGGCGGCGTCAGGCGTGTTCCAGCACGGGACTCGGAGCCACCTCAGTTAACCACTTTTCCGCTTCCAGCGCCGCCATGCAACCTGTTCCGGCGGCCGTCACTGCCTGGCGGAAGATTTTGTCCTGCACGTCACCGGCGGCGAATACGCCTTCGATGCTGGTGCGCGTGCTGCCGGCCGCGGTGCGCACGTAGCCTTCGCTGTCCAGATCGACATGATCGCGGAATACCGCGGTATTCGGCGTGTGCCCGATCGCCACGAACACGCCGTCCAGGTCCAGCGTCCGCTCCACACCTGTCTCCCGATGGCTCAGCCGTATGCCCGTCACCACGGCGGGCGTGCCACCACCGACTATCTCTTCGACGATGTGGTTCCACACCACGTCGACCTTCGGATGCTCGAACAGCCGGCGCTGCATGATCTTCTCCGCCCGCAGCGAGTCGCGGCGGTGTATCAGCGTCACCCTGTCCGCGTGGTGGGTCAGATAGAGCGCCTCCTCCACCGCGCTGTTGCCGCCGCCTATCACCGCCACCCGCTTGCCGCGGTAGAAGAACCCGTCGCACGTGGCACAGGCCGATACGCCGGCGCCCTGATACGCCTTCTCCGACGGCAGGCCGAGCCAGCGCGCCTGCGCGCCAGTGGCGATGACGATCGTGTCGGCGATGTACAGGTCACCCGAGTCGCCCACGCAACGGAACGGCCGGCGGCTGAAATCCACCTCCATGATCAGATCGTTCATGATACGCGTGCCCACGTGCTCGGCCTGCGCGGCCATCTGCTCCATCAGCCATGGGCCCTGTATGGCGGCCGAGAAGCCGGGGTAGTTCTCCACATCCGTGGTGATCATCAACTGGCCGCCCGGCTGCAGGCCGGCCACCAGGATGGGCTCCAGGCTGCCGCGCGCGGCGTAGATGGCGGCGGTGTAGCCGGCTGGGCCGGCGCCTATCACCAGGAGTTTCGTGCGGTAGGTCTCGGGCATGATCGGCGCGGCTCGTTCGGTTATGACAGCCGATATCGGTCGTCGGGTGAGCCGGGGCAAGGAAGGAAGAAAGGCCTTCTTTTTTGAAAAAAGAAGCAAAAAGCTTTGATCTACCCGCATTTGCAGCGCGGTGGCAGCTTCAAGACCGGACGACGTAGCCGAGCCGCCGCTTTATGCTATGACCTGGGCTTCGCGAGTCCAAGAAACATGACGATGAAGCAAGACGCGGCGACCCTGCCGGAGATAGACGCGATCGACCGGCGCATCCTGACCGAGCTGCAGGCGGATGGCCGGATGACCAACGTGGAGCTCGCCCGCCGCGCCGGCATCAGCGCGCCGCCCTGCCTGCGCCGCGTCCGCCGGCTGGAGGAGGCCGGCATCATACGCGGCTACCACGCCGACACCGACCCGCAACTACTCGGCTGGGAGGTGACCTTCTTCGTTATCGTCGGGCTGGAGAGCCAGAAGGAGGCGGCGCTGGCCGCCTTCGAGGCGCTGGTGAGCACCTGGCCGGAGGTGCGCGAGTGCCACATGATCAGGGGCGGCGGCGACTTCCTGCTGCGCCTGATGGCACGCGGCACGGCGGCGGAGAACGAGCTGACCGCGCGGCTGACGGAGGCTGCGGGCGTGGCGCGTATCCAGACGCTGCAGACGATACGCACCAGCATGAACAGGGCGGGGGTGCCTATCAGGGTCTAGGCAAGCGAGCCTTTCTTTGAAGGAAGAAGGCCTGGGTCACTGCCCTTGCACGAGCGGCGAAGCCTGCGGCGGATACTGCATCACCAGCGTGCGGGACGAGTTCGAAATCCACAGATGCACCTTGCGCTGGAAGTCCGCGCCCAGCAGCAGATCGATCCGCGGGGACGATTTGTCCACGATCGCGACTGGCATGTTGCGGAACGTCAGGTCACCGATCGTGAGGGAAAACGCGTGCCGCACGGCAGAGACACTGTGCGGGCCAAAGCCGGTCACGGTGAAACGCCGGGCCGGATCGGTTTGCGCGAACACCACACCAAGCGTCTCGGCGGCGCTGCGATAGATCGTGCTCGTGCTGGCACCTGTATCGATCAGCGCCCGGAATTTGTGGCCGTCGATCAGCACGGACACTTGCGGCCGCTTGTCGTCCGCGTCCATCGCCAGAGGCGTGGTGTAGAGTGGCTCCTGCAGGTAGGCCCGCGGCCGCTCGCACGCGCCACCCCACCGGTAAAGCCGCACCTCAGAGCCCGGCACGTCCAGGTCTATGTCGTAGCCGGACAGGGAATCCGTGCTCAGGAAACCGTCGAGCTTCTCGGACCCGAGATCGGCGGTGACGAAGTGGAAATGCCTCCCGTGCATGGCGCCGACCTGGAAGGTGTCCGCCACCACCTCGTCGCCAAGCCCGGTGCCGCCCAGGCCTTCGATAGTGTAGGGGTCTCGCGGCACGCCACGGAAATGGTTTGCGCCGTCCAGATCCGCATGCAGCCTCAGGCGGCGTGCCGCCACGGTGCTGAGAATGTTGCTGAACGACCCGGTGTCCAGCATCAGCGTGGCCGGCTGGCCGTTGACGGCCACGTCCACCATCGCGCGGTTCTTCACGTGGATGACGGGCAATTGTGCGCTGAGCGCCACGCTGCACCCGGCCTGTACATGTCTCGTGACCGAGAGCAGCAGAAAGACGGCAGCCAACCACGATTTCATACACAATCCGTATCATTCCGCGGCGCAGCCGTCCACGCCTGGGCCGTCCTGCGCCCTCCCCTCTGCAGCCAGCACCTGGATAGCCTGCCCGACTATCCTGCGGTAAACCGTATCCCATGAACGCCATCACCCCCCCGCCCGCCTGGACCGCCGCCAGCATCGGCGCGCTCATGGACACACCCTTCCCCGAGCTCGTTTTCCAGGCCGCCAGCGTCCACCGCGCGCACCATGACCCCGCGCACGTGCAGATCAGCACCCTGCTCTCGATCAAGACCGGCGGCTGCCCGGAAGACTGCGCCTACTGCCCGCAAAGCGCGTCCTACGAAGCGGGCGTGCCGGCCAGCAAGCTGATGGATGTGGACGCCGTCCTCGCCGAAGCCCGCGCGGCCCGCGCGGCCGGCGCCTCACGCTTCTGCATGGGCGCCGCCTGGCGGTCGCCGAAAGACCGGGACCTGGACGCCGTATGCGCCATGGTGGAAGGCGTGCGCGCCCTCGGCCTGGAGAGCTGCGTGACCCTCGGCATGCTCACCGCCCCGCAAGCCGGCCGCCTGCGTGACGCCGGGCTGGACTACTACAACCATAACCTCGACACCTCGCCCGAGCATTACGGCGCCGTCATCACCACCCGCACCTACCAGGACCGGCTGGACACGCTCGCCCATGTGCGCGACGCCGGCATCAACGTCTGTTGCGGCGGTATCGTCGGCATGGGCGAGGACGCGGCCGACCGCGCCGGCCTGATCGCCACGCTGGCCAGCCTGCCGAAGGCGCCGGAATCCGTGCCGATCAACGCACTCGTACGCGTGGAGGGCACACCCCTGGCGCAATCCGAGCCGATCGACGCCATCGACTTCGTGCGCGTAGTAGCCGCCGCACGAATCACCATGCCTTCCTCCTACGTGCGCCTGTCCGCCGGCCGCGAGGCGATGAGCGACGAGGCGCAGGCCTTGTGTTTCTTGGCGGGTGCGAACTCGATCTTCTACGGCCCGCGTTTGTTGACGACGGCTAATCCGGCGGCTGAGCGGGATCGGGTGCTGCTGGATCGTTTGGGGATGAGGGCGAAGTAAGAAAGGCCTTCTTTTTTGAAAAAAAGAAGCAAAAAACTTTTGCTCC
>CAXTVW010000115.1:0-11196 GCA_964247675.1 uncultured Acetobacteraceae bacterium
ACCATCGCGTCCTGGCCGATCAGGTCGTCGAACGTGGTGGGGCGGTATTTGCGGGCCAGCACGCGGTAGGGCGTGGCGGGCGCGGGGGCGGCGGAGACGGGCGGTGCGGGGGCGGGGGGCGGCGGAGCGGGGGCGTCGCCGAACAGGCCAGGGCCTTCCGGCAGCGGCGCCGGCAGCACATCCTGGTCGATGTCGTCACTCATGCGCGGTGGGCGGCCCCGTGGGTTTCGGCTGGGCGAGTCTGCGCCAGGCCAGTGGCGCGGCGAAGGTGGGAGGCCAACAAACGACCCGTGCGTTGACCCACTGCGGCTGCTTCCTTCCGGACCTGACCGGGTTGGCAGGGCGCCCGTCCGCCGCTGACCTCCCGGTTGGGGTTATCGGCTGGGGCGGGTGGGGAAGCAAGGCAAGGCCTTCTTTTTTGAAAAAAAGAAGCAAAAAACTTTTGCTCCTGGCGGTTGCGGGCAGGCGTGCGCTGGTTCTGCCGAGGTGCATGTCGGCAGAATCAGGCGAGGCTCTGGTGCAGGCGGGGAGATAAAAGTTTTTTGCTTCTTTTTTTCAAAAAAGAAGGCCTTGCCTTGCTTATTCCCGCTTCGGGTAGTGGTCCGGCGGGCGTAGCTGGGACTCGAGGTGGGGCTGGAGGCGGGTGCGGTCTGGTTCGATGTCGAAGGCTTGGCACACGCGGGCGAAGTTGGCGGAGAGGTGGTCGTCCGGGTAGGCGGTCAGGGTTTCGGCGATGATTTCATGGAGTGTTTCGGGAATATCGGCGTGGTTGGGGTGGATCAGAGCCAGGTTGCCGACGGCTTCGTAGAGGTTGCCGCGGTCTGACTCGGAGAAAAGCGAGGGTTGGGTATGGGGGCGGTTGAGGAGGTCATCGAGGTCTGAATCGGGGTCGAAGCTGGAGGAATCGGGCCAGGATTGGTGGCGGGATTGGGGGCGGCGGGCGAAGGTGTTGTTGGTGATCTTTTCCCAGAGTTCGACGGACTGGCGGACGCTGCGGGAGTGTCGCGCGAAGGCCAGGTCCGGATCGGTGGGTTTCGGGGTGGTTTGGGGGGCTTCGGGTTCTGGGGCGTGGGTTTGGTGTTCGTGGGCGGCGAGGGCTCGGGCGGCGGCGGCTCGGGCGAGTTGCAGGCCGAGGTCGCGCAATTCCAGGCAGGCGGCGAGGTTTTCGGCTCGGTGCTGCGCCTGGGTGGGGTCGGTTGGGTGGGGTGGGATGGCGTTCAGAAGGGTGGACCTGGGTTGGGTTGAAGAGAACATTTTTAGAACGCTGGGAGAAAGCTGGGCAAGCGGTGTTTGGATGTTTGGGGAGGGGCGAGGGATCGGGCAGCAGGATTTAGTAGCGGGGACGACCAGTTTTTCTGGCGGTCAGGGCAGCGCTTGGGGGGCGCTGTTTTGGCCGTCCAGCGGCAACGCATTCAGGGGGGCGTTAACGCCGGTTGCTGTTCAGCGAGAAGGAGCAGTTGAAAGTGGCCGAGAGCGGATTGGCAGCTTGGGGCCAAGTTGGTCGGGGCTGACAGCTATGCCTCGGGGCAACTGGCTAAGTTCTGGAAGCGTAATTGCCTGACATTGCTTGTTTGTGATTGTGCCCGAAAGTCCTGCTTTCGGGGACGGCGAGGTTTGGTGGAAAGCGGTCACGACCACCCGACCGTATTATCCCGCCGCACGCTTCCATCCGAACGCGAACAGCCCCGCCCCGATCAGCAGGGAGCCGCCTGTCCTGTTCACGGCCTGCTGCACGCGTGGCTGCTTCAGCCGCTGCCGGGCCGCCGAAGCCAGAAGTGCAAATCCCAGCGAGTTCAACGTCGCCATGAAAACGAAGGTGCTGACCAGAACCGCTGCCTGCGGCAGGAGCGCGCGCGAGGCATCCAGGAACTGCGGAACGAACGCGACGAAGAAGATGATGCCCTTGGGATTGAGTGCCGTCACAGCGTAGGCGTGGGCGAACATGCGGAGAGGACCTGCTGCCGGTGCCGCTTCGAACCCAGCCGCACCGACTGGCGCGCGCCACAGCTTGATCCCGAGATAGACGAGGTAGGCCCCACCGAGAAAGCGCAGCCCTGTGAACATCATTGCCGACGTCGCGAGCACGGCTCCCAAGCCCAGCATAGACGCAGTCATTGCGGTCAGGTCGCCAAGCGCCACCCCGGCTACGATCGCGGCGACTGGCTTTCTGTCATGACCGAGCGCGTAGGAAACGACGAGCAGCACTGTTGGACCTGGGATGGCTAACAGCACCGCGGACGCGCCAACAAAGGCGATCCAATGGTCGAGGGGCATGGTTGAGTCCTGTGATCTGGCGTGAGCCATCCACAGCTTTCCGACAACCGCAAGCTGGGGCGCTCAGCAAACGAAGCCTCACGTCGCGATCGTCCCGTGGTGCACCGTCTGCTTCGGTTCGATAGCGAGCCAACCGC
The DNA here is from genome assembly GCA_964247675.1 of uncultured Acetobacteraceae bacterium. Classification (GTDB taxonomy): domain Bacteria; phylum Pseudomonadota; class Alphaproteobacteria; order Acetobacterales; family Acetobacteraceae; genus BOG-908. The sequence continues at coordinate 2,412 of CAXTVW010000115.1, forward strand.
TTATCGAAAGTCTTGAATGATGCACCAGGTGGCGGAGGCAAGGGCCGTGCCCGACTATTACACGGCCGGTGCCCAACCCTGGGCGCGTTCAGCATTACCTCTGGTGCCTCCGAAGAGGTTTCCTTCCCTTCCGCCGTGGTCACGTTACCAGGGGATTTGACGAACGCAAACGTGCGTAAGTCTTGCGTTTGGAGACGCTATCACCACGTTTCTCATTATTGCTTGCAACTGAAGCCGACTTGGTCGGCTTGGCATTAAAGCCCGAAGGCGTAGCCTCGATGTTTGCTCGACGCTCCGCGCCCAATTTGCAGAGCCAAACATTACATTATTGGCACGGAGTCCGAGATGACTGAAACACCTGCCCTGCTGATATATACCACCTATCGTCTCCTGCCCGACGACGTTGAGGCGTTCCGGTCGCTTGCTATGCGCATGGCAAGTATGGCGAAAGTTCGCGATGGCTGCGCCTTCCTCGACGTTGCCCAGGATATCAGCGATTCGGCCACTTTTCGTCTGGTTGAGGGCTGGCGGGACCAGGCGGCCTTGGATGCACATGGCGCCAGTGGCGAGTTTCAGGCCGTGCTGAAGGATGCTGCGGCACTGAAAATCGTTGGTCGTTCCATCGACGTTTACTCGGTTGCGGACAAGAAGGTGGTCGACATGCCTTCATGATCGAGGTGCGCTTTGGGCGCATCCGGGTCGTGGCAAAGCCAAAATTAGCTTCTCAATTATGAGTATGAACCGTCAAAGGTCGGTTTCCATGTTGGCGGTTCGGCGACCAGCGGGTGCGCGGAATATACGTCATGCTGAGGCGGACACCCTGGCCTGTTGAAGTGAGCCACATTCTGCGGTTTTCATCAGGTGCAATAAACACCGTTCAAATCGAACCGCTTCGTGGCGTCCCGTTCCCTCAGTAATTACTGGAATTTCGTGCCACGACTTTCCTAGACAGTTCTGCAAGGCGAAGTGCTGGGAATATGGCGCTCGGGATGGTGAGTAGTCAGCGACTTGCGGCGTTCACCCACGACCTGAGACGCCCATCAGCAGGTTTCCGAGCATTGTCCGGTGAGTCCGCGACAGCCAGTCAAAAAGTCTTTTGCTTCTTTTCTTCAGAAAAGAAGGCCTTGCTTACCTAAATAGCCGGCACCGGCTCCTCCAAAGGGGGCAACTGAATGTCCGGCGGAGGCACGTCCGCGTCCGGCATGGGCGGGGACGGCGGGTTTGGCGGCTGCGGCGGCAGGATCGGGTCGGGGAAGGCCTGTGCGTGTATCATCCGTTTATCACTGAGCCTCCGTTGGGGTGCAGGACCTGGCCGGTCATGTAGGACGCGTCGGCAGAGGCCAGGAAGATGTAGCTGGGGGCGATCTCGTCGGGTTGGCCGGGGCGCTCCATCGGGACGGACTCGCCGTGCTTGGCGGTTTTTTCGGCGGGGTAGCTGGCGGGGATCAGCGGAGTCCAGACGGGGCCGGGGGCTACTGCGTTCACGCGGATTTTGCGCTTGACGAGTTGCATGGCGAGGCTGCGGGTGAAGGCCACGATGGCGCCCTTGGTGGCGGCGTAGTCCACCTGGGTGGGGGCGCCTTTGTAGGCGGTGACGGAGGTGGAGTTTATGATGGCGCTGCCTTCGCCCATGTGCGGCAGGGCTGCTTTGGTCAGCCAGAACTGGCCCAGGATGTTGGTGCGGAAGGTGCGCTCCACCTGGACGTCGTCGATCTCCTCGAAATTTTCGCAGAGGTGCTGTTCGGCGGCGTTGTTGACGAGGATGTCGATGCGGTTGAACTCGGCTACCACCTGGCGAACGAGGTGTGGGGCGAAATCGGGGTTGCCGATGTCGCCGGGGATGCTGAGCGCGCGCTGGCCTTCGGCCTCGATGAGGCGGATTGTCTCGGCCGCGTCGTCGTATTCGTTCAGCCAGGTGATGGCGACGTCCGCACCTTCCTTGGCGAAGCCGATGGCAACGGCGCGGCCAATGCCGGAGTCACCGCCGCTTATCAGCGCGATCTTGCCGGTGAGGCGGCCGGCGCTCCGGTAGTGCGTCATCTGGGATTGCGGGCGCGGGTCCATCTCGGCTTCGCTGCCGGGCTGGGAGTCCTGCGACTGCGGCTTTGGCGTTAGGTCGTCGTCTTCAGGGATGGTTTCGCTCATGATTCTGTGAACGAAGCGTCTTGCGCGTGGTTCTTCAGGTGTTCGGCGGCTTCGCGCACGATCGTGCGACCGTGCTGGCGCTCCAGGCGGCGTATGGTGAAGTGGGCGGCGGCCAGGTTGCGGTAGTGGTCCAGGAAGGCGGCGTTCAGCGAGGCGCCGGCGATGGCGCCGGCGATCGGCACGGCTTGCAGGCTGAATTTTTCGCCCAGGACGACGCCGTAGCGGGCGGCGACTTCGGAGATGAGCAGGGTGAAGGGGCGGCCCTGGAAGACGAGGCGGGCGGAGAAGTAGCCCAGCTCGGATTCGTCCCGGTCGGCTTCGCTGCGGAAGGCGAACACTTCCAGGCAGGCGCGGCGGGCTTCCTCGCTGGAGAGGTCCTCGCCTTCGGCCAGGGCGGCGCGGGCGATCTCGCGCATGATGGTGAGCGTGGTGAAGGTGGCGTCCGGGACGAAGCCCACGAGGCCGGTGAAGCCGCTGAGCGCGCCGGAGGCGATCACCGCGGCGCGGGTCAGCGCGGCCTGGCGGCGCGGGGTGGGCCGGATTTGGGTCAGGCCGAGTATTGCCACGTCGTAGGCGCGCGCGAGTGCGGCTTCGGCCACGAAGCTGAAGCGGGACTGCAGCGTGCGGTTCATGCCGAGGCGGGCCAGGCCCATGCGGCCGGCCATGTTGACGGCGCCGCCCACCATGTCCGCCATGCGCACGATGAGGCCGCGGCTGTGGTCCAGCCGGCGCAGGGCCGCTTGCAGTTCGGCGCGCGCGCTTGAGTCCAGCGGCAATGTCGCCACGTCCGACGCGCCAAGTAGCTGTAATGTTTCAGTCATGAGAAAGCGCCCCCAGGTTCCACAGAAGCCCACAGCCCTGAACGCTGCCAAGTGCGGCCGGGTGCGCTATTAAATCGCGCAATGACGAATATCGATTCTCCCCTCCTCGGCCTTTCGCAACGCCTGCCGCCTTCCAACCTCGCGGCCGAGCAGGCGCTGCTGGGGGCGCTGCTCTCCAACAACCGCGCCTATGATCGGGTGAGCGAGTTCCTGACCGCGGACCATTTCGCCGATCCGGTGCATGCGCGGATATACCAGTCGATCTCGCGCAGGATAGAGGCGAGCCAGATTGCCGATCCGGTGACGATGCGCGCCGAGTTCGAGCATAACGGCGTGCTCGACGAGGTGGGCGGCACGGCCTACCTGGCGCAGTTGCTGACGGCGATGGTGGGGATCATCAACGCGCGCGATTATGGGCAGGCGATCTACAATTCGTGGATACGCCGGCAGCTTATCGACATCGGCGAGACGGTGGTGAACCAGGCGTTCTCGCCTGAGCCGGACATGGACGGGCCGAAGCAGATCGAGCTGGCCGAGCAATCGCTGTTCGACCTTGCGACGCATGGCACGGCGGACACCAAGATGATGGTGTTCAGTTCGGCGCTGACGATCGCGATCCACAATGCGGAGCTGGCGTTCAAGCAGGCCGGGCATGTCAGCGGGCTTTCCACCGGGCTGCGTGACCTGGACAAGAAGACCGGCGGGCTGCATCCGAGCGACTTGCTGATACTTGCCGGGCGGCCGGGCATGGGGAAGACGGCACTGGCGACGAAGATCGCGTTCGGGGCGGCGGAAAGCATGCTGGCGAATGCGCGTGCGACCGATCCTGAGGCGATGCCGAAGAACTCGGTGGTGATCTTCTCGCTGGAGATGAGCGCCGAGCAGTTGGCCAATCGTCTGCTGAGCGAGGAGTCGCGGGTGTCGAGCGACCGCATACGGCGCGGCGAGATAGGCGAGCGGGATTTCGCCAAGTTCGTGTCGGTGTCCAAGAAGCTGCAGCATTTGCCGCTGTATATCGACGACACGCCGGCGATCACGCTGTCCGCTTTGCGCACGCGGTGTCGGCGGTTGCAGCGCACGCGGGGGCTGGGGCTGATCGTGATCGACTATCTGCAGCTCATGCGGCCGTCCGCTGGGGTGAAAAGCGAGAGCCGCGTGCTGGAGATCAGCATGATCACGCAGGGGCTGAAGGCGCTGGCGAAGGAGTTGAAGGTACCGGTGATGGCGCTGAGCCAGCTCAGCCGTGCGGTGGAAAGCCGCGAGGACAAGCGGCCGCAGCTCTCGGATCTGCGCGAATCAGGCTCGATCGAGCAGGACGCGGACGCGGTGATGTTTGTGTATCGGGACGAATACTATCTGCAGCAGCGGGCGCCGAAGCAGATGGCGTTCGACAACGAGGAGAAGTTTCAGAACGCGCTGGAGAAGTGGCAGCGCGACATGGAGCAGGTGCATAACAAGGCGGAGCTGCTGCTGGAGAAGCAGCGGCATGGGCCTACGGGGAAGATCGATCTGTTCTTCGAGGGCGAGTTCACCAGGTTCGCGGATCTGGACATGGTGCATGAATAAGACAGGCCCAGAAACTTTTCTCCCTGCAAGCGACTGCTGATACAGTCGCCGACAGGGAGCAAAAGTCTTTTGCTTCTTTTCTTCAGAAAAGAAGGCCTTGCTTGCCTTCAGCTCAAATGCTGCGCCAGGAACTTGTTCATCTCGAACATCGTCACCTTGGGCTTGCCGAACACCTTCTGCAGCTTGTCGTCAGCCAGTATCTCGCGCCCGTCATCGGGGTTCTGCAGCTTGTGGGCCTTGATGTATACCCACACTTTGCTGACCACCTCGCCGCGCGCCATCTTGCCTTCACCCACCACGGCGGCGAGCTCGGCGGACGGCTGCAGGGGCTGCTGCAGGGCGTTTGGCTTGGCGCCGTCCTTGGGCTTGGCGATCTTGGCGCCTTTCGGCGGCGCCTCGCCCTTCGTCTCGACAGCCTTGGTCGATTTGGCTTTTACCTTCGGGGTCTCGTCGTCGGCCTTGGCCGTCTTCTTGGGTGCGGTGGTGGTCTTTGCCGGGGCCTTGGACATTGCTCTCTCCGCTGGGGTGGACTCGGGGGCTCCCCGGAGAGTCGCACCGGAAAGTGTGGGTTGGCAACCATAACGGTGCTGACCTGATGCGGTTTTCCGCTTTGTGCGACATAGGACGGCCTGGCGCGCCGCTTCAAGTACCATGGCCACCGTCGCGGACGGCAGGGCGGCGCGGCTTTTAAAGCCCGTTGCCATGCGTCGGCCCTTGCGCGAGGCCGGCAGGGCGTTGCTGCAAGGCCGGCGCTCGGGAAGGATTGCTTGCGGTGCGGCGCAGCATTGGACGCAGGGCGTAAGGAAGCAAGGCCTTCTTTTTTGGAAAAAAGAAGCAAAAAACTTTTGACTCGGCTGTCGCGGACTCGCTGATAGGCCGGGGGGAGCGTAAGCGGGGTTTTTGGTCCTTTTGTTGGGAAGGACTGCTTGCTTGGTTTCTTCCGGTCGGCAAAGCTGCCACATGCAGATAAACACCACCGCCGGCTCCATCACGCCGGACAGGCTCGGCCGCACCCTGGTGCACGAGCACGTGCTGGCCGGGTATCCCGGGTGGTTCATGGACACGCGCCTGCCGCCGTTCCGGCGGGCGGACGCCATCTCCCGCGTGGTCGACTCCTTTCAACAACTGCACGCCTACGGTGTGCGCACCGTCATTGACCCTTGCCCGGCCGATCTCGGGCGGGACGTGGAGTTCGTCGCCGAGATCAGCCAGCGCAGCGGCATCACGCTGATCTGCACGACAGGCGTGTACACCGAAGCGTTCGGCATCCCCTACACCTTCCGCTTCCTCGAGACGTCCGCCATCGAGGAGATATACATACGCGAGATCGAGGACGGCATCGGATCGACCGGCATCAGAGCCGGGCTGATCAAGATCGCCACCGGTGACGGCGCCGTGTCGGATTATGAGCGCCGCATGCTGACGGCAGCCACGCGGGCCGCGCGCGCCACCGGCGTGCCGCTCATCTCGCATACGGAAAACTGCAGCTGCGGACACGATCAGATCGACATCGTGACCGGCGAGGGCGTAGCCGCGAACCGCCTGCTGGTCGGCCATTGCGACGGCCGTGACGACCACCCGTACCAGGCCTCACTCGCCGCGCGCGGCGCCTACGTGGGCTTCGACCGCTTCGGCCTGGAAGTGTTCAACAGCGATGAAAACCGGATGCGCAATCTCAAGCAGATGATCGATGCCGGCTACCGGGACCAGGTCATGGTGAGCCAGGACAAGGTGAATTGCTGGCTGGGCAACATACCCGGCGTCGGCAGCGCCGAGGACATTGCCAAGATTGTGCCGAACTGGACGATGACGCATTTGTTCGAGCGGATTTTTCCGCGTCTGTTGGAGATGGGGGTTCCGCAGGCGGACATCGATACGATACTTGTGGACAACCCGCGCCGGTTTTTCTCTGGTTCGAATACGTGTTGAAAACCCCGTTTCGAAGAAGCAGACATTTACTCGCGGATTAAAGCGGCTGGCACCGGTGTCAACAAATCAGCTGGTGAAGCCGGCAGTGCATCTGTAGAACCGCGCAACGGCCGCTCGTGTAAGTCAGGCTCATCCCCGGTGTTCCGGATAAAATGCAGCGTAATCCTGCCAATAAAAATCACGGATGCGCTTGCTGGCGGAAAAGATGTCCTCAGGCGGAACATGCACCTGCTTGTCAGGCTTGTTGTGGGGGAAACTTCGACGTTCAAACTGAATCTGAGCCTGACTCTCAATTCGGTCGATCAGGGCTGTTCCAAAACTATCCTCTTGCCTGAAAACATCGCAACCCGGGACAATGAATTGCGACTGAGGACGCAAGTGGTTGTCGAAAATGAAAGCATCCTCGGCGTACCGCTTGAAAGCCTGATCCAGCCAACTCGGTAGACTCGGGAAGCCGGATTGTCCCCGCGCTCGCATACGATATTCAGAGACGATACGAGCAACCGGTTCCCGTACAGTTGCAAAAATGTATGTGCATCGTAACGGGCGGAGGATTAGCAGCAGTTGCTCGGCATGCATGTGTTGGGGCGGACAACGGCGGTATTGGTTTAGCGACTTGGCACCGCCTGTATCCAGATATTCCGCGGCACACCCATTTGATATAAAAAAGTGTTCGACCGACGTCCCTCCGGTCTTCGGCACATGGATATACAGAACTGAACGGTCACCCTTGGTGAAAAGCGGCATTCTCAGTCTTTCTGCAGCGAATCGGGCTCGACGGCGCAAGCTGTCCGGCAAAACCCGCCTGTGCAGAGAAGAACTTTCCGCCACTCATGGGAAGAGAGAAAACCGCTCCCTTCCCAAGCCTACGTTTCGAACCCTGTTTAGATATCCTTGGCCTGGTCCTTGCCGCCTTCCGGATGCACCGCGGTTTCGGTTGCCAGCCGGTCCCCGCTGCCGTAGCCGCCGGGGCTGTCCGCCTGGGTGGCGCCGGCCGGGATGCCGTGCTGCGTGCCGGTGTCCTTGTCCGTCAGGTGATCGTTCGGCTGGCCCGGCTTCAGGTCGCCCTTGGTGATTTCAGACATGTCCGCGTCTCCTGTTCAGACCAGCCTGAACAGGGAGCACCGTGTCAGGTTGCCCGCACAACCGCGTCTGCCACCCGCGCGGCCTGGTCCTCGGCCAGGTCCGGGTGGATCGGCAGCGCCAGGATACGCGTGGCCAGATCCTCGGAGACGGGCAGCGGGCTCCCCTGGTGATGCGGGGCATAGGCCGGCTGGTGGTGCAGCGGCCGCGGGTAGTAGATCGCGGTGGGGATGCCGTCGGCCCGCAGCGCGGCCTGCATGGCGTCGCGCGCCGCCGGGTCCGCCAGCAGGATGGCGTAGATCGCCCAGGCGCTGGCGCTGTCCGGCACGCGCGCCGGCGTGACCACCCGGTTGCCCAAGGCCGCATCGTAGATGCAGGCGATACGCTCGCGGGCGGCCAGCTCCGCCTCGAACACGTCCAGCTTGGCCAGCAGGACCGCGGCTTGCAGCGTGTCCAGCCGGCCGTTCATGCCGGTGCGCAACACCTCGTAGCGCGTGGTGCCCTCGCCATGCGTGCGCAGGCTGCGGTACAGCGCCGCCCGCTCGGCCGAGTCCGTGAGGAGCGCGCCGCCATCGCCGTAGCCGCCCAGCGGCTTGCTCGGGAAGAAGCTGATCGCCGTCGCGTCCGCCTCGCAGCCCAGCTTGCGGCCGGCCAGGCTGGCGCCGAAGCTCTGCGCGCAGTCATCGAGCAGGAACAGGCCGTGCTCTTCCGCCACCGCGCGCAGCTCCGGCCAGGGCGCCGGCTGGCCGAACAGATCCACCCCGATTACCGCGCGCGGCCGCAGCACGCCCTCGGCACGCACCGACGCGATGCGCCGTCGCAGGTCGGCCACATCGATCTGGAACGTTCGGGAATCCACGTCAACGAACACCGGCGTGGCGCCCAGCACCAGCGGCACCTCGGCGGTAGCGGTGTAGGTGAACGCCGGCAGGAACACCGCATGGCCGCGGCCGATCCCCTCGGCCATCATGGCGATCTGCAACGCGTCCGTGCCGGAGCTGACGCTCACGCAATGCGCCGCACCGGCGTAGGTGGCGAGGCGCTGTTCGAGTTCGGTGACTTCCGGGCCCAGCACGAACTGGCAGTGGGCCAGCACGGCTTCCAGGCGGGCGCGCAGGGCCGGTTGTATGCGGCGTTGCTGCGCCTTCAGGTCCAGGAAGGCTACGGGTTCTTGCATGGGGCGATATCCAGGAAAGGAAGGAAGGCCTTCTTTTTTGAAAAAAAGAAGCAAAAAACTTTTG